>CBINOW010000073.1:0-23397 GCA_966252395.1 uncultured Oleiharenicola sp. | reverse complement strand
TCTTCAAGGAATACGCCGCCTCCGGCCTCACCGCCGAGACCTGCCCGGTCGTCTCCTTCTCGATCTCCGAGGATGAGTTCCGCGGCCTGCCCGCCGACCAGCTCGTCGGCCAGCTCGGCTGCTGGACCTACTTCCAGTCGATTGACTCCCCGGCGAACAAGAAGTTCGTCGCCGACTTCCAGGCCTGGCTCAAGAAGACCACCGTCCCCGGCGTGGTGAAGGAAGGCCGCGTCACCTGCTCGCCCATGGTGCTCAGCTACGTCGGCGTCTACCTGTGGAAGGCCGCGGTCGAGAAGGCCGGCTCCTTCGACGTGGACAAGGTTCGCGCCGCCTTCAAGAGCGGCCTCTCCTTCGACGGTCCCGGCGGTAAGGTCACCTCGCAGCCCAACATGCACGTCACGAAGAACGTCTTCATCGGCGAGACCAAGGCCGACGGCCAGTTCAAGATCGTGAAGTCCTTCAGCAACGTCTACGGCGAGCCTTGGCTCAAGGGGAAGTTCAAGTAAGGCGCTTTTCGAAACCGCCTTGTCATCGCGAGTCCGGCGTAGCCGGGCGTGGCGATCCAGCTCCTCGACAGGCTCGGAGCCTTGAGCTTGTCGAAACGGCCAGATGGATTGCTTCGTCGGCCCGGAGGCGGGCCTCCTCGCAATGACAAGCGTGGGTCGAATCCTCACACTTTGTTTGTAGGTATTGGACGCGGGGCGGGTTTCACAGCCCGCCCCGCTTTTTTGGCATGAATCCAGCATCCGCCAACTTCCGTTAGCATGAAATTTTTTCAGCGTTTGCTCCTGATCACCCTGCTGCCCCTCGGCGTGATCGCGCCGGCCGCCGAATCCGCCCGTGCCACCATCGTCAGGGCCATCCTCGCGCCGGAGGCCGCGCAGACGCGCACCCTGCTCGCTTCGCTTAGCGGCAACCCCGACGAGGCCATTCCGGTCCTGCTCGACGCCTGGCGCACCGACAATCTTTTCATTTATGCCGAAGGTGAAACTCCCGTGCCGGTCCAGCTCACCGGGGCCAAGGATGCGGACGAGGCCCGTGCCGCCCTGCGGGTGGACACGGGTGAGCCGCTCCGGGATTCCGCCGGTCAGCCGCTGCGCCTGGCGGCGAGCGGACTCAAGGCGGTGGAGCATACCACCAGTCTGCGCCGCGCGATGAAGGGCGTGCTCGATGTGTTTGACATGGTCTCGCCCGACGTGGCGCGCCGCATCAAGGCGATCCAAGCCTTCGGTTTGGCCCAGGACGCAACCAAGCTGCCCATCCTGCAGGAGCGCCTCGGCGTGGAGACTGATCCTAAGGCTCTCCGCTTCCTCCGTGAGGCCGTGGCGCTCATCCAGCTCAAGGACTCCAAGGACGACGTGAAACTCGCCGCCCTCGGCGAGCTCAAGGCCCTGCACACGCTTTCCAGCACCGATTTTCTCCAGCGCGCGCTCAAGGAGGCCGAGGAAAAGAAGAACGAGCCGCTGATCACCGCGGCCAAGGGCGCCCTCTATGCGGTCGAATCGCACCGCTCGACCGTGGACTTCATGGGCACCCTTTTCCGCGGCGTGAGCCTGGGCAGCATCCTGCTCGTGGCCGCGCTCGGCCTCGCCATCACCTTCGGCCTGATGCGCGTCATCAACATGGCGCACGGCGAGATGATCGCGGTTGGCGCTTACACGACCTACCTCGTGCAAAATATCTTCGGCGCGGGCGTCACGTTGCCGTTCTTCGGCTTCAGTCTGCCCGTGCCGGGAATGAACCTCTCCGGTGCGGCCTACCAGTGGTATTTCATCACGGCGCTACCGCTTAGTTTTCTCGCCGCGGCGATCGTGGGCATCGGGCTCGAACGCAGCGTCATCCAGTGGCTCTACCGGCGTCCACTCGAGAGCCTGCTCGCCACCTGGGGCGTGTCGCTCGTGTTGCAACAGGTCTTCCGCCTGATGTTCGGCGCGAACAACGTGCAGGTCTCCAGCCCCGTCTATCTCAGCGGCAACTGGACGGTGAACGACGTGCTGCTCGGCTGGAACCGCGTCTTCGTGATCGGCTTCGCCATCCTGATCGTCTTCGGCATGTGGCTGGTGCTGACCAAGACCTCCCTCGGTCTGCTCATCCGTGCCTCGATGCAAAACCGCCAGATGGCCGCCTGCATGGGCGTGCGCACGGAGCGGGTGAACTTGCTGACCTTCGGTCTCGGCAGCGGGCTCGCGGGACTCGCGGGCGCGTTCCTGAGCCAGATCGGCAACGTCGGTCCGTCGCTCGGCCAGAGCTACATCATTGATTCGTTCATGGTCGTGGTGGTCGGCGGGGTGGGAAGCCTCGCCGGCACGATCATCAGCGCCTTCGGCATCGGCGGCGTGGACCAGGTGCTGCAGCAATACCTTCCGTTCTGGGCGCCGGGTCTCGCGTGGGTGCCGGGCATCGGCGGCTTCCTCCAGAATCTCGCGCAGGACGCCGCCGTCTTCGGCAAGATCCTCGTGCTCGGCGGCATCATCCTGTTCCTCCAGTGGAAGCCCGCCGGCCTCTTTGTCACCCGCAGCCGCAATCTCGATGAGTAACCCCGGACCCACCTCCTCCGGCTGGTTGGCGCGTCATCGTGTCGAGATCGGCGTCGTGGCCGCCGTCGCGTTTGCGATGATCGTGGTCTTCCCGCTATTGCACGCCAACGGCGTGGTGAGCGATTTTACGATCCGGCTCTGGGGCAAATACCTCTGCTACGCGCTGCTCGCCCTCTCGGTGAACCTGCTTTGGGGGTCTACCGGTCTGCTCAGCCTCGGCCAGGCGCTGTTCTTCACCTTGGGCGGCTACATGCACGGCATGTATCTCATGCGCATGATCGGCGATCTCGGCCAATACAAGAAGCCGATTCCCGACTTCCTCGTGTTCCTCGGCTGGGAGCGGCTGCCGGCGTTCTGGGAGCCGTTCAGCAGCTTCCCGTTCGCGCTCACGATGGTCTTCCTGCTGCCGGGGCTCATCGCCTACCTGTTCGGCTTCCTGGCGTTCCGCTCGCGCATCAAGGGCGTGTATTTCTCGATCCTCACGCAGGCGCTGACCTACGCGGCCTCGATCATGTTTTTCCGCAACAACCTGCTCCTCGGTGGCAACAACGGCTTCACCGACTTCAAGTTCATCCTCGGTTACGACATCCTGGCTTCCGGCACCCAGCGCGGCCTCTATCTCGCCGCGGCCATCACGCTCCTGCTCGTTTATCTCTTCTGCCGCTGGCTCGGGCGCACGAAGTTCGGGCTCGTGCAACAGGCGATTCGCGACGGCGAGAATCGCGTGCTCTTCAGCGGCTACGCCACCGCGCACTACAAGCTGTTCGTCTTCGTGCTCGCCGCGCTCATCGCCGCCGTGGGCGGCGCGCTCTACGTGCCGCTTGTCGGCATCATCAACCCGGGCGAGATGCAGGCCGACAAGTCGCTTGAGGCGGTGGTGTGGGTCGCCGTGGGCGGACGCGGCACATTGCTCGGTCCCATCCTCGGCGCCGTCAGCATCAACGCGCTCAAGAGCTGGGCCACGCGCGCCTATCCCGACCTCTGGCTCATCATCCTCGGCGGCCTCTTCATCCTCGTCGTGCTCTTCCTGCCCGGCGGTCTCGTGAGCCTGCCCGCCCGACTGAAGGCCGTGTGGCAGAAGTTCACCAAACCCAAGGCGGAGACCGAATCCCTCCAGGCACCGGCCTCGGCCCCGACCAAATTATAACCCGCCTCTCTCCCGATGCCGCGCGCGATTCTCACCGTCGAGGATGTCTCCAAGACCTATGATGGCTTCAAGGCCATCACGAACCTCAACTTCTACCTCTTCGAGGGCGAACTGCGCACTGTCATCGGCCCGAACGGCGCGGGCAAATCCACGTTCTTCGACCTCATCACCGGCCGCGCCCAGCCCGACAAGGGGAAAATCGAGTTCGGCGCCGACCCGGCCACGGATCACGACCTGACCAAGCTGAACGAATACGAGATCAACCGCCTCGGCATCAGCCGGAAGTTCCAGACGCCGAGTGTTTACACCGAGCACACCGTTTACGACAACCTGGTGCTCTCGCTCAACGGCCCGCGCGGAGTCTTCGCGTCGCTGTTCAAACGACTTTCGTCCACTGACCGCGATCACATTGACGAGCTGCTCAAGCTCGTGCGTCTCGACGCCAAGCGCAGCTGGAAGGCCGGCCTGCTCGCGCATGGCGAGAAACAGTGGCTCGAAATCGGCATGTTGCTCGCCCAGGAGCCCAAGCTGCTCCTCGTGGACGAACCCGCTGCCGGCATGACCGACGAGGAGACGCACCGCACCGGGGAGTTGCTCATCAGCCTGTCCGGCAAACACAGCATCGTCGTCGTCGAGCACGACATGACATTCGTGAAGCAGATCGCCCGCGACGGCCAGGTGACCGTGCTGCACCAGGGCACGGTGCTCTGCGAAGGCAAGTTCGACGAGGTCCAGTCCAACCAGAAAGTCCGCGAGGTCTATCTCGGCCGCGGGAAGCACGGGACGCGATGAAGATGAATCCTCAACCCTTTCACCAGGAAGGCGCCAAGGCACAAAGGTTCTTGGTTCAGTTCCTTGTGCCCCGGTGTCCTCGTGGTTCAAAATGACTGCCCTGCTTAAAATTACAGCGCTGGAAACCTACATCGGCGGATCGCGCATCCTGCGCGGCGTTGAGTTCGAGATGCATCCCGGCGAGGTCGTCGCCCTCATGGGCCGCAACGGGGTGGGCAAGACGACCACGCTCCGGTCGATCACCGGGGTGCTCCCGGTGCGGGCGGGCTCGATCCTGTTCGACGGCCGGCCCATCGAGAAGCTGCCCATGGACGTGCGCGCGCGTGCCGGCATCGGATACGTGCCGCAGGGCCGCGACATTTTTCCACACCTGACCGTCGAGGAAAACCTCCAGGTCGGCCTCGTGGTTCATAATCGCAATGGTGCCGACGCGCGCACGGCATTGGAGCGGGTCTATGACCTGTTCCCCATCCTGAAGGACTTCCTGAAGCGCAAGGGCGGCGTGCTCTCCGGCGGCCAACAGCAGCAACTTGCCATCGGGCGCGCCTTGCTGACCAATCCCAAGCTGCTCATCCTCGACGAACCCACCGAGGGCATCCAGCCGTCCATCATTGATCAGATCGGCGACACGCTGAAGAAGCTCAAGGCACCCGCCGCTCCGGCGGCGGCGATCGACCAAGCCGCGAAGGATGTCAGCGAGATCAAGTCCGCGGTCAAAAAGCTCAAGGAGACGCATGCCCTCGCCATCCTCCTCGTCGAGCAATACGTGGATTTCTGCCGCGAGGTGGCCGACCGTTTCTACGCCATGGACCGCGGCGCCGTGGTCGTCTCCGGCCCCATCGCCAGCTTGACCGACGAGGTCGTGAAGGAGCACCTGCAGGTTTAAATGATCCACAGAGGCACAGAGATCACAAAGAAGCACGAGGGAGTGGATTTTTCGCCTTCGTGTTCTTCCTGTCTTTGTGGCTAATAAGGAATTCGCATGCATCTCACCCCCCGCGAACGCGAGAAACTGCTGGTCGTAACCGCTGCCGACCTCGCCCGGCGCCGCCAGGCCCGGGGCCTGAAGCTCAACTATCCGGAGACGGTCGCCATCATCACCTACGAGATCATGGAAGGCGCGCGCGACGGCAAATCTGTCGCCGAACTCATGAGCTTCGGCACCACGATCCTCAAGCGCAGCGACGTCATGGAAGGGGTCCCCGAGATGATCCACGACGTCCAGGTCGAGGCCACGTTCCCCGACGGCACGAAGCTTGTGACCGTGCACAACCCAATCCGTTAGGAAAACGCCAAACCCCAAACGCCAAATCACAAAGAATATGATTTTCGATATTCATCACTTGGATCGAGTTATTTGGCGTTTGGTCATTGGTGTTTGGATTTTTCAAAAATGATTCCCGGCGAAATCATCCCCGCGCCTGATGCGCCTGCGCTCGATGCCAACCTTGGCCTCAAGACGCTGACGCTCGACATCACCAACACCGGCGACCGTCCGATTCAGGTGGGATCGCACTACCATTTCTTCGAGACGAACGAGGCGCTGGAGTTCGACCGGGCGGCCGCTCGCGGCTTCCGCCTCAACATCCCCGCCGGCACCGCTGTCCGCTTCGAGGCCGGTGACACCAAGCGTGTCGAACTCGTCGCCCTCGCCGGCTTGCGCGAGGTCTATGGCCTGCAGGCCAAGATCAACGGCAAGCTGGATACCAAGCCAAAATCTTCAACACAGAGATCACAGAGAGCACGGAGGAAATCCCGCTGATAAGCCCTCTGTGCTCTCTGCGTCCTCTGTGTTAAAAATCATTTTCTTTCAATGCCCTTGAAACTTTCGAGACGCCAATACGCCGAAATGTTCGGCCCTACCGTCGGTGACCGTGTGCGCCTCGCCGACACCGAGCTGTTCGTCCAGGTCGAGCGCGACCTCATCGCCGAAGGCGGCGGCTACGGCAACGAGGTGAAGTTCGGCGGCGGCAAGGTCATCCGCGACGGCATGGGCCAATCGTCCACCGCGACCGATGCCGAGTCGCTCGATCTCGTCATTACGAACGCCACGATCCTCGACCCCGTTCTCGGCGTCATCAAGGCCGACATCGGGATCAAGCACGGCCTAATCGTCGGCATCGGCCACGCCGGCAACCCCGGCATTCAGAACGGCATCGGTTCGGTTTTCGTGGACCCGCGCACGAAGAAGAAAAACCCGATGATCGTCGGCGCCGGCACCGAGGTCATCGCGGGCGAGGGGAGCATCATCACCGCCGGCGGCATCGACACGCACATCCATTTCATCTGCCCGCAGCAGATCGACGAGGCCATCAGTTCCGGCATCACCACGATGCTGGGCGGCGGCACAGGCCCGGCCCACGGCACCTTTGCCACGACCTGCACGCCCGGCGCCTGGAACATCCACCGCATGCTGGAGGCCGCCGAGGCCTACCCGATGAATCTCGGTTTCCTCGGCAAGGGCAACTGCGGCACCGCCGCACCGCTCAAGGATCAGATTCTGGCCGGCGCGATCGGCCTGAAACTCCACGAGGACTGGGGCACCACGCCCGGCGCGATTGATGTCTGCCTCGGCGTCGCCGATGACTACGACGTGCAGGTCGCGATCCACACCGACACGCTCAACGAGTCCGGCTACGTGGACGACACGATCCGCGCCTTCAAGGGCCGAACGATCCACACCTTCCACTCCGAGGGTGCCGGCGGTGGACATGCGCCCGACATCATCCGCGTGTGCAGCGAGGCCAACGTCCTGCCGTCGTCCACCAACCCGACGCGGCCCTACACGGTCAACACCATCGATGAGCACCTCGACATGCTCATGGTCTGCCACCACCTCGACGCGAAGATCCCCGAGGACGTGGCCTTCGCCGAGTCGCGCATCCGTCCCGAGACCATTGCCGCCGAGGATCGCCTGCACGATCTCGGCGCCATCTCGATGATGTCGTCGGACTCGCAGGCCATGGGCCGCATCGGAGAGGTCATCCTCCGCACCTGGCAGACCGCGCACAAGATGAAGGTCCAGTTCGGCGCGATGACGCACAAGTCGCACCCGGCCGCGGACAACTTCCGCGCTCTGCGCTATCTCGCGAAATACACGATCAACCCCGCCATCGCCCACGGCATATCGCATATCGTGGGTTCGCTCGAAGTCGGCAAATTCGCGGACATCGTGATTTTCAAACCCGCGCTCTTCGGCGTGAAGCCCGAGGTTGTGCTCAAGGGCGGTTTCATCGCGTGGGCGAACATGGGCGACCCGAACGCCTCCATTCCCACGCCGCAGCCGACCTTCTACCGCCCGCAGTTCGGCGCCGCCGGCAAGGCCATCGGCAAGACCAGCGTGACCTTCGTCAGCGCCGCCTCGCTCCGCAGCAAGACCGGCCCCAAGCAACTTGGCCTCGCGCGCCGCCTCGAGCCCGTCAAATCCTGCCGGACCGTCGGTAAGAAGGACATGGTGCTCAACGACGCCATGCCGAAGATCGAGGTCGATCCCGAGACCTACACCGTCAAGGCCGACGGCGTCCACCTGACCTGCGAACCCGCCAAGGTGTTGCCGTTGGCGCAGCGGTATTTCCTGTTCTGAAGTTGGACCGGTCTCGGCCGGTCGGAGGCTGGCCCTCCTTGCTCAACTCGCCGTAGCCGTCGTCATCTTCAACCCCACGATCGAAACGATCAGCAGGCTGAGAAAAATTCCACGGGCGACGGTCATGGCTTCACCGTGAAAAAGCATGGCGAAGATCGCCGTGCCAGCGGCGCCGATGCCCACCCACACGGCGTAGGCCGTGCCCACGGGCAGGGTTTTCACCGCCACGCTCAGCAAATACATGCTGCCGGCGAGGGTGACGGCGAAGAACAGCGTCGGCCACAGACGGGTGAAGCCGGCCGTGGACTTGAGCGCACTCGCCCAGCATACTTCCAGCAGGCCGGCGACGATGAGGATGAACCAGGAATTCATGGGCGAAAAGGGTGGGGTGGCGGGGCAGTGTCACCTGATTGGCCTCCCAGTCACATGCGGCCAACCAAATTCGGCGCACAGATTGGCGCGGGCTTGCCTGGGTGGCACGCGACTCGCTTAGCTGCCGGTCTTCATGCTGCAGCTGATCACCGCTCCTCTTGCTACCCCTGACGCGAGTCTGCCGGAGGTGGCTTTGACGGTGGAGCGACTCATGCTGGCCAAGCGCATCTGGCGCGGAACAGCAGAAGACGGAACGGAGTTCGGCTTCGAGTTGGAGAAGCGGCTGCAGCCCGGTGAGGCGTTCTGGCAGACGGCCACGGCGCGTTACGTTGTGCGACAACAACCCGAGGCGGTGCTGGAAGTATCGCTGGAAATGGCGCCGTCCGCGGCGGCGGGCATCGGCTGGGCCGTGGGCAATCTGCATTTGGAACTGCAGAGCGAGCCGGCGCGTTTGCTGGCGCCCGACGAACCGGCGGTTCGCCAGCTGTTCGGGCGTCTAAACGTGCCCTTCAAACCCACGACCGCGGTTTTCCGCCCGGGGCGCTTTGCCCGCGGCAATCTTTCCATCCATGAGCTCGGGCCGAGCCACCAACACTGAAGCCGCGTGGATCGCGGGCCTGTTGCAGGCCGGAGACTCGTTTTATCCGACGGGGAGCTACGCGCATTCATTCGGGCTGGAGGGCTTGGTGCAGGAAGGCGTCGTGCATGACCGGGCGACGCTGCGGGACTTCATGCTGTTGTCGGTGCTGCCGGGGTTGCGGCAGGCCGAATTGCCGCTGGCGGCGCACGCGTGGCGAGCGCTGGGCGAGGAGAACTGGCAGCAGGTCGGAGCACTCTGCCGGTTGTCGTCTGCGCTCAAGACGGCGAAGGAGGCGCGGCTGGCGGCGGACAACATCGGACGCCAACGCACCGAATTGATCGCGACGCTGCGTCCGCATCCGCTGGCTTCAGCATATCTCGAACGCTCGGCCACCGACGGCTGGCCCTATTCCGCGGCCATCGCTGCGGCCCTGGAGGGCCGCGTGCTGGGCGCGCCTTTGCCGGCGGTGCTGGGCGGGGTGTATTATGCCTCGCTGGCAGCTGTGTTGTCGGCGGCCATGAAGCTCCTGCGTCTCGGCCAGAACGCCAGCCAGTCGCTGCTGACCGAGCTGCTCCAGCAGGCGCCGGCGGTCATCGCTGCGGCCGAACAGGTGCCGCAGGCGGAGATCGGCTGGTTCAACCCGTGGCTGGATATAGCGGCGGCCCGACACGAGCACGCGGACAGCCGGATGTTTATTTCATGATCAAATTGAATCACAAAGACACGAAGACACAAAGTCCGGTCATTTCCTCGGTGACTTGGTGTCTCTGTGGTGAGCTCTGTCATTTCCTATGAAACGTTCCCCACGCATCGGCATCGGCGGCCCGGTTGGTTCGGGCAAGACCATGCTTTGTCTCCGGCTCTCGCAGAAGCTGCGCGACCGCTACTCGATGGCGGTCGTGACGAACGACATCTACTGCTCCGAGGACGCCCAGTTCCTGATCAAGCACAGCGCACTGCCCGCCGAACGCATCGCGGGCGTGGAGACCGGGGGCTGTCCGCATACCGCGATCCGCGACGACACGACCATGAACGAGCAGGCCTGCCGTGCGCTGGAGGCGAAGTTTCCCGACCTGCAACTGCTGTTGGTCGAAAGTGGGGGCGACAACCTGACGGCGACCTTTTCACCCGAGCTCGTGGACGCGTTCATCTACGTCATCGACGTGGCCGAGGGGGACAAAATCCCGCGCAAGGGCGGCCCGGCCATCCGGTTCAGCGACCTGCTGGTGATCAACAAAATCGACCTCGCCCCGCTCGTCGGCGCCGACCTCGGCGTGATGGAGCGCGACGCCAAGGTGCAGCGCGGCGCGCGGCCGTTTTGTTCTGCGACCTGAAGCGGGAGCACAATCTCGACCAGGTGATCGCGTGGATCGAGCAGCAGGTGCTGTTCGGGAAGAAGGCCAAGGCATGAGTGGCTACCAAGAGGCACGAAGGGACACAAAAATGGCCGCGAATCGTCATCCTGAGCGCAGCGAAGGATCCAGGGGAGGCAGGAGCCGCGGCATGGCTTTCGAATGTCTGCTTGGATTCTTCGCTTTGCTCAGAATGACAGGTTTCGGGGATGGGGTGGGAGTTCGTGCATGACCACGTTCTCCGGACATCTTCGCTTGAAGGCCACCGCCGGCACCGGCGGGCGCACGGCGTTGACGGGGCAGTCGTTTCGCGCGCCGTATCATGTGAGCAAGCCCTACTGGGATGCGGATGCCGGGGCGTTGCTCGTGCAGGTCGTCAATCCCACGGCGGGTATTCTCGAAGGCGACTCGTTGGAGTCGGATATCGCCGTAGGCGAGGGGGCGGTGTTGCTGGTGACGACGCCCAGCGCGAGTCGCGTCTTCAAGATGAGGGGGGGATCGGCGGAATGTCGGCAGCACTTTGGCGTGGCCAAGCGCGGCTGGCTCGAGGTGTGGCCCGAGCCGCTGGTGCCGCATCGGGGCAGCCGCTATCGCCAGACGACGACGGTTGAGGTGGAGACGGGCGGCGGATTGTTTTTCGTGGATATGCTTATGCCCGGTCGCATCGCGCACAAAGGCGAGGCCTGGCTCTGGGACCGGCTGTGCTTGGAAACCGAGGTGCGGTTGGGCGGCGAACTGATCCTGCGCGAGCGCTTCGAGCAAACCGGCGCGGAGCTGAAGGCGTTGGCGGCACTCGCCGGTTCAGGCGCGAAAGCCTGCTTTGGCAACGCCGTGTTGATCGCGGAGGGGGAGGCGCCTTGGTTGGATGCCGCGCGGGCCTTGCATGGCGATGGCGTATGGCTGGGCGTGAGCGCGCTGCGCCGAGGTGGTTGGAGTCTCAAGTTTGTGGCGCAAGACAGCATCCGGCTGCGGCGCACGCTGAAGGAATTGCGGAGGATTCTGGCCGCGCATTATGCGCACATGGCCTGTGATCCGCGGAAGTTGTAGGGCGGGTCGCTGAACCCCGCCCTACATCCAAGTCACTCGCGCTTAACGCGCTCGGTCTTCGTGGCGGACCGCGACTTCACGAGCTTCCACACGCCCCAGCCGGCGGCGGCGAGCAGCGAGAGGCAGGCGAGAGTGGCGAGCGGATGGCCGGCCAGATGCTCAAAGTCCCAACCGAAGTCGTGGTCACCGTCGTGGCCGGGGTGGGCGTGCGCCAGCACGGGCAGGGCGAGGGTGGCGAGGAGGGCAAGCGAACGAAGGCGGGACGATTTCATGGGGACGGAAAAGCAGTTAGCGGGCCAATCGGTCAGCTGGCTCCGGCGGGAAGATGCTTGGCCAAAAACGTTCTCTGGATGCCGGCCAGCTCCTGCAGGCCGGTCTTGGCGAGGCCGAGAAGGGCATCGAGCTGCTCCTGCGAGAAGGTGGATTCCTCGCCGCTGCTCTGCACTTCCACGAACTGGCCGCGGCCGGTCATGACGACGTTGGCGTCCACTTCGGCGTCCTTGTCCTCGACGTAGTTGAGGTCAAGCAGGGCTTCAGCGTTGAAGAGGCCGACGCTGACCGCGGCGACCGAGTCCACGAGCGGGCTCTCGGCAATTTTCTTGGCGTCGATCAGCTTCTGGATGGCGAGCCGCGCGGCGAGGTAGGCGCCGGTGATCGAGGCGGTGCGGGTGCCGCCGTCGGCCTGAAGCACATCGCAGTCGATCCACAGCGTGTTCTCGCCGAGTTTCTGGAGGTCAAGCACCGCGCGGAGCGAACGGCCGATGAGGCGCTGGATCTCGATGGTGCGGCCGTCGATCTTGCCCTTGCTGATGTCGCGGGGCTTCCGGTCGAGCGTGCTGTAGGGCAGCATGGAATACTCGGCGGTGAGCCAGCCGCCCTTGACGCCCTGCTGTTTCATCCACGACGGGACCTTGGGCTCGATGGTGGCGGCGCAGATGACGCGCGTGCTGCCGAAGCCGATGAGGACCGAGCCGGAGGCGTAGGGGGCGATGCCGGCCTCGAGCGTGATGGGGCGCAATTGGTCGGGGCGGCGGGAGTCGGAGCGGGGGGCGGGCATGAAACTCAGGTGCGCTCGTCTTCCGCGATGCCCGGGTCCTCGTCGGCATCGGGCGGGAAAGGCAGGGCGGAATCCACGCGGTGGCTCGTGGTGGCGGCCGACTGCTGCTCGGCCATGTGGGCGATGAGGCGCTCGTTGAAGGTGCGGGCCGGATCGTGGCCCATCATCTTGAGCGCCTGCACCAGGGCGGCCACCTCGATGAGGCGGGCGATGTCGCGGCCGGGGCGGACGTAGAACTCGATGTGCGGCACCTTCACGCCGAGGATGTTGTAGTAATTTTCCTCGAGGCCGGTGCGTTCCTCGATGACGTCCGGCGACCACTCGCGCAGGGAGACGACGAGATCGATGCGTTTTTCGAGGCGGATGCTCTTCACACCGAACATCTCGGCGATGTTGATGATGCCGATGCCGCGGCACTCCATGTAGCCGCGGTTGAGCGGGCGGGAGCTGGCGGAGAGTTCGCGCTCGTCCATCAGCCGGATGCAGGTGAGGTCGTCGGCCACGAGCGAGTGGCCGCGCTCGATGAGGGCGAGGGCGCACTCGGATTTGCCGATGCCGCTGTCGCCGCGGATCATCACGCCGATGCCTTTCACGTCGAGCGTGGTGGCGTGCTCGGTGGTGGTTGGGGCGAACTCGTTGTCGATGCAGAGCGTCGCGGCGTTCACGAAGTTCATCGTGATGAGCGGCGTGCGGAAGATGGGGAGGTTCATCTCCTCCGAGACCGCGAGCATCGGGTGCGTGGCGTTGTAGTTGCGGGTGAGGACCATCGCCGGGATGCCGCGCTTTGCCATCTCGCCGAAGATCTCGACCTGCTGTTTCTGCGTGAGGGTCTTGAGGTAGGTCATCTCGGCCGCGCCGAGGACCTGAATGCGCTTGTTCGCGAAATACTTGAAGAAACCCGTCAGCGCGAGCGCCGGGCGGTTGATGGAACCCTCGCGGATGAGACGGTGCAGGCCGTTGCTACCGTGCAGGAGCTCGAGCTGCAGCTTGTCCCGGTAGGTCTCGAAGAAGTGCGCGACGGTGATGCCGTGAAGGGCTTTGGCGGGCATGGGGAGTAGCTATAAGCTCTGGGCAATAGGCTATAGGGGAGAGTCCGTGCGGCGGAAGCTTAAAGCTGATCGCTTCTACAGGTCGAAATCCTTGCCGAGGTAGATCTCGCGGGCCTGGGGGTCGTTGATGAGGAAATCGCCGACGCCCTCGGTGAGGACCTTGCCCTTGTTGATGATGTAGCCGCGATCCACGATGCGCAGGGTCTCGCGGACGTTGTGGTCGGTGATGAGCACGCCGATGCCGCGCTGCTTCAGCTCGAGGATGATCTTCTGCACCTCGGCTACCGAAATCGGGTCCACGCCGGCGAACGGCTCGTCCATGAGCAGGAACTTCGGGCGCGTGACCAGGGCGCGGGCGATCTCGAGGCGGCGGCGCTCACCACCGGACAGGGTGTAGGCCTTCTGCTTGGCGAGGTGGCCGAGACTAAGCTCGTCGAGGTGGTGCTTCACCAAGGCCGGTCGGTCGGCGGAGGAGACGCGCAGCGTCTCGACGATGGCGAGGACGTTCTCCTCGACGGTGAGCTTGCGGAAAATGGAAGCCTCCTGCGGCAGGTAGCCGACGCCGAGGCGGGCGCGGCGGTGCATGCGCAGGTCGGTGGCGTCCTTGTCGCCGATGAACACGCGGCCGGAGGTCGAGGGCACGAGGCCGACCACCATGTAGAACGTCGTGGTCTTGCCCGCGCCATTGGGGCCGAGCAGGCCGACGACCTCGCCCGCGCGCACGCGGATGTTTACGCCGTTGACGACGGAGCGCGGGCCGTAGGTTTTGACCAAGCCCTCGGTGCGGATCTCGGTGGCGTCGAAAGGGGCGACCATGCTCAGGGCTGTTTGGGCGCCTCAGGGGTCGGGGCGGGTTGGAGCTTCTTGTCGAGGTCCACACCGAGGTCCTGGATGGGCGGACCGGTGAAGCGGGCGTTCTTGCCGCGGATCTGGCGCTCGCCGCGGAGCATCTCGAGCTCGTCGCCGGTCCAGGTCCAGTTGACGGAGTGGTCCACGACGACGGGCGAGCCGGTGAGCAAGATCTTGTCGTCGCCGGGCAGCACCTCGGCCCGCCCGCATGCGGCCTCGCGGTCGCCCTGGATGATGCGGACGTTGCCGGTGGCGACGAGGGACTTGAAGGCCTCGATCTTGCCGATGGTCGCCTTGGGGTCGCCGGACCGGAGGGCGACTATCTCGAGGCGGTCGCAGGTGAGCTTCAGGTTGGTAGCGGACACGACCACGCGGCCGGTGAAGACGGAAGTGGTTTCCTTGTCGGTGCTGCGCCAGTCGAAGGACTCGCTCTCGATGACGGTGTTCTGCGGCTCGACGTTCTGGGCGCGGAGGAGGGCGCCGACGAGGGCGAGGCTGGCAATCAAGCCAAGGCGGAGGAGCTTCATTTCAGGATGTCGTTCAGCTGAGTGTGCAGGATTACGCGCACGTTTTTGGCGATGGAAATCTTTTTCGCCTCATGGTCGTAGCTCCAGCGCGAGCCGGAGGCCTCGAAGCGGTCGTTGATAATGCGGATGGACTCGGGGCCGCTGACCTGCCGGTCCTGCAGGCGCACTTGGGCGGCGGGGCTCAGGATGAGGGTCTCAACCTTTTCGTCGGCCAGCCGGTTGAACACGGTCAGGTTGAGCTCCTTGATGTCCACGATGCCTTCGGTGGCGTAGCGCGCCTCGGTGCCGCGCACGAGCCAGGAGCGGTAGCCCTCGGGCGTGAAGTCCGGCAGGCGGAAGTTCACGATCGGCTTGTCGGTGGCGATGCGGGTGGTGGCGGCGAACGCCAAGGTGGCGGCCAACAGCAACGAAAGGAGGCTCAGGATGAGACGCATGCGGCGTTACTGACCCCGGTTGGCCAGGATTTGTTCACACACTTCGCGCACGGCGCCGCGGCCGGCGGGGCGGACGGGCACCAGATCGGCGACCTTGAGGGCGGCGGGCATGGAGGTGGCGGGGGCGACGCCGATGCCGGCCCAGTTGATGGCCGGGGCGTCGATGTCGTCGTCGCCCATGTAGCAGACCTGGGCCGCGGTCAGGCCGAGCTGGCTGGCCAATTCCTGCAGGGCCATGAGTTTGTCGGTGCGGCCTTGGATGAGGTGCGGGACGCGGAGCTCGGTGGCGCGGGCCGTGGTGGCGCCGGAGGCCCGGCCGGAGATCCAGGCGACGGCGACGCCGGTCTTGTGCAGACGCACGATGCCCATGCCGTCGAGGATGGAGAACTGCTTGGATTCCGTGCCGTCGGAATGGATTTCGACGGTGCCGTCGGTCAGCACGCCATCCACGTCCATGGCGAACAGCCGGATGGCCGCCCAACGGGCGCGAGAGATCTTGGATTTCGAGGTGCGGAGGGAGGACTTGGCCACGGGAGGGATGTGGCGGCAGGTTGCCGGGTATTCCCCCCCGCGGGAATCAAAATCTCAGAGCAAGGTGGGCAGCCCGCTTGCGGGCTGCTGATCGGGCGCGCGATCGATCGGATGTAGGGTCGGACCTTGGTCCGATCTCGCGGAGACGGTCGCCGCAAGCGCCGACCCTACAGCGGCAATTCCAGCGGCAAGACCCATCTTCGATCCCCTCAGCGGGCCGCCTGCAGGAAGCGGGCGGCGTGGGCGAGGTCGGCGTCGGTGAGCTGATGCCCGGTGTCGAGCCACTGGAGGGTGACATCGGCGCCGGCGGCGCGCAGCTGGCTGGCGAGGCGCTCCGGGTGCTCCACCGGCACAATCGGGTCGCGTCGGCCAGAGAGCAGCAGGATGCGCTTGCCGGTCAGGGCGGGCACCTGGGCCGGCTCGAGCACGACCATCGGGCGCAGCAGGACGGCGCCGGCGAGCGCCTCGGGGCGCAGCAAGAACAGCGACGCGGCGATGTTGGCACCGTTGGAATAGCCGAGGGCAGTGAGCTTGGCGGCGTCGAAGCCGTATTTTGTGGCGGCGGCCTTGATGAAGTCGGCGAGCGCGTGCGTGCGCTTCGCGACATCGTCGAGATCGAACACGCCCTCGGCGAAACGCCGGAAGAAGCGTGGCATGCCGTGCTCGCTGACATCGCCGCGCGGGCTCAGCAGGGCCGAGCCGGGAGCGAGCTGTTGGCCGAGCGGGATGAGGTCGTGCTCGTTGCCACCCGTGCCGTGGAGGAGCAGCAGCGGCGCGGCGCCGGGCGAAGTTGCGGGTTCGTAGCGGTGGGTGTAGGAGAGGGAGGACATGGGAGGGGTTGTCTGGCTCGTTCTCCTAATCGTTCTCGTAATCTTAATCTCCGGTTTGGAGTCCGGTGGATTAAAACGGAGAGAACGATTAGCATTATGAGAACGAGAACGATTGGTTCAGCTGATTTTCGGCAGTGAGGCCTCGATCTCGGCGCGATGCGGCTCGAGGTGCGGCGGCAGCGAGAGCTTGGTGCCGAGGGTCTCGACCGGTTCGTCGATGGCGAAGCCGGGCTGGTCCGTCGCGATCTCGAAGAGCACGCCGGCGGGCTCGCGGTAGTAGATCGACTTGAAGTAGGCGCGGTCGATGACCGGGCTGACCATCAGGTCGTTCTCCTGGAGCACGGAGCGCGCGGCGACCTGCGTGGCATCGTCGGGCACGCGGAAGGCCACGTGGTGAACGGTGCCCGCGCCGTTGAGGCCGCGCGGGATCGCCGGATCAACGAGCAGGTCCACGTAGGTGCCGGGACCGCCGTCGCCCGCGGTGAAGCGCGTGCGGTAGCCGCCCTCGTCAACCTGGCGGTAACCCATCTGCTCTGTGAGCACGGCTGCGGTGGGGGACGCATCGTTGAGCGCGAGGGTCGTGCTGTGGAAGCCGCGGATGGCGTGCTCGGCCGGGATTTCCTTGGAAGGAGTCGGCGGACGCGGATCGTTTTCCGCGGTGGCGACGAGCTCGAGGCGCAGGCCGTCGTGGTCCATGAAGGGCAGGACTTGGTCGCCGTAGCGTTCCTCAACGGGGAAGGTCGCGACCTTCAGGCGCGCGAGCCGTTCCTGCCAGAAGGCAAGGGAACCGGCGGGCACGGAGAAGGCGGTGGCGTAGGCCTGGCCGCGGCCCGGACGACCGCGCGGCAGACCGGCCCACGGGAAGAACGTGAGCGCGGTGCCGGGGGCGCCGGTGTAGTTCCCGTAGTAGAGGTGGTAGGTGCCGGTATCGTCCTGGTTCACGGACTTCTTCACGAAACGCAGGCCGAGGACCTGGGTGTAGAACAAGACGTTGCGCTTAACGTCCGAGGAGATGGCCGTGATGTGGTGGAGGCCGGTGACGTGGGATGTTTGGGTTTTCATAAAATTTGATGTTGAAGTATCGGGAATGAAGAACTCAGGCCTGGCGGCCGATCTTCTTGCAGAGGCGTCCGAGGTCGAAGAGCTCGGTGGAGGAGAGGGTGGCCATCTCGCGGGTGACGTTGGCGACGACCTTCGGGAAAAGCGCGGCGATGAAGGTCTGGCCCTTGGGGGTGAGCTTCACGACTACGAAGCGTCGGTCGGCGGGATCGCGCTCGCGCAGGACGAGGCCGGCCTTTTCGAGATTGTCGACGACGAGGGTGAGGTTGCCGCCACTCTTGAGGAGCTTCTCGGCCAGCTCGCTCTGGCAGAGCGGACCGATGTGGTGGAGCGCCTCAAGCACGCCGAACTGTGTGATGGTGAGATCGTCCGGCAGCACGCTGTGCACCCGGGACGACACCGACTCCGCCGCCCGCTGAAGCTTGATGAAGGCGTTCAGGGCGTTGATCTCTTCGATGGAGCCGCGGTGTCTTGTTCCCATGGCCTGAGAGAGTCCTGAATAATACTACAATGTCAAATCATTAATTTAAGACACTGATGTGTGGGTGGTTCCGTTATCGGGCTTGTAGGGTCGCTGCTTGTCCGTTCGACGTGCTCAGGGCCCCGAGCTAGTCGAGGGGCGGCGACCTAGTGGGCGAGGGCGGCGCAAGCGCGGCCCCTCCCAACAAAGATCCAAGGCAAACCCCAGAAGCGAATGGCCGCTCAGGCGTCGATCTTCTTGATGCGGCCGAGGTGGCGGCCGCCTTCGAACTCGGTGGCGAGCCAGATCTTCACGATCTTGAGCGCTTCCTCTTCGGTCACGGTGCGCTGGCCGAGGGAGAGGACGTTGCCGTCGTTGTGCGAGCGGTTCCAGATGGCGACCTGCTCAGTCCAGCAGAGGCCGCAGCGCACGCCCTTCACGCGATTGGCCACGATGGCCTCGCCGTTGCCCGAGCCGCCGAGCACGATGCCGCGCTCATATTCGCCGCGGGCGACAGCTTCGGCGACGGGGCGGATGAAATCAGGATAGTCGCAGGGCGCGTCAGAGCTGGTGCCGTAATCGCGGACCGTGTGGCCCTCGGCGAGGAGCATGGCTTTGATCTTCTCCTTGTAGGCGAAGCCGGCGTGGTCGGAACCGATGGCGATGGTGAATTTTTTCATGTGTCGTGGCGCTGGAAAATGAACCCGTTTCCGGGCAGGCTGTCCATAGTTCGCCCGCCGCCTTGCGCGGCAAACCAAAATCCCGCCATGCGCGTCTTATCCGTCTCCCTGCTCCTCCTGCTGACCTGCTTCACGGCCGGTTGCGCAACGTCCACGCCGCAAAGCCGCATCGACGCAAACCGCGCGGCCTACGCGGAATACCCGTCCGACGTGCGTCGCAACATCCGCGAAGGCCGCGTCGAGGTCGGCTACACCGCGGAGATGGCGGAGATGGCGCTCGGGAAGCCGGGACGGAAACTCTCGCGCCGCGACGAGACCAACGAGGAGAGCGAGGTCTGGGTTTACTACCGCAACCGTCCGCGCCTGAGCATCGGCATGGCTGTCGGTAGCGGCGGTTACCGCAGCACGAGCACGGGCATCAGCATGAGCACGACGCCGGATGACGACATGGAGACGATGCGCCTGATCCTGCGCGACGGCCACGTGGTGGCGGTGGAGAAGGTGACGCGGTGAGACTGGAGGGCAGGGCCAGTCTTTGACTGGCCGTCTTAGGGTGAGGCGCGCAGGAAGGCCGGTCTGAGACCGGCCCTACTATTGCTCAATCACCCGCAGGAACGCCGTGGTGTCGGAGAAATCCTTGAACACGGCCGTGGGCTGGTGCGCGGCCAGTTCCTCGACGCTGTAGCGGCCGGTGGCGACGCCGATGGTTTTCGCGCCGATGACCTTGCCGCATTCGATGTCGTGCGGGGTGTCGCCGAGGATGAAGGTGTTCGCCGGCTTAAACTCCACGGCGTGACGCTCCTTGGCGCGGCGCAGGGCGTGCGGGCCGAGGTCGTTGCGGCGCGGGCTGTCGTCGGCGAAGGCGCCGAACTCGAAGTAGTGCCAGACCTTGTAGTGCGTGAGCTTGAACTCCGCGCCGCGCTTCAGGTTGCCCGTGAGCAGACCTTGGGCGACATCGGGGCGACGGTGCAGTTGCTCGAGCAGCTCGAACACGCCCGGCAACACGTGGCCCTGCGGCCCGGCCGCCAGTTCCTGCGGCAGCAGCGCGAGGTAGGCCTCGAGGTAATCGTGGGCATTTTGCGGCGTGTCGGGCAGGCCGACATGGCGGAAGATCTCGCCGGTCAGCCAAGTGTCGGTGCGGCCGGCCCAGTCGATCGTGTCGAGGCTCACGCTGACGCTGAAGCGCTTCGTGAGCGCCTTCTCCATGGCGCGCATGCCCGCGCCATGCGAGACGATGAGCGTGCCGTCGATGTCCCAGAGGATGAGTTTTTTCACTGCGGAGGAGCAGACCACGAAACACACCAAAGACACGAAAAAATGTAAGAGCCTGGTGGGGGAGTGGCTTGACCATGCTCTGCTTGAGTCAAGGGCGAGCAAAGGGCAGAAGATAGCAGCAAAACAAAAGGCAGCCAATCGATGGTCGCAATTTTCGGACGCGATATAAAATCGCGGACGAAATACAATATGCGCGTTGCGAGTGCTACGGTATGTTTGAGGTATGGCCATTCCTCGAAGCAACGCCTCATACCAAAGAATCTTTCAGGACCTTTACGATTCGATGCGGGTTTCAGCCGACGCTTACGACAGGGGGTTTAATGGGGAAGCTAAGCGGCTAGCGGTCTGTATACGCGTGCTCCTACACGATACTAATCAGTCGGTATCATTATTTGAGCAGTTAAAGATTAAGCGGAAAATGTCTTTTGTTGGATCACCCAACTTTAATGACCCGAAGAATGGGATCTCCGAATGTGATTTAACTGCTATGCGGATTGGAAATCCCCCTGCCTATAAACCCATGCTCAGTAATTTCCCGGGTGGAGTTGATTGGGCATACCTGCCGTTTGATACTTGGTGGGGAGAGCCTGTTATTCGACTGCCAAGCAAAACAACGTTTACGCGAAAAGAGCTTATTCTCTGGCTAGCCAACAAAGACGGTGGGGCGCACGTCGATCCACTGCTAGAGGAGCGGTTTCAAAAATTGCAGGAAGAGAATTCCTTTGGATGGAAATTCACCATCAACAACGTTGAGACTTCACCGGTTTCTGGAGTTGAAGTCGCCTGTGTTCGCCAGATAGCGCACGAAACATTCCTGAGTATTGAACGAAATAAGAAAATAATCCTGCGTTCCCTGAGTTAAGGGAAACCAGGCCTGGGTTTCAGACAAATCTTTCCGCCGACTGCTTTGGTGAGTTGGGTAAATATTGGGCACAACTTTGCAAGCAATGGTGCAGGGATGCCTCACTCCGCTTCGGCGTTGGCGCGGGTGGGCTGGCGGAGGGCGATGAAGGTTGTGCCCCCGAGGATCAGCGCGGCGCCGAAGAGCTCGTGCGTGGTGAACCGCTCGTGGAAAAATACCACGCCGCCGACCGCGATGCCCACGGGCACAAGCATCTGCAGCAGCGAGCCCTCGGCCACGCTGAGGTCGCGGAAGGCACGTGTCATGGCCAGCTGGCCGACGGCGGCGGTGACACTGGCGATGGCGGTCACGGTGAGGCCGAGTCCGCTGATGGGTTGCAGTTGCAGCAGCGCGGGGACGCCGCAGATCAGGAGTCCGTAAAGACACTGTGCCGCGAAGATCGTGGAGGAATGCTCGCTGGCATGCAGTTGGCGGATCGTGACGACGACCCATGCGGACACGAGGGCCGAGAGCACGGCGAGCCCGTCGTAGAGCCCGGGCGCGCTGCCCCCGCCGAGCACGTTGGTGAGCAGGGCCAGTCCCGTGAGCGCGCCCACGCCGCCCACGAGCAGGGAGGGCCGCAATTTTTCGCGCAGCACCCACGCGGCGAGCAGCGCGCCCCAGATGACGTAGGTGTTGTTGATGAAGGTGGCGCGGCCGGCGCCGAGCTTCACCACGCAGAGGTAGGTGAGGTAAACGCCAACGCCGCCGAGCAGGCCGCGCTCGATGAGCCGCGGGTTGCGCACGAGGTTCAGCGGCTGCCACTCGCGGCGATAGACCACGGCGACCACGCCGAGGCCAACGAGGAAACGCGCGCAGGACACGAGCCAGATGTTGGCGAAGTGCAGATTGTCGAGCGCGCGCACCAGCAGCACGTTGGCCGTGAACGATGCGGCGGAGAGCAGCATCAGGGCGAGTGCGCGGCGATGGGCGGAAGCGGACATGGAAAGAAAAAGACCGCGCCAAGGCCGGCGCGGTCAAGGGAGGTCAGGGTGTATGGGTCGCAATCACAGGCTGTGTATTGCCGATTTGCCCACGGCGAGGCCGGCTTCCTTCACGGCTTCGCTCATGGTGGGGTGGGCGTGGATCGTGCGGCCGAGGTCCTCGGCGCTGCCGCCGTATTCCATGTGCGTGACGATTTCGCTGATGAGTTCGCCCGCGCCGCGGCCGATGATCTGGGCGCCGAGAATTTTGTCGGTCTTGGCGTCGGCGATGATCTTCACGTAACCGTCGGTGGCGTCGGCGGCGATTGCGCGGCCGTTGGCGGCGAAGTTGAACTTGCCGACATTGATCGTGAGGCCGCGCTTCTTCGCCTCGTCCTCGCCGAGGCCGACGGAGGCAACCTCCGGGTCGGTGTAAACGATGCCGGGCATGAGGTCCCAATTGATGTGGCCGGGCTTGCCGGCGATCCACTCGGCGACGGCGACACCGTCCTCCTCGGCCTTGTGGGCGAGCATCGGGCCGTCGATGACGTCGCCGATGGCCCAGATGCCGGCGGCGGTGGTCTTGAGGTGGGCGTCCACCTTGATGCGCTTCTTGTCGGTGAGCTGGACGCCAGCTTTCTCCAGGCCGAGGCCGTCGGTGAAGGGGCGGCGGCCCACGGCGACGAGCACGACGTCGGCGGGGAAGTCGAGTTTCGAGCCGTCTCGTTCGGCGGTGAGCACGCCGTTGGCGTAGCCCGTCGATCCCGCGGTCGCGGGACCACCGGCGGTGGCCGCGGTGCCGGGCGTGAAGCCCGTCACCTTGGCGTTCACCTCGATCTTGAGACCCTGCTTCTGAAGCAGGCGCGTGAAGTTGCGGATGATGTCGTCGTCGTAGGTCGCCGCGATCTTGGGCAGGAACTCGACGACCGTGACCTCGGCGCCGAGGCGGGCCCAGACGGAGCCGAGTTCGAGGCCGATGACGCCGCCGCCGACCACGACGAGCTTCTTGGGCACAGCGGGCAACGCGATGGCGTGGTCGCTGGAGATGACAGCTTTGCCGTCGAACTTGAGGAAGGGCAGCTCGACCGGGGCGGAGCCGGTGGCGATGACGATATTCTTGGCGGTCAGCGAGCGGTCGCCGACGGCCACCGTGGTGGCGTTGACGAAGGACGCGGCACCCGTGACGACGGTGATTTTGCGGGCCTTGGCGAGCTGGGCGACGCCGGCAGTGAGCTTGGTCACCACGTCATCCTTTTTCTTCAGCATGGCCGGGAGGTCCACCTCGACGCCGGCGAGCTTGATGCCGTGGGCGGCGGCGTGGTGCTTGGCGAAGACGAACTGCTCGGAGGAGTGGAGCAGGGCCTTGCTGGGGATGCAGCCGACGTTGAGGCAGGTGCCGCCGAGGGTGGCGC
>CBINOW010000072.1:0-23565 GCA_966252395.1 uncultured Oleiharenicola sp. | reverse complement strand
GGCATCTCCATCGTCGAGAACATCCCGAGCCCGGAGACCGCCACGTCCGCCGACGACAAGGCCGGCATCATCGAGGCTCTCGCCTACATGAAGCTGCCCGCCGGCGCCCCGATCAAGGGCACGAAGATCGACGTCGCCTTCCTCGGCTCCTGCACCAACGGCCGCCTCTCCGATTTCCGCGAGGTCGCCAAATACATCAAGGGCCGCAAGGTCGCCGCCGGCGTGAAGGCCATCGCCGTCCCCGGTTCCCAGATCGTCGCGCTCCAGTGCGAGAAGGAAGGCATCGACAAGGTGCTGTCCGAGGCCGGCTTCGAGTGGCGCGCCGCCGGTTGCTCCATGTGCCTTGCGATGAACCCCGACAAGCTCATCGGCGACCAGCTCTGCGCCAGCTCCTCCAACCGCAACTTCAAGGGCCGCCAGGGCTCGCCCACCGGCCGCACCGTGCTCATGAGCCCGGTCATGGTCGCCGCCGCCGCCGTCACCGGCACCGTCGCCGACGCCCGCGAAGTCTTCGCCGTCAATTAACTCCCGTCCTTAACACAAAGAAGCTAAGCAGCTAAGCCCCCAATCCGTTCCTTTGCTTCTTCGCTGCTTAGTGTTTTCCTACTCCACTTCCCATGGCTCTCGCTAAAATCACCTCCGTTACCGGCCGCGCTGTTCCCGTCGTCGGCAACGACATCGACACCGACCGCATCATCCCCGCGCGCTTCATGAAGTGCGTGACCTTCGATGGTCTCGGCGAATTTCTCTTCAACGACGTCCGCAAGGACCCGAAGACCGGCGAAATCACCGACCACGCGCTCAACCAGCCGCGCTACCAAGGCGCCACCATCCTGCTTTCCGGCGCTAACTTCGGCTGCGGCTCCTCCCGCGAACACGCCCCGCAGGCCATCCAGAAATACGGCTTCAAGGCCATCATCGCCGAGAGCTACGCCGAGATCTTCTTCGGCAACAGCACCACGCTCGGCATGCCCTGCGTCACCGCCGCCCGCGAGGACATCGCCAAGATCGCCGCCGCCGTGGACCAGAACCCGCAGACCGAGGTCACCATTGATCTCGTGAAGCTCGATGTCCGCTTTGCCGGCCAGAGTGTGAAGATCACGCAGCGCGAGTCCGCCCGCGACGCCCTGATCAACGGCCGCTGGGACTCCATCGGCGAACTCCTCGACGGCGTCCCGGCCGTCAAGGCCACCGCCGCCAAGCTCCCCTACCTGGCGACCGCCTGACTCTGTAGGGCGGGATCGCTATTCCCTCCTTCTCCTCACCGGCGCGGCATTTTGCCGCGCCTTTTCATGCACTCAAAGATTGCCGAGCCACACAGGCTCTGGCGTCCTCACCACCATGAACCGTGCGGCGAGTGCCCTCGTCTTGTTCCTGGCCTTGGTCGCCGGAGCCGTGGCCCAAACGCCGCCCCTCGTCCGCATCGTGGCCGTTTCGCCTGAACGCGCCGATCAATTGGCGGGCGGACAGAACCTGAACGTGCGCGTGGCCTACGAATCGAACCTGCCGCTGCGCTTCCAAGGGACCGGTTACCGTGAGGGTAAAAAGCACGAAAGCCTCGCGATGAATCCATCTCCGGTCTATCCCGCCGGCAAAGGCGAGGCCATCGTGTGGGTGTTCGGCCAGCCCGGTGCACAGATTGACGAGATCCGCGTGCGCGTGGGCGACGCCAACTGGCAACAACTCTCCGAAATACCCATGCCCGTGCAGGCCGCCTGGCGCGCGGGTGTGCCGCCCGCGCCCGAGGCGCCGTGGGTGGCGGAACTCAGCTCCGCCCAGCAGAACGCGATCCTCCAAGCGATCCGCCAAGAGATGATCATATCCACATTCTGGGAACACGTCTGGTCCGGGGTGGCTATCGTGCTCGTGCCTTTCGCGTTCCTCTGCGTGCCCGGCTATCCACTGTTACAGCTTTTCACCCTCTGGAAACTACGCGGCCCAGCCCGCCTGCTCTCCGCGTTGCCTCTGGCGTTCATGCTGCCGGTCTATGCGTTCTGCCTCTACGCCCTCACGCAGGATTCCAACCTCTGGCCACTCTACGCCATTTTCGCCAGCCCGGTCGCGGTTGTCATCACGTTCGCCGTGTTCCTTTTCGCCCGCCGGAAGGCAAAGGCGGCTGCGCTAAAGGTATAGCCGCATCGGCGCTTGCGACCACCCCGGCTCCGGTGAAGCTCCACCCACCGTGAGCGCCCCCACCCCGACGATCCGCAACCCGGTCCTGCCAGGTTTCAACCCCGATCCCTCCATTCTTCGCGTCGGCGACGACTACTACATCGCCACGTCCACCTTCGAGTGGTTTCCCGGGGTGCAGATCCACCACTCGCGTGACCTCGTGAACTGGCGGTTGCTTTGCCGCCCGCTCTCCCGCCCGAGCCAGCTCAACATGCTCGGCGATCCCGACTCCTGCGGCATTTGGGCCCCCTGCCTCACCCACGCGGACGGCAAATTCTGGCTCATCTACACCGATGTGAAGCGCTATGGCCGCACCTCCGTCGGCGGCGCCTCGGGGGCCTCGCTGCGCGATTTTCACAACTACCTCGTGACGTCCGACCGGATCGACGGCGAGTGGTCCGACCCGGTTTACATGAACAGCAGCGGCTTCGACCCGTCGCTGTTCCACGATGACGACGGCCGCAAATGGTTCGTGAACCAGCTCTGGGATCACCGTCCGGGGAACAACCGCTTCGCCGGCATCGTGCTGCAGGAATATTCCGTCAAGGAGCGCAAGCTGATCGGCAAGCGCGTGAACATCTTTGCCGGCACGCCGCTCGGCCTGACCGAGGCGCCCCACCTCTACAAGCGCAACGGCTGGTATTACCTCATCACCGCCGAGGGCGGCACCGGCTGGGGCCACGCCGTCACGCTGTGTCGCTCGCGCACGATGACCGGCCCCTACGAGTTGCACCCCGAGAATCCGTTCCTCACCTCCCGCCATCGGCCCGACGCCCCGCTCCAGCGCGCCGGACACGCCGATCTCGTGGAAACGCAGGACGGCCAGACCTGGATCGCCTACCTTTGCGGCCGCCCGCTCAAAAACCGTGGCCGATGCACCCTCGGCCGCGAGACCGCTATCCAACCGCTGGTCTGGGGACCGGACGGCTGGCCGCGCACGACTGACGGCCAAGGCATCCCACAGCTCAACCCGCCGGCCCCGAAGCTGCCGCCGCATCCTTTCCCACCCGTGCCCGCGCGCCATGATTTCGACGCGGCGCAACTGCCCGTCGAGTTCCAGTGGTTGCGCAGTCCGTGGCCGGATGAGCTGTTCAGCCTCAAGGCCCGGCCCGGTCACCTGCGACTTTTCGGTCACGAGACGATCGGCAGTCTGTTCAAGCAGGCGCTGGTCGCCCGCCGCCAGCAGGCGCACTGCTACAGTGCCTCGACGATCGTCGAGTTCGAGCCCGAGCATTTTCAGCAACTCGCCGGACTCGTGTGCTACTACGGCGCGGCCAACTTTCACTACCTCTACGTCTCGCACGATGAAACCCTCGGCAAGCACCTGCGCGTGATGTCGGCGATCCCCGACGGGGTCGTGGGCGACGCCTTCACCGCCCCCATTGCCATCCCCGCTGGAAAACGTGTCGAGCTGCGCGTCGAGGTGGACGAGGAGCGCCTGCTCTTCGCCTACCGCGTCGAGGGCGTGGACCAGGAGTGGCGCTGGCTGCCGCAGCATTTCGACGCCAGCATCCTGTCCGACGAAGCCTCGATGCCCGGACTGCCCAACTTCACGGGCGCATTTGTGGGCATGGCCTGCCAAGATATGGCCGGCACCGCCCACCCCGCCGACTTCGACTGGTTCGAATACCGCGAACGCGCCTACCTCGCCGATCCCGCCAAGTCCTGAACACGGGGGGATTGGTCCAAGGTGTGGCCGCGCTTTCGTCCCGCGTCCGCGGGACGAAAGCGCGGTGAGGGAACGTCCACGTTGTCGCGGCGCACCAACGCGGCTGCGGCTCAATTGAAAACGCGCCCGGGTCAGACCGGCCGCGGCTTGGGCGGAAAGGCGCCCGGCTGGTAATCAGTGTGGGACGCCTCCTGCGCGAGATTGACCAGTTCCGTGATGACCAAGGTCGGATCCTCCTCGTAGCGGAGCCGGAGGAAATCATTCCGGTATTTCTCGAAACCCTGCGGGTGGATCAACCACGACTCAACGATGCGCCCCAGATCCGCCGGTTGATCGATCAGCTCCACGCCGGCACCGTTCTTGAAGAATTTCACGGTCAGTGACTCCTGGGGCATGACGCCCCCGAGGGCGTTGAACAGGATCGGACATGAGAAGTGCAGGGCCTTGGCGCAGGAGGTCGTGCCGCCGCGGGTGACGATCACGTCGCTGACCTGCATGAGAAGGTGCACCTCCTCCGAGAAGCCATCCAGAAAACAGCCCAGCTGCGGATGCTCGGCTCGCCAGTGCAGCACGTCGTTGTAGGCCTCGCGGTTCCGGCCGCAGATGACCACCACCTGCACACGCCCCGCGAGAGGCAGCAGCTGCTCAAGAAACGCGAGGTGGTTGTTGGCCCCGTTGCCCCCGGTGGCGAGAAACACGGTGAAAAGATCGGGCTGCAGTTCGAGCACCTGCTCGCGATAGACAGCGCGTTCGGCGGCCACCATGAAGGTGACGTGTTGCCTCGGTCGCATGAGATGGCCGCGCACCCGCGTGCGCGCCGGCGGCATGCCGAGCTTCACGGCGTAGTCCCGGGCGGTAGCCGTGCGCGAGATGTAGAGGTCGGCGGTCGGCTCGACCCAGTTGATGCTGTAGCCGAAACCACCGGAGAACTCGCCGCAGTAGGTGGCGCAGCGGACCTTGTCGCGGCCGAGGATGCGGCGGGCCATCTGAAAATAGCCGCGGTTGAGGCAGTCGTGGACGCTGAACACGAGGTGCGGCTGGTATTCGCGCAGCGTCTTTTCGTAGTAACTCCGGCCGATCGCGACGGACTGGCGGTTGAGCAGGCTGAGCAGCTCGACGAAGAGGAAGTAGGCCTTGTGCAGCCAGGGTGATTTCTGCTGGATCCAGTTGTAGAACCGCACTCCCGCACTGAACAGGCCGGAGGATTTCTCCAGCATCTGCTCGATGCGCACGTCCACGTTGTGGCGGTAAAGCTCGAAGCACCATTCCGCAAACGCCTGCGCCCGGGTATCGTGGCCGGCGCCGGTGCTGGAGGTCAGGACGAGGATGCGGACGCGGGCCTGGTTCATAGGCCGAAATAGATCTCCTGGATGCGGCGCTTCAACGCGAGCGACCCGAAGCGGGCCAGGAACGGAGCCACCACCGCCTGGAAGAGCCGTCCGCTGCGCACCGTGCCGCTGCGTCCGCGCAACAGGGCGCGACGCAGGGATTCCGCCGCATGCGCGGCCGGCGGCCCGCTGCGCATCATGGCCTCGAAGGAGGTCCAAGCCCGGGCCATGCGCCCGGCGTTGAGCGGATCCAGTCCCGGCTGGTCCGGGCGTCGCACCGAGCCCTCAAAATCCGTGCGGTAGTCGCCGGGCCGGAAATCAATCACGATGACTCCCGTGCCCTTGACTTCATACATGAGGCCTTCGCTGAGCGCGGAGAGCCCGGCCTTGATGCCGTTGTAAACCGCCTGGTAGGGCATGCCGAATTCGCCCGCGATGGACGAAATGTTGACGAGCGCGCCGCGCTTGCGGAGCAACAGGCTGGCCAGACCCAGATGGGCCAGCCGCGCGGTGTTGACCAGCATGACCCGGAACTGCTCTTCCCACACCGCGAACTCCGTCGAGGCATAGGCACCGAAGGCGCCAAATCCGGCATTGTTCACCAAGAGATCAAAACCTCCCGCCGCCCGCTCCGCCTCGCGGAAGGCCGCCTCCGCCCGGTCTCCGTCAACCAGATCCAACCGCACGGGATGAAAACCCGGGCGCGCCGGCAGGCGGCCCGGATCACGCGCCGTGCCCCAGACCTGAACGCCCTCGCGCAGGAGCATGTCGGTGAAAGCCAGCCCCAACCCCGTGCTGGCACCGGTGACGAAAGCAGTGCGGTAACGGGAGGAAAGCGGACCGGCGCTCATGCGGGTCAGGTCGCCTTGAACACGAGACAGACGTTGGCGCCGCCGAAGCCGCTGCTGTTGCTCAGGACGACATTCGGGCGCTGCGGCAGCGTGGCGCGAATGATGTTCAAACCGGCGCAGGCGGGATCAAGGTTGGTGATGTGGGCGGAGCCCGGGATGAATCCTTCCTTCATCGCCAGGGCGCAGAATCCAGCCTCCATCGCACCCGCCAGGGAAAGCCCGTGTCCCGTCAGCGCCTTGGTGCTGCTGACGGCCGGTCGCGAGGGATTGCCCTTGAAGATCGCCTTGAGCGCCTTGGCCTCCGAAATGTCGCCGATCGGCGTGGAGGTGGCATGGGCATTAACGTAGTCCACCTCCTCGGGGGCGACTTCGGAGTAGCGCAGGGCGTTTTCTATGGCGATGCGGAGGCCTTCACCGTCCGGATGCGAGATCGCGACATTGTAGCCGTCGGAGGCCTGGCCCCAGCCGGCCATCTCGCAATAAACCTTCGCGCCACGGCGGGCGACTTCATCTTCACTCTCCAACACCAGCACGGTGGAACCGCCCGTGCCCACGAAGCCGTCGCGGGCGGTATCAAAGGGTCGCGAGGCCACGGAGGGATCGGACTGTAGCGAAAGGGCGCGCATCCCGGCGAAAGGCAGGATGCTCTCCACGTTGCCATCCTCGGCACCGACCACGAACATGCGCTTCTGCCGGCCGAGGGCGATTTCGTCGTAGGCGAAGGCGAGCGCGTGGGCGGACGAGGCGCAGGCCGAGGAAAACCCGGTCGAGGCGCCGCGAATCTTGAAATGCGACACCAGGTTGAAGTTCACCGTGCCGGAAATCGAGGCGACGATCCCGAGCGGCGGACAGCGCATGACGCCAACCTTGCGCATGCGCTCGAGATGATAGCCCAGCAGGAAAGGCGAGCCGGCGGAGGCCGCATAAAGCCCGCTGTCGGGGTTCGAAACATCAGCCTCGGCAAGCTTGGCATCCTCGATCGCCTGCTGCATGGCGCAAAAGGCGTAAACCCCATGGGGGGCCATCCCGCGCAGGAGTTCGCGCTTGATGCGATAGCGCGCTGGGAAAACCCAATCCTCCTGATCGGTGGAATCGGTCTGAAAATCGCGGATCGGAGCCGCAACCTTGACCGGCACATCGGGCTTCTGAAACGGCGGATACTGGACCACGCCGTGCCGCAACTCGCGCAGGCTCTCCGACACCGAGGCGACATCGTTGCCGATACTCGTGATGAACCCAACCCCGGTGATATAGACTTTCCGCATGTAAGGATCAGGCAGCAGAGCCGGAAGCGGGCTGCACCACCAAATTTCGCCGCATCAAAGCGCTTTTGCGCCAACGGTCAACCACCGCAGCGACAACGCTCAAGCATTGACCGCCGACTTGACCTTGGTGTTCACCGGGCTGACCGCGACCGGTTGCTCGGCCGGCGCGACCTGCGGGGTCGGCGGCTGGGCAACTTCTTCGGCGTAGGCGAAGGTGAGCGTGATTTCCTCGGCGATGGCGGCTTTTTCCTGACCCACCCGGATCTGGCCCTCGAAGGTCGCGAGCGGCGACTTAAGGCGCTTCGGCTTGATCGAGAGGCTCAGCACGTCGCCGGGACGGCAGACGCGGTGACAACGGACACCTTCGCAGGAGGTGAAGAAAATGGTGCGATGATCGACGGTCTTGCCGGCCTCGCCGACCTGACCTTCGAGGAGGAAAAGCACGGCAAGCTGGCCGAGCGCCTCCAACATGATCGAGGCCGGCAGCACGGGGTTGTCCTTGAAGTGTCCCTGCAGGAAGAACTCCTGGCCGCTGATCTTGTATTTGGCGTTGGCGCCGTGGGCGTTGACCGAGGCTTCGCCCAAGAACAGGAAGGGCGGCTGGATCGGCATCACCGACACGATCTGCTCGATCGGGATAAACTTGGTGGGCTTGGGCAGCGGCAGGCCGCGCACCTTGCTCTCGATGAAGGTCTTCACATCACCCACGGTCCGCAGGTGACGCAGCTCCTCGTTGTTGATCGTCATCTGGAGGACATCCTCCACGAGAATGACGATTTCCATCATGGTGAGCGAATCGATGCCCAGATCCTCAATGATGCGGAGATCATCATCCGCGTCCTTGAGCTTGGCCCGCAGGTCGGGTTCCACGTAGCGCTCAATGATGCCAAGCACAATGGCCGGAAGGTGCTCGGTGTTGCCAGTCTTGCGAAATTGGGCCGCCGCCTCGTAAGTCGCTGCGGAGCAGCGTTTCAGTGATTCCCGGAGATTTGCATCATCTTCGGCGGTGAACGGTTTTAGAACGACGCCGGAATGGTTGTTAACGGACTGTGCCATTGGAATATCTGGTATGTTACATCCAAATGACATGTAAACCCCAAAAACCCTCCCCCGCTCTGCGTAGAAATACGCACTAGTGCAGGGCAGATTTAGCTGATTGACTCGGTGAAGGATGCGTAACGACATGCCGATTCCATCGGGCTTGTGCCTCGAGTTCATCTTCCTTTGACACCCATGTCGTCTTCGGGCCCCGCCCCCTCGCTCATCTTGGTGACGCACGAATTCCATCCGCATCGGGGCGGAATTGCGGTTTACTGTGCAGAGATGGCACGCGCCGCCCAAGAATTGGGTTACCGGGTGGAAGTCTGGGCGCCTGCGCTACCCCGGGGAGAGATTGACCCAACTTGGCCGTTTCTGGTTCGCCGACTGGCCTTGGCCGGGGACCACAGTCTGCTCAGCCAATGGCGCATGGCCCGCGAGCTGTTGCGCCAGGCCCTCCGCCTCAACCACGCCACGCTTTACATTCCCGAGCCCGGTCCGTTGCTCGCCATGCTGTTGCTGCAGTATTTCGACCGCATCCGTCCGGAACGGCTCATGCTGACTTTCCACGGTTCCGAGATCCAGCGCCTCAGCTCCCGCCGACTGCTGCGTTGGAGCACCAACCACCTGCTTTTCCAAGCGGGCCGAATCAGTGTGGTCAGTGAATACGCCCGCCAGCTGCTGGATCAGCACTTCCCGGCCGCCTCCGCCAAAGTCGTGGTCACACCGGGGGCGTTGCGGGCCGACCTGCGTCGCAAGCAGTCGGCCCCGGTAACGCTGCCCGGAGCCAAGACCATTATTCTCACTGTCGCCCGCCTTAACCCCCGCAAGGGTCAGCTGGAAGTCATCAACGCGCTCAAAGCGTTGCCCGCCTCGGCCAAGGGTTCGATCGAATACTGGTTGGTGGGCGCCCACGGTAAGGAAAATTACGACCGCCTGCTGACCGAAGCCGCCGCAGCGGCCGATTTTCCCGTCAAATTCCTCGGCGACATTCCGGATGAAAAGCTGGGCGAAATCTACGCCCAAGCCGACATCTTCGCCATGACCAGCATGCCGCACCGCCACAGCGTGGAAGGCTTCGGCCTGGTTTACCTCGAGGCCGGGGCTCACGGCCTGCCCATCGTGGCCCACGCCATCGGCGGGGTGCCCGAGGCGGTCTTGCACGAGAAAACCGGATTGTTGGTCCCGCCCGGCGACCGCCCTGCCCTCACCGCCGCGTTTGCCCGGCTGCTCGCCGATCCCGGTCTCCGCCGGCAGCTGGGCGAAGCGGGCCGGGCCCTCGCGCTGGCCCGCACGTGGCATGACTCGGCCATAGCCTTGTTTGGACAACCGCAACCGCCGCCTTCAGCCTGAAGCCATGATCGAATCCCGCACGCAGATCACCGTCCGCTACGCCGAAACCGACATGATGGGCATCGTCTATCACGGCAATTACCTGCCTTGGTTCGAAGTCGGGCGCACCACCCTGCTCAAGGAATGCGGCTTCCCCTACCGGGATCTCGAGGCCCAGGGCTACATGCTGCCCGTGATCGAGGTCGGCGTGAAATACCAGCGCCCGGCCCGCTACGACGACGAGCTCACGATCATCACCCGCCTCAAGGAACGCCCCGCCCTCCGCATCCACCTCGACTACGAGGTGCGCCGCGGTGACGAACTGCTCGTGACCGGGTTCACCACTCACGCCTTCATCAACAAATCCGGCGAACCAGTCCGACCACCCGCCGCCCTGACGGCGCGGATGAAAGAGCTCTTCGCGAAGCCCTAACCGGCATATTCCGCGATCACTCCGGCGTCCGTCTCGGCGGACCGCGCCGCGGCCAGCAAGGAACCGGCCTCGGCACCCGCCAGCTGTCGCACCGCCCATACCGCGTGCGCCCGAACGAGCGGCAACTCATGCTGCGCGAGCCGCACCAACTCGGGCAACAACGTGCGATCACCCGAATTGCCGGCCACGACGCAGGCGTTGCGCAGCAATCCGGACAACTTGAGCCGCTTGACCGCCGTGCCCTTGAACACCGCCGCAAACCGCACCGGCGTGAGCGCGAGAATGTCGCGCAGTGAAAGTTCGGCCACTTCTCCACGCACCGCCAGCAGCACGCGCCGACCCTCCTGCGCAAAACGGTTCCATGGGCACACCTCCAGGCAAACGTCACACCCGTAGATCCGCGTGCCAATGCCGGCGCGCAGTTCACGCGGGATGACGCCCTTATTTTCAATCGTCTGGTAGGAAATGCATCGCCGCGCGTCCACGACGCCCGGCTCCGGAAACGCCTGCGTCGGACACGCCTCGATGCAGCGGGTGCATTTGCCGCACAACAAACCCGCCGGTTCGCGCCCATCGGCCCGCGCCAGTTCCGGTCGCAACGGCTCGTCCGCTTCGATTTCCACCCGCGTCAGGATGCACGCCAGAAACAGCCAGTTTCCGAAATCCCGCGAGATGAGCATGGCGTTCTTGCCCAGAAACCCGAGACCGCTGCGCGCCGCCCAGCCGCGCTCCAGCACCGGCCCAGTGTCCACGTAATACCGGTAGTCGGTCGCGGCGGCGCCGTATTCCCGCTCCAGCAAGCGCCCCGCCTCGGCCAGACCGGCCTTGATCGTGTCGTGGTAATCCGTGTGCAGGACGTAACGCGCCCACTTCGGCCCCTTGGCCTGGCTCCCGGACCAGTAGTTCACGCCCAGCATGATCACGCTGCGCGCCCCCGGCAGCACCAGCTCGGGATCGCCGCGTTTGTCGGTCGTGCGCTCCATCCACGCCATGTCCGCGTGGTGGCCGGCTTCGAGCCACGCCCGGAAAGAAGCGCCACCGGGCCGGGCCGCCGCCGCAAAGCGCACCGCATCAAAACCGAGGGCCTGCAGCTGCGCACGCAGTCTCTCGCGCTGCGCTCCCGTCACCGCCGGGCCTGCCTGCGTCGTCATTTTCTGCCGAACGAAGCGGCTTCCTGACGATACACGCGCAGCACATGCGCGGCGATTTCCCGCAGCGGACGCTTGTCGGTCAGCACCAGCGTGCCGGAGCGGCGGTAAAGCGCCTCGCGCTGCGCGTAGAGGTCGCGCAAGCGCTGCTCGGGATTTTCGACCGCCAGCAACGGCCGGTGCGTGGCGTGCAGCGTGCGCTGGATGATGGTGTCAATCGGCGCGTGCATGCACACCACCACGCCGCGGCTGCGGATGAGCTCCAACATGCCCGGCGGCACGATGAGCCCGCCGCCGCACGAGACCACGCAGCGCTTCGGCGGATGACCACGCTCCACGAATTCGCGCTCCATCGCGCGGAACGTCGCCTCCCCCTGCTCCGCGAAAATCTGCGACACGGGCTTCCCTTGCATCCGCTCGATCTCGTGGTCGCTGTCCACGAAGTCGAAACCCACCTGCCGCGCGACCAGCCGGCCGACGGTGCTTTTGCCCGTGCCCATGAAACCGACGAGGTAGAGGTTGGTGTCCATCCGTGGACCGCAAGCGAAGGGGCCGCCCCGCGCCGGCGCAAGTCCGCTTCGCACCGCGCTGCGTCACCGAAGGCCCCAAACAAAAACGCCTCCCGGACCGGGAGGCGTTGACGAAAGCAGCCGCGAACAGGTTCTTACTTGGCGGCGGGAGCCGGCGGCGCGTCCTTGATGCCCACGATCTCCACGTCGAAGATGAGCGTGGCGCTGGGCGGAACGACGCTACCCGCGCCTTCCTCGCCGTAGGCGAGCGCCGGCGGGATGTGCAGGCGGAGCTTGCTGCCGACCGCGCCCTTCTGGAGGCCCTCGAACATGCCGGCCACGACGCCCTGCGGGTTCTGGGCCGAAGCGACCTGCAGCAGCAAGTCGGCCGGCTGGGGGTTCTCGACATTGGAATCGAAGACCTGACCGGTCGCGAACGCACCGGTGTAACGGATGCTCACGACCTGACCGGGCTTCGGTGACGCTCCCTTGCCCGCCTGGACCACCTCGTAGGCGAGGCCGCTGGGTAACACGACGGCGTTCTTGTTTTCCTTGAGCTTGTTGAAGTGCTCGGTGCCGGCGGCGAGCTGCGCCTGCTTGATCTTGCCCATCAGGTTGGCCTGACGCTTGCCGATGAACTCCTGCAGCTGCTGCTGGATCTGCTGCGGATCGTAGGGCAGGTCGTTGCCATTGAGTGCGAGGCCGATGCCGCGCACCATCGCGTTCTTCAGCGCGGGCGTCATCTCGAGGGCCTGCAACTGGGCGGCCATGCGCGTCTCGAGCATGAAGATATAACCGTAGGCCTCCATCAGCTGCTCATCGCTGTATTTGACCGCCGCAGCCGGAGCCGGCGCAGCCGTGGTCGCGGGGGCCGGAGTGGCCGCCTTGGCCGGAGCCGGAGCAGCAGCCTTCGGGGCCGGCGCGGCGGCCTTCGGGGCCGGCGCAGGGGTGGTTGGCGCCGGGGCAGGCTTGGCGGGCGTGGTTACGCCGGGAACTTCAAATTTGACCGCATCCTGAGCGGAAGCGGCGACCAGCAGGCCGAGACTGACGAGACCTGCAACGATGCGAGCGGTGAATTTCATGTAGGAATGGGGAGCCCGGTTGGGAAACGGCCCGGGTGGATTTGTGCCGTCAAAGAGGCCGAAGTTGCGCATCCCCCCTGCAAAAATCAACCTCTTAGGCGGCGGCGACTCGCCCGGGAACCGATCCAACCCCGGGCTTGTCTCGCCCCGGCTCCGCTTCCACCCTGCCCAATCCCATGAACGAAAACCAATTCTGGCACAGCACCGACGGCCAGATCCTCACCGTCCGCGCCAAGGGCACCGACCGCCTCACCCTTACCGTCGCCTTCTGGCCGCGCCATCCGGCCGAGATGGATTTCCTCCGCAGCCACCTCGCCGCCCTCCGTTTCACCGAGCGCAGCTCCCTCGCCCGCATCGGCATCGAGATGATCACCCGCACGGCCCCGGCCGTGGACGGCAACCGCATCCTGCTCACCGCCGAGGCCTTCATCTACGACCACAGCTTTCCCAACGCCCCCTATTGGCAGAAACTCATGCGCCCGGGTGCGCCCGTCGGCCGGCTCTTCTATGCGCCCGCTGCCGCCAAGCTCTCCGCCACAGAGATCTGGACCGCCATCCGCGAGAACCACCTCAAGCTGCCCAACACGATCTCGATCGACAGCTCCGGCCGCGTCTTCTTCACGCCGCACCCGGTCAGCTACACGCTCAACCCGCGGCTCATCCGCGTGAACTTCGAGCACATCGTCTCCGGCTACGCCGGCCGCAGCTTCCTCGACAAGGTGCAGGTGCGCCATGACGCCGCACCGCTCACCATCGCGCCCCACTCCGGCGTGCTCACCAGCTGCTCGATGTATCTGCGCGAACACTTCGTCGTGCTCAGCCCCGGCGAGGGCAACTTCGGCCTACATACGTCGGCCGTGCTGCTCGACCCGATCAAGACCTCCGGCACCAACATCATGCTGGAGATCTACAACACCGGCGAGCAGCCCGTCGTGAACCCGATGGTCTCGGTCGAGATCTTCCGCGCGCCTCCGGCCGAGGACGCCGAGGCCAAGACGCTGGCCAAGAAACGCTCGCGCCTGCTCGCCACCACCAAGGGCCTCTACAAGTGCCTCGACTCCGCCCCCGCCATCGAGAGCACCGAGGCCAAACCGCGCACCAAGATCAGCGTCCGCGGCCAGAGCGCCACGATGGAGAACCGCGCGCTCTTCATCCGCGCCAACGACGAAGACCTCAAGCAGCTCCTCGCCAAAGACGCCTGCCCCATCGGTGCCCGCACCATGATCCAGGCGCTCGACGCCCATGTGCCCGACGCCGACACGCTGATCGTGGACTACTTCCCCGACCTGCTGGAACACACCGAGCTCGTCACCCGCCTCGGCGACTCTCGCCTCAAGCGCGTCATCTTCCGCAAGGCCTCGCGCACGCACGGCTACTTCCTGTCGTCCAACGCGCATGCCCGCCTCGACATGCTTCACTCGCTCGGCATCCCGGTTTACTGGTATGACGAGCAAACAAAGGACCTCTACCTGCACACCTACCGTCGCGACCACGGTTTCTTCGTGCGCGAGGAGATGGCCCGCAAGTTCCAGGAGGCGACGATCCTCGCGTTCTACGGTTCCGCCGTCGGCCTCGACCAGGCCGACACCGACCGCATCTCCGCGCTTGTGCACCAGCTCACGACCTTCATGGGCTCCAACTTGGGCGTGCTCACCGGCGGCGGCGGCGGCGTGATGCGCCTCGCCACCGAGCAGGCCCGCGGCAAGGGCGCGCTCACCGGCGCCTGCTTCCTCGAACTCGAGGCCCAGCCGCCCGAGCTCGGCGTGGATTTCTTCAACACCTTCCAGGAAAGCTCGCGCCACTTCCGGCAAAAATGGTTCGAGGCGGCCGACTTTTGTATCTTCAACGTCGGCGGCGTCGGCACGCTCGAGGAAATCGGCATCGAGCTCTGCAACCTCAAGCTCGGCATCCGCCCGCGCGTGCCCTACGTGTTCTTCAACGCCAAGTTCTGGGGCGACCTCCGCCGCCAGGTGAACACGATGATCAAGGACAAGCGCGCCCCCGCCTGGATGAACGACTACATTCTCTTCACCGACGACCCCGCCGAAGTCATCGCCTTCTACCGCCGGACGCTGAAGGTGCTGTGACGCCAGTGCGTCCATGAAACGGTTTCACCAAGTGCTGTTGGCCGCCGGGCTCTTGCTCGTGGCGGCGGGCACTTGGTGGTTGCTCACGCATCCGAAACCGCAGGCTGACTGGCTGCGCGTCGAGGCACCGGTCCGGATGGCTCCCGGGGAAACCGTCACCCTCAAAGTGACGCCCATCGGCATGGAAGCCGGGCTGCTGCTCAACCTTGACCTGCACGGCACGACAACACGACACCGCCCTTTGCGCGTCGTAGGTTCCGGCCGGCCGCAACGCATCGCCCTTGGGCAGACACTGGAATTCCGCATCACCTTGTCCACCCGGCCCGACTTGGCCGAAGCACATGCGATCATCTACGTGTCGCCCACGGGTGGCTGGACGAATCGCGTCCGCGTGGCCAAATCCGAACCGATCCCGGTCAAGGCCGCCTCCTCGTCAGACCGTGAATTGCGCCCGCTGCACGTCCACGATCACACGCCCGACCCGGAAATCCCGCGCGTCGAACTCCCCGGCCTGCGCGGGTTGCTCGTCATGCTGTGGCTGATCGTGGCAGGAGTCTTGGTTGCGCGCTTTCGGAATTCTACCGAAGACGCCCGACGTGGGCGCTCGCTTGCACTCATTGCCACCAGCCTGGTCATCGCCTTGTCTGAAATTATCCGCCTCGAGCCCTTCGCGAGCGAGCTGGCCCGGCAGCTTGCCAGGAAATACGACTTCTACGACGGGCGCCTCCTGCCCCAGCAGATCGCAATCGTCGTCACTGTGATCGTCGTGGCCTCACTTGCCGCGTTCATCCTCTTCAAGGCCCGCAACCGCCGCCTCGTGCTCGGACTCCTCGGCCATGCCGCGATCTCCGTCGCCGCCATCCTGTCACTCCACGAAGTGGACGCCCTCCTCTACACGACGCTCGGCGGCACCCCGGTGGAGCAGCTCGCCAAGATGGCCACGGTCTCCCTCGCTCTCTGGGGCCTGCGCCCGCGCGGCAAGGCCGCAGCCTTGCCTTGATCTCGTTTTGCGCGGTTACACCCACATCCGCAGGCCAAGCATGCCCCAAGAGGCAAAAAAGCCGGCCATGAAAACGAGACCACCGGTGACGAGCACTGCGTGCCAGTAGGCCCAACGGTTCATCGGCGCCCGCCGATGACGCCAGACCGCCACGACGCTGCCGATTGCCGCAACCGGGAGCAGCAGCGATGTCAGCATCATGCCGATCGTCCACCGATTGGGCGTGCCAAACAGAGCGTAGCCACGCGATTCGGCCGCGAAATAAATCCAAAAGCATCCGACCAGCGCCGCCGCGCCGAGCAGCGGCCACAACCGCACCGACCACGGCCCGGGATTCGGCAACCGGCGCAGCGCCTTTCGCAGGCCCCAGATGACGGCGAACAGCAGCGAACTCACCGCGAGCAGGAACGAGCCGGGAAATCCCACGATCGGAATCCACACCCGGAGCGGCGAAATTCGCCGATAAGTCATCTGGCCATATTGCAGCAGAGGTTCGCCGTCCTCGTCGCGGACCAGCGCCAGGGCCGGCTTGGTCGCCGTCTCCAGCCGGAACAGTTTTTCCGCCACGGCGATCCAGCGGGTCGGTCGGTTACCGAGCGGCGCCCGAAACGCGAGTCCCTGCGCGTCGGCGTCCACGCGGCGCAGGCTCCCGTAATGCTCAAACAGGCCGAGATGGTCGGAATCCCGCGGGCCGATGTTCATGTAGTAACCGGGCAGGCTCCGCTGCCATTCGTCGGCGAGCGGAACACCCGCGGACGCCTTCAGCGGAGCGACGTCCCGCATCAGGTAACTGTCCACCGCTCCCCATATCCGGAACAATGCCCTGGCATTGTCAGTGTTGATCATGACGACCCGACCCACGCCGAGTTCCGGAATGTAGCCGAAGATGGCCAAGGCACCTTCCACGCCACCTCTGTGCCCATGCTCTTCATAACCTCGGTTGTTGGTTGCCTCGCTAAACAGCCCGTAGCCGGTCGTCACTCCCGCCTGCACCGCCGGCAGCGTGCCGGGCATCTCCAGGCGGTTCATCGACTCCTCGCTCAATATTCGTCGCCCGGCGAAGCTGCCCCGCTGCAGGTGAAAGCGCAGGTAATTCGCCATGTCTTCGGCCGAGGCACTGATCGCCCCGGCCGGGCGATAGACTAGATGTCGGTAGGGCACCGGCTGCCGGTCACTTCCCCGGTAGTTGGTCGCCCTCGCCATCTCCGCGTCAGTCGTCAGGAAGTAGCTCGCCGTCTTCATCTCCAGCGACGCGAAGAAATTTTCGCGGACGTAATCCTCAAAGCGCCGCCCTGCGGCTTTCTCAACAACCGCTGCGGCCAGCATGGCGCCGTAGTTCGTGTAACCGCTGCGACTGCCCGGCCGCCAGCGCACGAAGCGGTTGCCCGGCTCGAGCGCCAACGCTTCCGCCGTGGTCACCGGCTTGGGATCGTTATGCGCCCACGCCTTTGGCCTCCAGTCTGGCACCCCGGAGGTATGCTCCAGCAGATGCACCAACCGAATCGGATCCGTCGCCTCCCAAGGATTCTCAATCGGACACTCAGGCAGCCATTGGCGGACCGGATCGGTCAGCTTGAGTTTCCCCTCCTCCTGCAGCTTCAGCGCGGCGAGCGCCACAAACTCCTTCGAGACCGAGCCAAGGCGGAACAGCGTCTGCGCTGTCGCGGGCCGCTTCGACTCCACGTCCGCCAACCCAAAACCCGCCGCCCACTTGGTTCCGTCGCGCGCCACGAGCGCCACCGCCGCGCCCGGCACCCCGCTTTCGCGGACGATCTTTTCGATCTCCGCCTGCAATTCGGCGATGGTTTGCGGCGCCTTGGCTTCGGCCGCCGCCAATCGGCACACGCAGGCGCCAACTGCAACCGCGAGACACAGGAGTCTCCTTTTCATGGTTTGGAAGCGCGATTCGCCGATTGCCGGAGGTAGTCATCGACGACCGCCATGGTGACCGCGACCTTCCATCCCTCGGCCGTCAGCTGAAACTCGTAGCCATTGCCGTTAGCACCGGGCAAATGCAGACGGACCCGCGTCGGACTGATCGTCTCGAACTCGGCCTGCTCGAGCACCGCCGCACCGGGATAAGGGTGTTGCATGCCATCGGAAATGTATAAGGCCGCCGACAACGCCTCGGGCGTTGCCCACTGGGCCCGAATCTCGGGCGGCATGGCTGGAAAATGCTGCATCGCTTTCTCCCGTGCAGCGGGATCAAAAACCTGCAGCTTTTCCATCATCTCCATGTCCCCGCGGTCACACGCCCACGCCAGCGTTTGCAGGGCAGCGACCGGCGTCGCCTGGCCTGCATTGCGGTAAGTCGGTTTCAACAACTGAGAGAGCCTGGATGGGACTTCTTCAGCTGCATCGATCAGGGCGCCCGCCGGTTGGCTGCCCTCAATTACCGGACCGGTCTTGATCCTCGGTCCGGATGGCTCAGCCTGACTCAACTGCACTTGATGCTGTTGGCTGATTTTCAAACGCAACAGCTCGTTCTCCGCGCGTAATCCGGCCGCCTCCTGCTGTCGTTCTTGTCGGGCGAGGAATTGGCCCGTCGAAACCAACAGTCCGGTCACCAAGGCCGTGAGCAATGACAACTTGCGCGGCGACATAAAGAATCCTCAGGGCACTCCCAGTTTGGCCAGTATTTCGTGACCGAGGATTGTTCCGACCGCCTTGGGCACTTTATCGCTGGGCAGTTCCCATTTCCAGCCGTCGGAGGTCAATACCATCATCGGTCCCGGCGTTTTCTGGCCACGCGGACGAAATTCCACCCGTTCCGGACTATGCTGAACCATTTCGGCATCCGTAATTTTCTTGTCCCAGATATCCGCGCTAGGCGGAGGCTGAATCACGGACCTGACGATGAAACAAAACGCCATCACTTCCTCCAGCGTGCCGTAATGCGCGCGGATTTCCGCGGGCAAACTGTCGAAAATCTTCTGATTCGTCTCCGGCTCCTTTGCGGCACAATGAAGCACCTTCGCCAGGGCGGCCATATCACCCGTGGCCACAGCCCATCCCATGGTCCGCGCGCCATCCTGCGGCGTCGCCATACCGTGGTCGCGATAGCCGTTCGGATCACCGGCATTTCTTTGCTCCACCCTTTTGTCCACCGCCTGCACGAGCGCCGTTACCCGGGCCGCCGATTCATCCGCCACCGCCTTCATCGCTGCGGTAGAGGCCCCCGGGGCGCTCGCCGCCGTGAGCCGCGCATTTTCCGCCCGCAACGTCGCGAGTTCCGTTTCACTGGGATTGGCGGGCAACGCGGCCCACGTCAGGGAAGTAACGCCGGCGGCCAAGACCGCGCTGAGGGAGACTGTCAGGGTTTTATTCATAAGAAGCAGGGCGAAAAGAGAGGACACGGTGCCGATCGGCGCGGCGCTCAAAGCGGCGGAGGTTACACTCGCCGCCAACGTCGCCGGGGCCGCGACCGCCGATTGGCTGGCGAGCAAACCGGCCAAGGCAGCCGTGGACGTGAGCCCGCGCTTGCCGAGCCGGCTGCGGAGCCGGTCGAGGGCGCGCTCGGTGCGCATCCGCGCGGCGTTCTCGGAAAGGTCGAGGCGGGTCGCTATTTCCGGAAAGGTCAGGCCTTGGAAAAAGCGCAGCAGCACCAGCTCGCGGTCACCGGCGCGCAGCTCCTCCATCGCCCCGTCGATCACCGGCTGCAGCTGCTCCCAATCCGCCGAAGGCTCTGCCGGGGTGATGGGATCGGACATGGCGGCATAGCGCTGGTTGAATTTTTGACGGCGGAGTTCCGCGCGGTTGGCTTCCATGGCCGCGTAACGCGTGCTGCGGTAGAGCCAGCCGGTCAGCACGGGGTGATGACAAAGCGCCGCCGACTTGCGCGCGACATCGGCGAACACCTTCTGGACAATTTCCTCGGCGACGTGCCGCCGGCCACCCGTGGTGCGAAGCGCGGTGGCATAGACCAAGCCCAGATGACGCTCCACCAGCTCGGCAAAGGCGCGCTCGTCCTTTTGTCCGGCGTAGCGGTGAAGCAGTTCGGCATCGGTCGGCATGGGGTTTCACCCTAATACAGCCGGCCGGCGCAAAAGCGCACAAAAACTTTCCCGGCCCGCGCCGGGCCTCGCTTTATCGGGGCTTCCCGACCTGAGCGCGAACCTGGTTGATGTAGGCGTCCACGACCTTTTCGGTCAGGACATATTTCCAGCCATCGGCGGTTTGTTGATACTCGGTGCCATCGCGGGGGACGTTGGGCATGCGCAGCCGGATGCGACCGGCGCTGACTTCCTCGGGCGTCGCAGTGGCCAGGATGTCGTGGCGCGGGAAGGGCCGGCCCATGACGCTCTCCGTGAGCAAAGCCGCCACGGTTTCGTCCACGGACTTCCATTGCGCCCGGACGTTTTCCGGCAACGCGGCCACGAAGGCCTCGACCTTGGGCCGGGCCGCTTCCTCGACGAACAGCAGGCGCTGCACGGTCTCGATGTCGCCGCGGTCACAGGCCCAGGCAAAGGTCTGCATCGTGGCCAGCGGCGTGGCGTTGCCCTCGTTGCGGTAATATTCGGCCATCCGCGAAACTGGCGCGGCCGCTGGGGCGGAAGCCGATCCCGCGGCGACTGAACCACTCGAGGTCGGCGTCGGAGCGGCTGACTGCCGGGCCATGACGCGCTGATTGGCCTCGAGCAGCATGCGATTGTTCTGCGAACGCAGATGGCGCGCCTCCCGGGTGCGACCTTGCTGGAAGTAATAAAGCCCGCCGGCGGTAACCAACACCGACACCACCGACACGATCAGGGAAGTTTTCAGCGGTGACATGGAAAACTATTTTTGGACCAGTCTGGCGAGTGTCTCGCTGTTGAGATTGCGAGGGAGATGCTCAACCCCCGGCATCGGCAGGACATACTTCCAACCTGTGTCGGTAAGCTGGTATTCATGGAAGTTGCGGTCGTCGCCCTTGCGACGTGTCGCAACCCGGCCGGGCCGAAGCTCGACTTCGACCATGAACTTTTCCATCAAGTCGGCCCCCGGAGGCGGCGACACCAGCGTGGATGCTGCCAGCAACAACCCATAGAAGGCCTCGGGCGTGGGATACTGTTTCCGGACTGCGTCCGGCATGGTGGCCAATATCGCCAGGGCCTTCTCGCGCTCAGCACTCTCAAAATAGACCAACCTGCCCAGTTCGTCAGGATCGCTGATATCGCCGGCCCACGCAAAACTCAACGCCGCGTCGCGGGCTGTGGCGTTGCCATGATTGCGATGGCCACGTGGCGTAACCTCGGAGGTTCCCGACGACGTTCGGTCCGCGCTCGCGGCGATTACCGAAGAAGATCGCGCTACCCTCCGCTCGACCATCGCCTGCGCAATGGCAACTGCATGGGTGGAAAATTCGTTGGCCACCGCCGACAACGACGCAGGTGAGGCATCGACTGCCGTGGCCTGCGTGAGCCGCGCATTTTCGGCGCGAAGCGTGGCCAGTTCTTCGGCGCTGACCGTGGGCACGACCGAAGTCCAAACAAGGGCGGTGACGCCGGCGGCGGCGACCGCGCTGAGGGCGGGGATGGCGATTTTGTTCATGAGGAGAAAAGTGACGAGGCCGCCGGTCACCGGCGCCGAGGCCACGGCCGTCGCGGTGATGGTCGCGGACAGCCCAGCCGGGACGGCGCTGAACGCGGAGTTGGCCAACAACAGGCTCAGGGCGGCCGTGGTCGAGGTGATGCCGCGTTTCCCGAGCAGGCTGCGCAGCTTGTCCAGTGCACGCTCGGTGCGCATCCGGGCGGTGTTTTCCGACAGATGCATCCGCGCGCCGACCTCGGCAAAACTCAGTCCCTCGAAATAGCGCAGGAGCATCGCCTCGCGATCACCCTCCTTCAGGTCATCCAGCGCCTCATCCAAAACCGGTCGCAGCTGCGACCACTCCACCTGTTCTTCGGGCGTGGGCGCAGTGTCGGGCATGGCGGAAAGGGTTTGGGTGAGTTGCTGGCCGCGCTGCTCGGACCGGATCGCATCAATGGCGGCGTAGCGTGTGCTGCGGTGGAGCCAGCCGGTCAGCGCGGGATGGTGGCTGAGCCCGACGGCCTTGCGGGCCAGGTCGGTGAAAACCTTCTGAGCAATCTCCTCCGCCAAGTGGTTGCGCCCGCCCGTGCGCCGGAAGGCCGCATTGTAAACCACTCCCAGGTGACGCTGCACGAGCTCCGCGAAGGCACGTTCATCGCGTTCCCGGGCATAGCGCTGCAACAGTTCGGCATCGGAGGACATGGATTCACCCTATAACCGTCCCTCCCGGGAAAACCGCACAATAAATCGCTCCGGCCTAAGCCGCAGACTCGGCTGGACGCATGGCTTCATCCGTGTCCATCTGTGCCATCCGTGGTTAAACAACTTCCTCAGTCCGTCCTCATCGTCGGTTCCGGCGGGCGCGAACACGCGCTCGCCAAGGCGCTTGCCCTTTCGCCGGCCAAGCCCCGCCTGCTCTGCGCGCCGGGCAACGCCGGCATCGCCGCCGACGCCACCTGCTTCCCCGTCGCCGCCGACAACATCGCCGGCCTCGTCGCGCTCGCGCAGCAGGAGAAGGTGGACTTCGTGGTCGTCGGCCCCGAGGTGCCGCTCTCGCTCGGGCTCGTGGACGCGCTGACCAAGGCCGGCATCCCGGCCTACGGCCCCAAGGCCGACGGCGCGCGCCTCGAAGCCTCCAAGGTTTTCACCAAGCAGATCCTGCTGAAGTATAAGATCCCGACCGCCCCGGCCGGCATCTTCACTGAAATCGAGCCGGCCCTCGCCTACGTGCGCGGACGCGGCGCGCCGATTGTCATCAAGGCCGACGGTCTCGCCGCCGGCAAAGGGGTGATCGTCGCCCAAACGCTCGCCGAAGCCGAGGCGGCGGTGCGCGACATGCTCGCGGGCAACAAATTCGGCTCGGCCGGCAGCCAGATTCTCGTCGAGGACTGCATGTTCGGCGACGAGACCTCGATCCTCGTGGTCGTGTCGGGCCGCGACTACGTCATCCTGCCCGTCTCGCAGGACCACAAGCGCATCGGCGACGGCGACACCGGTCCCAACACCGGCGGCATGGGCACCTACTCGCCCGCCGAGGTCGTCACACCCGACCTGCTCGCGCGCATTGACCGCGAGATCGTGCAGCCCTCCGTGGACGCCATCGCGAGCGAGGGCATTGATTTCCGCGGCACGCTCTTCATCGGCATCATGCTGACCAAGGACGGCCCGAGCGTGCTCGAATACAACACGCGCTTCGGCGATCCCGAGACCCAGGTCGTGCTCCCGCGCATCAAGAACGACCTGCTCGCCCTCCTCTGGGCCGCTGCCCGCGGCGAACTGCACGGCGCGAAACTCGACGTGCGTCCCGAGGCCGCCATCTGCATCGTCGTCGCCGCGAAGGGGTATCCCGACGCCTACCCGAAGGGCGATGTGATTGCCTTCCCTGCGTCACTGCCGCCGCAGACCTCGATCATTCACGCCGGCACGGCGAAGAACGCCGCCGGCCAGATCGTGATGAGCGGCGGCCGCGTGCTTGGCGTCACCGCGCTCGCGCCGACGCTCCGCGAGGCTGCCGACCGCGCCTACGCGGCCTGCGATGCGATCCAGTGCGCCTCGAAATACTACCGCCGCGACATCGGCGCCCGTCAGCTGAACCGCCAATGACCCGCCTGCTTTCAATCTTCGGCCTGCTCATCACGGCCCT
>CBINOW010000071.1:0-23687 GCA_966252395.1 uncultured Oleiharenicola sp. | reverse complement strand
GATCCGGTCGAGCGACAGCGGCACCGCCGCGCCCAGCACGAAGAGGAAAAGCGGAAAAACGAGATCGTAGAACGTGAACCCCGCCCAGTCGGCGTGGCCGAGCTGGTAGCCCAAAAATTTGCTCACCGCCCCGCCGTCGAGCCCGCGAAACGCCGCCGCGAGATAGTCCGCGCCGACGATCCAAAACATCGTGAAACCCCGCAAGGCGTCCAGCGATCCGAGCCGGACTGGAGACTTGATCGGTTGCTCTAAGGTGCTCACGCGCAGAATTTATTCACCACAAAGACACCAAGACACAAAGAAAGACGGTCTGAGGCTTGGTCCTTTGTGTCTTCGTGCCTTTGTGGTGAACCCTTCATTTCGCAAACTCCGCCTCGATCTCCTCCAAGGTGCGCCCCTTGGTTTCCGGTAGCCAGAACGCCGCCACGAGGAAATAGCCGACGGTGCACACCGCCCAGAAGGCGAACATGGCCGCGTAGCCGTGGCTCTTCACCACCGGCAGGAACATGGCCGCGATGGCGGTCGAGATACCCTGGTTCACCAGCAGGCCGATGCCCATGCCGAGCGAGCGAATGCGCGTCGGCATCAGCTCCGACAGCGCCAGCCACACGCACACGCCCGGGCCAGTGGCGAAACCCGCGACGAAAAGCATGAGGCAACCCGTGACAATCTTCGCGGTGCCCGGGCCCGCCGCAAGCGCGCCGCCCTGGATGCGCCAGAAAACGACCGCCGAGACCACCAGCGCGAGCGCGATGGCGCCCGTGCCGAGCTTGAGCAGGGCCTTGCGGCCGAGTTTGTCCACCAGCACGAGGCCCACGACGGTGAAGGCGACGTTGACCGCCGTGACTGCGGTCGCCTGACCGGCCGCCTCGGTAGCGCCGAGACCGGCCTGCTGAAGGATGACCACGACGAACTGCAGGATGGAATTGATGCCCGTGGTCTGGGTGAGCCCCAGCACGGTGCAGGTCAGCAGAAACGGCACGATATAACGCCGCTGCCAGAGACTGCCGTTCGCCGCGGTGGTTGCGCCACCGGCCGCAGGGGCAAGCGAGGCGCGCATCTCGATGAACTCATTGTCCGCCTCTTCTGTCGGACGCGAGCGCGCCAGCGCGGCCCGGGCTTCGTCGGTTCGGCCGCGCCGCAGGAGCCAGCGCGGAGACTCGGTGACCAGGAGTGTGCCGACCAGGAATACGATCCCAGGCCACAGCGCGGAGAGGAACATCGCCCGCCAGGCGGCATCCTGCGCGTTCTTCAGCACGCCGGCGTCGGTGCTCGCCGCCAGAGCCTCGACTCCGGCCGTGTAGTGGCGTCCCGCCGCCATGGCGACGAGGATGCCGATGGTGAGAAACAGCTGAAAGGCCGCCGTGCCGCGGCCACGGATTGCGGCCGGCAGCGACTCGGCGAGGTAGAGCGGGATGACAACCGCGATCATACCCGCGCTCAGGCCTTGGAGAGTGCGACCGGCGAACAGCGCGCCGAAACCGTGCGCCACCACGATGAGCCCCACGCTGGCGAGAAACACGACGGCGGCAGCGACCATCAGGCGCTTGCGGCCGATAAAGTCGGCCAGCGCGCCGGCGGCGAGCGACGACACGGTGCCGCCGGCGAGCACGGCGGCGACGATGAGCGATTCCTGCGTGACGCTCAGCGTGATCGTCTTGTTCAGGTAGAGCAGCGCGGCGCCGATGATGCCGATGTCGTAGCCGTAGAGAAAGCCTCCCATGCCGGAGATGAAGAGCAGCAGGGCGGTGTAGCGTCCGGGAGTCATGGGGATCAGAAAAGCGGGGTGGCGTGGGCCGCAGGGGGCGGCGGCACACCCAATTGCCGCGCCAGGGTCGGCGCAATGTCATCGGAACCTATGCGTTCGACGGTCCGGCCCGGGGTGACACCCGCGCCATACCAGATGAGCGGGATGTGCGAGTCGTAATCGTAGGGCGTGCCGTGGTTCGTGCCGTTCGGGGACCGATCCACGATGTAGCGGCGCGGAGACAGCACCACGTCCTGACTGCGTTCGACGTTGAAGCTCAGGCGCCAGGCGGCGAGCGCCTCGCCCTCGGTGAGCGCCGGGTTCAGCAGTTCGTCACGCGTCCAGACGATCGCCACCTGGGGCGAGGTCAGCAGCGCCTGCTTCACGACTCGCTGGGCCGCGGAAGACGTCACGCCCCGGGCGGAGAGCGTGGCCGGGATAAGCCGGTAGCCGTAGCTGTCGCGCACCGTCCACGCCGCCCCGTCGGCGGGGGCGCCGAAGGCGGACGTGAGCGCCGCTTCGACGGTTTGGTTCAGCACCGGCCAGTCAATCCGGCTGCCGCCGCTGCGCTCGGGCAGCGGCGCAACCCCATGGTCGGCCGAAAGCACGGCGGTCCACCGCCCGGGTCCGACCTCGGCATCGAGGAAGGTCAGCAGTTCCGCGAGCGCGCGGTCGAGCCGCAGCACGGAATCCATGATCTCGTGGCTGTCGGGACCGAAGGAGTGTCCGCAGTAATCGAGCTGGGAAAACGCCACACACAGCAGGTCGGGCGCGGCGTGGTGGCCGAGTTTTTCGGCGCGCACGACCTCCTGCGCGAGCCGACTGAGCACGGCCGAGCCGTGCGGATCGACACGGTAGGCGTTGTGAAACTCCGCATCGAGGGACGGACGGCCGCCGTCTATTTTCCGCGGGAAGGTCACGCCGAGTCCGTGCCGGGCCTGCTCGCCGGGCATGTCATCGGGGCCCTGCACCCGGTCGTAGAATTCGCGGGGCAGCAGTCGGTCCCACGTCTGGCCGTAGCGCGAGTTGATCGGGTTGGTGGCGTTGAACGCCTCTACCCAGGGCGGCAGCGTCGGGCGGTAGTAGCGCGAGGTGACGATCCGCCCGAGATGCATCCAATAAACCGCGTCGGCCCGCCGGCCGCTGAGGAAAATCCCCCCGCGATCCTTGTTGGCGAGGCCGATCACCCGGGTGTCGTCGCCGAACGCCGCCTTGAGCTGGTCGCCCACCGTCGCCGCCAGCAGGCGCGCCGGCGAGGCGGTCGGATCGGTGTCAGCCACTCCGCCCGGAAGACGAACCGGCGAGTCGGGCGCCCCGACGAGCGGTGCTGCGGGATCCGCCACCGAACTGACCACCTGGCCGGCGGCCGGATCGAACCATTCGTTGGCAATGATACCGTGCACACTGGCCGATACCCCCGTGAGCAGAGTCGAGTGCCCGGGTGCGGTTGCCGTCATCGCGTGGCGATGATGAGCATCGGCATAGACCGCCCCACCCTCCAGCAGCCGCTTGAATCCGCCCTCCCCAAACCACGGGCGGAAGCGCTCCAGATAGTCGGCGCGCATCTGGTCCACGGCGATGACCACGGCCAAGCGCGGTGCCACGCGGAAAACCAACCGCGAGGCTCCGCGGTAATGCACCGCGATCACGCCATCGGTTTCCTCTGTCGCAAACTGCGCCGCGTCGGTGTCCACCGTGAGGGTCAGTCCCGGCAGCTGCCAGGCATCGCGGCCCAGACGGTTGATTTGCGCGCCGGGGAAACTGATGTGAAACGTGAAATCGCCGGGCGCGGCGGCGGTGATCATCAGCATGCCCTTGGCCGCCTCCGCATCCACCGGTGGCGTAGCGAAGAGGCGGACCCAGCCGACGTTGTCGCCCGGGGTGCGCCAGTGGATCGTGGCCGGATGAAACTGGCCGGTGCCGGGCACAACCCCGACGGTGTGACCGGTGATTTCACCGCCGATCATGACGTCGGGCGACAACCAGGCCGTGGCCGTGCGGGTGGCGGTGATCGGACGGCGGAGCAGGCGTTCGCCGCGGAAGGCGGTTAAGTCCGCCATCACCTCGGCCGGCACCTGGGCACCGAGCGCCACGTAGAGCGGCGTGGCGAGGAAATCATGGGCGTGACCCATCGGCTTCGTGGAATCGGGCAGCGGGGTCAGTTCCGCCGGCAGCACGAGCCCCATCCAGACGCCGGTGAGCGAGGCGTAGCGGCGCAGGTCCATGCCGTAGGCGCGGTCATAAGGCCCGGCGAGGTTGCGCAGGCCGGCGTGGTAGAAACGGGCGACATCGCGCCAGAGTCCGGCTTCGAGTTGCGCGCCGAGTTCGCGGATGCGCGCCGTGGCGCCGTGGCGCCGCATGAGCGCGAGGCCGTAGAAATCCACGCCGTAGTAGGTCGGTGAATTGTATTCCTCGAAGGTCTCGTGCACCGCGAAGGCGGCGGCGACTTCCTCCGCCCAGCGCTCGCCGCCGGTCACCCAGTCGGGCCGGTGGAACCGCGCGCCGGCCCAGCTCCAGAGGAAACCGTGCATGAGCTTGATGTTGGTGTGATAGGGCTCGTCACGGCCCTGCGTGAGCTCACCCTCGACAGCGAGGCGGATGGCGGCTTCCAAACGCGGGGCCAGGCCCGCCGGCAAACGGTCGGGAAACTGTTCGAGCATCAGCGCAAACGTGGTGCCGATGAAGTGCCGCCAATTGGGATCGAAATCCTGCCAGAGTTTCGCGCCGGGACCGGGCACTGGCTCATTGAGAAAGCGCAGAAAAGTGCCGTGCCAGCGCCGGTCCGGCGCATCGAGCTGGCGCGCGAGCACGGTCTCAATGATGCGGGCGGCGCGCGCCCGGTCGCCGGGCGCATCCCGTTGGAGCAGGCCCAGCGCATACCAAGTGCTCTCGCGCGTGCGGTGCAGGCCGGTCTCGCCCGGCACGGGCGAGCGCGCCAAACCGGCGGCCTCGTCCCACAAGGCGTCGCCGAAGGCAGTCGCCTCCCTCAGCAGGTCACGCGGCCGCCCCGCTTGCTCCGGGGACGCCGAAAAGCCGGCGGCCTGAAGCAGCAGGAACAGACACCAGCAGGAACGCAGCAAACGCATGGGAAACGGCAGGGAGACTGATGTTACGGGGTGTGGGGTGCGATCCTCAAGGAAACGGCCCGCCGGGGGTGCCGGCGGGCCGCGTAAACCAAACCCAGACCAAGCAAAGTTTAGAAGCGCGTCGAGAGGCTGAAATAGATGGTCCGCTTCTGGCCGAAGTAACCGTCGCTGCCCTCGCGATACAGCTTGTCGGTGAGGTTCTTCACGTTGAGTTGAGCCTTGTAGGTGCGGTCACCGGCCTTGAACTTGTAGGAGGCCATCACGTCGAACACGGTGAAGGCGGGGATCTGCACGACGTTGTTGGGATCCTGCGAGAGGTTGGTGCCGTCGTTGTGGCGCAGGCCGCCGGCGAGGGTGAGGCCGGCCAACGGTCCGTCGGTGAAGGTGTAGCGGTTCCACACGTTGTAGGTGTTCTCCGGGATGCCGCCGAAACGACGGCCGACGAAGGTCGCGTTGTTCGACTTGGTCGTCAGCGCGTCGATGTTGTTCGCCCAGCCGAAGAGGAGGCTGTAGTTGTCGGTCGGCGTCCAGTTGAGCTCGAACTCGAGGCCCTTGCTCGCCTCGGCGTTGCCGAAGATGAAGTAGGGCGAGCGGCCGGCGGCGAGTTCCCGCGCGGTGTCGCGGTAGGAGAGGTTCTGGCGGTCGATGTCGTAGTAGGCGATGGTGCTGGTGAGGCGGCCGGCGAGGAGGTCGGCCTTCAGGCCGAAGTCCAGGCTCTGGCTCTCGACGGGCTCCGAGGCGACGCCGTCGGCATCGAGCTGGAAGGTGGGTTCGATCGACTCGCTGTAGGTGGTGAACAGGGCCAGCGCGGGCGTGACCTTGAAGAGCGCGCCATACTGAGGCGTCCAGGCGCCCTTGGCGCCGATGACGTCAAAGGTGGCGAGGCCGCCGTTGGCCGCGCTCTGGCTCGAGTTGGAGACCGGCTTGTCGTAGGTAATCTTGCCGGTGAACTTGTTGTAGCGGGCGCCGGCGAGCAGGTAGAGGCGGTCCTCGAAGAGCTGGGCCTGGTCCACGAGGTAGTAACCGCCGTTGTTCTCGGTGCGCTTGCGGGTGATGCTGAAGGTCTGGCCACTGGCCGCAAAGACGCTCTCCACGCTGGCCGGGGTGCTGCCACCCGGGAAATAGTAGGTGACATATTGGTTCGGCACGCCGGTCTTGGTCGAGTTGCCGGGCGAATCGTTGTAGGTCTTCACCGTGGCGCTGGCGTCGTTGTAGAAGCCCGGCCGGGTGAAGATCACGCGCTGGTATTCCTGGCCGAATTGCACGGTGTGCTTCGTTTTGCCGAGGTCGAAGCGCCAGGTGAGCTTGTTGTGGACGTTGTAGGAGTCGCGGACGTTGATGAAGCTCTCGGTGCGGAAGCGGAGGGAGCCGTCGGCGTAGGGCCGCACGTCGCCGTCGGAGGGCTGCAGGCCGGAGGTGTTGTCGAAGCCGTAGTTGAGCGTGGTCTGCCAGACGAGGCTGTCGTTGATCTTGAGCAGGTAATCGAGATCAAGCGTCTCGGAGCGCTGCACCTGCCAGGCGTCGCTGCTGAGCGTCGTCTGATAACCATAGGGCGCGAACATGTCGTAGAGCGGGTAGAAGTTCGCGGCGCCGACCGTGCCGGAGTAACCGAGCGTCGTGAGGTAGGCGCGGTTGGTGGAGTCGGCGGTGGTGGTCTGGCGGTTGATGCCGGCCTGCGCGGCGAGCGCGCCGGCGACGCCGTAAACCTTGGAGTTGGCCAGCGCGCGGAAGGGATAGGAGCTGTTGTAGAAGACCTGGCGGTCAATGGTCTCGACGTCGAAGCTGACCTGCTGGTTCGCCGTGGGCTTCCAGATGGCCGAGGCGCCGAAATAGGTCTCGTCCTTGTAGTCGAAGGGGCGTTCGCCGCCGGCGTCGATGATGCCGGCGCCGACCCGGACCGCGAGCTTGTCGCTCAGCACCTGATTGGTGAAAAACTCGCCCTGATAGTGGCTCTCGGTGCCGGCGGTGACCTTCACGTCGGTGAAGTTGCCGGAGAACTCGGGCTTGGCGGTCACGTTGTTCACGATGCCGCCCGGCCGCACGGCCCCGAAGAAGATGGCCGCCGGGCCCTTGATCACCTCGATGCGGTCCATGTTCCAGGTCGTCATGAGCTGGCGACGATACTGGCCGTTGCGGTAGGAGATCAGGCCGCCGAAGCCGCGGATCGTGACCGCGGACTCGCTGCGGGGATTGGTGAGCACGCCGGGCACGAAATTCAGCGCCTCACGCATCTCGAACTGGCCGGCATCCTGCATCAGCTCGCCCGTGACGACGCTGATCGCGAGCGGCGTGTCGGCGATCTTGCTGCCGATGCCCGTGGCGGTGATCGCGTTGGTGGCGCGATAGCCCGAGGCCTTGCTGGAGGTGACGACAAAGCTTTCGAGGGTGAGGACCTCGGACTCGGCCGGAGCGGCCGCGGATTTGTTTTCCGGGGTGGTTTGGGCGAAAAGGCCGGTGGCGGCCGCGGCCATGAGGCCGGAAGCGAACAAACGCGTGAGAGCGGGGGTTCTCATGATTGGGTTAGGGGCGTGGGATTGAGACAAGGTGCCCGGTAGGGGTTCCAGGCTGGAGGTATCTGCGCCCTGATGTAATTTCGCTCTTCAAGGCAAGCGAAGCGTTCTTGGTCTAACCGTTAGGAATCGGCACCAAAAAAAGGCCCGCCGGCATGCTTGCCGACGGGCCGCTGACAAACCCTGACAAGTTCAGTAGCGGGTCGAGAGGCTGAAGTAGATCGTGCGGGCCGGGGCAAAGTAGCCGTCCGCACCCTCGCGGTAACGCTCGTCCGTGAGGTTCTTCACATTGAGCTGGGCCTTCACGTTCCGGTCGCCGAGCTTCAGGTTGTAGGAAGCCATCGCGTTGTAGGTGGTGAACGAGGGCAGCCAGACGCGGATGTTCGGATCCTGCGAGAGGTTCGTGCCGTCGTTGTGCTGGAGACCGAAGCCGAGGGTCAGGCCTTTGACGGGACCCTCCGTGAACGTGTAGCGGTTCCAGAGGTTGTAGGTGTTCTCGGGCTGGGCGCCGAAGCGGCGGCCGACGAAGAGCGCGTTGTTGGACTTGGTCGTCTCGGCGCGCGTGGTGTGCGCCCAACCGGCGATGAGGGTGTAGTTGTTGTTCGGCGTCCAGTTGGTCTCGAGCTCGAAGCCCTCGCTCGCCTCGGCGTTGCCGAAGATGTAGTAGGGCGACTTGCCGGTGGCGATCTGCTTCTCCGTGTCGGTGTAGGCGAGATTCGCGCGGTCGATCGTGTAGTAGGCGAACGTCGAGGTCAGGCGGCCGTCGAAGAACTCGGCCTTCAGGCCGTAGTCCAGCGCCTCGCTCTCGATCGGCTCGGAGGCGTTGCCGTCGGCGTCAATGGCGAGGTTGGGCTCGACCGACTCGCTGTAGGTGGCGAAGACGCCGAGCTGGGGCAGCAGCTTGAACACGAAGCCGCCCTGGGGCGTGATGCCGCCCTTGCCCTTGCCGATGTCGTAGTTGGCCAGGCCGCCGTTGATCGCGCTCTGGCTGGAGTTGGAAACCGGCTTGTCGAACTTGGTCCGGTTGGTGAACGAGTTGTAGCGGGCGCCGGCGAGGACGAGCAGGCGCTCGTTGAAGAACTTGGCCTGGTCCACGAGGTAGTAGCCATACAGCGCGTCGTAGCTCTTGCGGTCGATGTTGAAGGTCTGGCCGCTCTGGTTGAAGACCTGCACGATGCTCACGGGCGTGGAGCCGCCGGGGAAGAAGTAGGTCACGTATTTGTTCGGCACGCCCGAGACCGTGCTGTTGCCGGGCGAGTTGTTGTAGGACTGGTTGACCGGGTTGAGGTAGCCGGGGCGGTCGAAGCGCACGCGCTGATATTCCTGGCCGAACTGGAGGGTGTGCTTGGTCGGGCCGAGGTCGAAGCGCCAGGTGAGCTTGTTGTCCACGTTGTAGGAGTCGCGGATGTTGATGAAGAACTCCGTGCGGAAACGGAGCGAGCCGTCGGCGTAGGGACGGGTGTCGCCATCGGAGGGCTGCAGGCCCGAGGTGTTGTCGAAGGCGTAGTTGAGCGAGGTCTGCCAGACGAGGTTCTCGGTGATCTTGGCCAGATACTCGACGTCCACGGTGTAGGACCGCTGGATCTGCCGCGCGTCGTTGCTCAGCGAGGTGCCGTAGTCGATCGGCGCAAACATGTCGTAGAGCGGGTAGAAGTTCGCCGCGGTCGCGGTGCCGGAATAGCCGAGCGTCGTGAGATAAGCGCGGTTGGCCGAGTCCGCGGTCGTGGACAGCCGGTTGAGGCCGGCCTGCGCCGCGATCGCGCCGGGCTGCAGGTAAACCTTGGAGTTCACCAGCGAGCGCACGGGGTAGGAACTGAGGTAGAAGCGGTCGCGGTCGATCTTTTCCAGATCGACGCTGATCTGCTGGTTGGGCGTCGGCCGGTAGATGGCCGACAGGCCGGCGTAAAGCTCGTTGAGGTATTCGAAGTCCCGGCTGCCGCCGGTGTCGATGCCGCCCACGCCGACGCGGTAGGCGAACTTGTCGTTCACTACCTGGTTGGTGTAAACCTCGCCCTTGTAGTAACTGTCGGTGCCGGCGCTGACCTTGACGTCGGTGAAGTTGCCGCTGAACACGGGCTTGGAGGTAACCGTGTTGATGATGCCGCCCGGGCGGACGGCGCCGAAGAAGATGGCGGCCGGGCCCTTGATGACCTCGACCTGGTCCATGTTCCAAGTCGTCATCAGCTGGCGGCGATACTGGCCGTTGCGGTAGGCGATCAGGCCGGTGAAGCCGCGGATGACGGCGCGCGACTCGTTGACCGGGTTGGTCAGCACGCCGGGCACCATGTTGAGGACTTCGCGGACTTCATTGAGACCGGTGTCGGAAATCAGTTCGCCGGTGACGACGCTGATGGCGAGCGGGGTGTCGCCGATCTTGGTGCCGATGCCGGTGGCGGAGATGGCGTTGGTAGCGCGATAGCCCTCGGCCTTGCTGGAGCTGACGACGAAGTCATCCAGGGTGATGATTTCGGCGTCGGCCGGTTTGGCCGCGGGACTGGAATCCTGCGTGGTCTGGGCAAAAAGGCCGGTGGCGGCCGCGGCCATGAGGCCGGAATGGAACAAGCGAATGAGAGCGGGAGTTCTCATGATTGGGTTAGGGGACGTGGTGTTGGGGAAAAGCCTCCGGTGGGGAAACCGGCGGCCGGGAAACTGGCCCTAGGTGTGATTTTTCCCTCGCGGATGCGACGGGTTCGTTTTCTAACCGTTAAGAATCGCATGCCCAAACCCCCGACGATTCGCAGTCTCGCGCAGCAGCTCGGTCTCTCGGTCGCCACCGTGTCGGAGGCGTTGCGCAACAGCCCGCGGGTGCAGGAACAGACCCGGCTGCGCGTGCAACACGCGGCGGACCAGGCCGGCTACCGGCCGAACCCGCTGCTCGGCGCCACGCTCTCGGCGCTGCGCCGCTCGCGCCACCAGGGTTTCAGCGGCGTGCTCGCGCTGGTGGACGTCAGCCCCGACGGCGGCACCGACCTGATGCTTTTTCACCGCGAGGTGGCGCGGGGCGCGGAAAAGCGCGCGCAGGAACTCGGCTTCCGCACCGAGCTCTTCTGGGTCGGCCCCAAGGCGCCCGCGCTCTCCGTCGGGCGCCTCAACGGCGTGCTGCGCGCCCGCGGCATCCACGGCGTGATCTTTCTGCCCTTCGACCGCCGGCAGGACTTCGTGAATTTCGATCTCTCGCAGACCGCCGCCGTCGGCATGGACCACCGGTTGCTCAACCCGAGCCTGCACACGATCCAGCCCGATCATTACCTCTCGATGCGGCACGCCTTGGAGCTGCTCACCGCCCGCGGCTACCGGCGCATCGGCCTCTGCCTCGAGGCGCGCAAGGACGAGCGCGTGGACCACAAGTGGAGCTCCGGCTTCATCTCGTTCTACCGCGTCAGCGGCCACAAGCTCGAGGTCCCGCCCCTCATCGCGCCCAAGCTCGAGCCCAAGGTCTTCAACGCCTGGTTCAAAAAGCACTCGCCCGACCTCGTCATCGGCCACGAGCAGGCCATGGTGGACTGGCTCGGCGCACTGAAACAACGCGTGCCGGACGACGTCGGCTTCTTCCGCATCAACGTCACCGAGCGCTCCAAGCCCTGCGCCGGCCTCGACCTGCGTCCGCAGCAGCTGGGCGCCACGGCGGTGGAGACGGTCGTCGGCATGCTGCACCGCCGCGAGCAGGGCTCCCCGCCCTGCCCCACCAGCATCTCGATCGACGCCGTGTTCGCCGACGGTCCGACCCTGCGGCCCGCCCCGGCCTGACCCCTGCGTCCAAGCCGGCGGCCCGCGCGTAGTTTAGGCGATGTCACCTCTGCCACTCGCCGCCCTCGCCCTCGCGGGCCTCTGCACGCTTTTCGCGCTGCTCTGGCTGCTGTGCCGGCGGGTGGACAACTACGGCTTTGTGGACGTGGCCTGGGCCTACGCCTTCGCACCGCTCGCGGTGTTCTATGCGTGGTTTGGTCCGGGCTGGTTTCTGCGGCGCTTCACCGTCGCCGCGCTCGCCGTGCTCTGGAGCGTGCGACTCGGGTCGCATCTGCTGAAACGCGTCGCCAGCCACCACCCGGTCGAGGACGGCCGCTACGTCCAGCTGCGCCGGGATTGGGCGGGCAATTTTGGTCCCAAGATGGCCGGGTTTTTCCAGCTGCAGGCCGCGTCGGTCGTGCTGCTCGGCGTGGCCTTCCTGCTGCCGGTGTTCAATCCGGCGCCGCGCTTTCACCTGCTGGAAATCTTCGGCGCGTGCCTGTGGTTTTTCGCCCTCTACGGCGAGGCCATCGCCGACGCCCAACTCGCGGCCTTCAAACGCAACCCGCTCAACAAGGGTCGGGTGTGCGACGCCGGCCTGTGGCGCTTCAGCCGCCACCCCAACTATTTCTTCGAGTGGCTCGTGTGGGTGGCGTTCTTCGTCTTCGCCCTCGCCTCGCCCTGGGGCTGGCTGACGGTCATCGGCCCCGCGAGCATCCTCTATCTCCTCCTGCGCGTGACCGGCATCCCGCTGACCGAGGAACAGGCCGTGCGCTCGAAGGGAGACGCCTACCGCCGTTACCAACAATCCACCAGCGCCTTCATCCCATGGTTCCCGAAACCGCCCGCTCCAGCCCCGCACCAAGCGTGACCCCGGCCCCGGCCACCGCGCCGGCCGGCCCGGCCTCCGCCGCTCCCTCCATGCTCGACCGCCTGCTCGAAAAAAATCTTCTGCCCGACTGGCTCATCCGCTTCGGCATCCGTCGGCTGCTGCGCGAGCGCCTGCGCGAGATCGCCCACCCCTCGCCCGAGATCCAGGTGGCGGAGTTCGCGAATGCGCTCCGCACGATGCCGATCGCCATCAACACGGCAGAATCCAAGGAGCAGCACTACGAGGTGCCGACCGCCTTCTACCAGCGCTGCCTCGGGCCGCGCCTGAAATACTCCTCCTGCTTCTACGAGCGCGGAAACGAATCCCTTGCCCGGGCCGAGAAGCGCATGCTCGCGCTCACCTGCGAGCGCGCCCGCCTGGCCGACGGCCTGGACATCCTCGAGCTCGGCTGCGGCTGGGGCTCGCTCACGCTCTGGATGGCGGAACACTACCCGCGCGCCCGCATCATCGGCGTCTCGCACTCGCGCACGCAGCGCGAACACATCATGGGCGAGGCCAGGCGACGCGGACTGGCCAATGTGTCCATCATCACGTGCGACATGAACGAGCTCGACCTCATACCCAATTCCTTCGACCGCGTCGTCTCGGTCGAGATGTTCGAGCACATGAAGAACTGGCCGCGGCTCATGGCCAACCTGTCGCAGTGGCTGCGTGCCGAGGGCTTCTTCTTCGCCCACGTCTTCACCCACTCCCGATTCTGTTATCATTTCCAGGCCCGGGATGAGTCCGATTGGATGAGCCGGTATTTCTTCACCGGCGGCCTGATGCCGGCGCACGCGCTGTTCCCGTGCTTTCAGGACGACCTGCAGCTCGTGCAGGACTGGAAGGTCAACGGCCGTCATTACGCGCAGACCGCCGAGCACTGGCTGCAGAACATGGACGCGCACCGCGCCGAGATCATGCCGCTGTTCGAGCAGACCTACGGCGCGAAGCACGCCCTGAAGTGGTGGTCCTACTGGCGCATCTTCTACCTCGCCTGCGCCGAGCTCTGGTGGTTCCGCGACGGCGAGGAGTGGCACGTCAGCCACTACCTCTTCCGCAAGCCGTGATGCGCCCCGCCCGGCTGCTGCTCTGCCTTCTGCTGACCGCCAGCCTGCGCGCGGCGGACGTGCAGCCGCTGCTCGACCAAGCCCGGGAGGCCGAGACGCGCCTGGAGTCGGCCCGCGCGCTGGAGCTCTATCTCCAGGCCGACGCCGCCCGACCCGAGGACCCTTTCATCCTGCAGAAAATTGCGCGGCAGTATTCCGATCTTACGACGGAGCAGACCACTGCCGCGGACAAAAAGCGTTACGCGCAGACCGCGCTCGACTACGCGCTTCGGGCCGTTGCCCTTGACCCGCGCAATCCCGTCAACGTGCTCTCACTCGCCGTCTGCCACGGGAAGCTCGCCGTTTACAGCGACACGCGCACCAAGGTGCAGTATTCGCGCCTCGTGAAGGAGGAGGCCGAGCGGGCGCTGGCGCTCGACCCGAATTACGCATGGGCGCACCACATCCTCGGCCGCTGGCACCACGAGGTGGCCTCGCTCGGCCTGACGGCGCGCTGGGCCGTGCGCCTGTTTTACGGCGGCCTGCCCGACGCCTCGGTCGAGGCGGCCGTGCAACACCTGGAGAAGGCGGTTGCCCTCGAGCCCGACGAGCTGAACCACCACCTTGAACTCGGCTTCGCCTACGCCGCCGCCGGCCGCACGGCGGAGGCCCGGACCGCGTGGGAGCGCGGCCTCACCATGCCCGAGCGCGGCCGGCACGACACCGCCGCGAAACGCCGCGCCCGCGACGTTTTGGAAAGCATGTAGCCCGGATGCCGCCGACAGACGGGCGTCACACCAGCACCAGCACGATCGCCGCGAGCATGAGCGCGGCGCCGAGCAAGCGGTTGCGCAGGACATCAGGCGGCTGGTGCTGCTCCTGGCTGTGGAACCAGTGGCCGACGGCCCAGACGGCCGCGACGCTCACCAGTCCGCGTGCACTGTAAACGATGTTCACCGCTGTCGCCCCGCCCCAGATACCGATGGCGAGCACGATGCCCGCATTGTTAAGCGCCATCAGGGCGGAACCGAGACCGACCCAGCGCCAGGCCGGCCCCGACATCGCGCGCAGCGGGGCACTGAACGCAGGAATGATCGCCAGCGAATACACCGCGACCCAACCGAACATCGCCGGCGCAAAAGCCGCCGCCCCCCAGCCCGGCGCCCACTTCTGGATGCACACGTCACCGAGCCCGTAGCTCGAGGCGCTCAGCCACGCCAACAGGACCGTCCGCCCGATCGGCCCCGACGCGGCCAAGCCCTTGCCCAGATGCAGCAGCAGCACCGCGGCGGCGCTCAGCCCGGCTCCGATCCACCAGCGCAGGGGAATGTCCCCGGCACCAAACCAGACGGTGAACAGGGCGACCATGATCACCTTCGAACCCATCACGGGCGTCGTCACGGTCACGTCGCCGTGCTTCAAGGCCAGAAACATGCAGGCCTGGCCGAGGAGAAAGAAGCCCGCGGCGAGCGCCGGCTGCCAGTAGCGCTCCAGTTCAACCACCGGCCGCCCGGCCAACAGCCAGATCACGAGAAAGGCCAGCGCCGCCGACCAGTTGGCCACGAAGGTCGTGCGCCAGACCCCGACGCCCACCTCGGCCGCCCGCTTGAAGGCCAGCGCAGCCAGCACGTAGGTGAACGCGCAGGCCAGCGGAATCATCAGGTGCCAGGAAACGGTCATGAACTGGCAAAAAGCCGGACCCGCGGGTCCGGCTCAAATCTAATCGCGAATGGACGAGTGACTCAGAGCGCCTTCTTCAGGATCGCCTCGTATTCCTCGTGCGCCATCGCGCCGCTCTTCTCGTGCAGAATCTTGCCATCGCGGCTGATGAGGAAGGTGGTGGGAATCGAATTGAAGCCGCCGAACGCCTCCACCGCACTGTCGTCACCCATGACGATCGTGTAGTTCATGGCGTTTTGCTCGACGAACTTCTGCACGTGCTTCGGGCCCTTCTGGTCAAGGGACACGCCGACGATGACGACGCCGTCCTTGCCGTATTTCTTCTGCATCTCGATGTAGCCCGGGATCTCCATGCGGCAGGGTCCGCACCACGTGGCCCAGAAATCCACGACGACCACCTTGCCCTTGAGCGCGGCGAGGCTGACTTCCTTGCCGGCGAGGTCCTTGAACGTGAGGGCCGGCGCGGACTGGCCGACCATCGAGGCGGAGGCGAGGCTGGTGCAGAGGGCGAGGCCGACGACGGCCAGCAGGGAGCGGAGCAGGGTTTTCATGGTTGCAGAATGGGAGCCGCGGACCGGGCGTTTTGTTCCCGCGGCCGCGACGCGATGAGCCGGCTCAAACCTTGGACGCGGCCTCGGCGGCGGCGCCCTCGGTGGCGAGCATCTCCACGAACTTCTTCATGGCCGGCGTGAGCACCCGGCCCTTGCGGTGGAGAATGGCGAGCGGACGCGTGAACTCCTTCCCCTTGAAAGGAATGATGGCGAGCGTGCCCTGCCGCAGCTCCTGCTGGACGGTGGCCTGGGGCACGATGGCGATGCCGTGGTCAATCTCGACGGCCCGTTTCACGGTCTCGATGTTGTCGAACTCCATGACCGGCGTGATCTCGAGCTTGTTGTCGCGGAAGATCGAGTCCACGGCCTTGCGGGTCGGGATGTCGGGATCGAAGCCGATGAACTTGTGGCCGGAGAGCGTCTTCAGGTCCACCTCGGTGCCCTTGGCCAGCGGGTGGTTGGGGTGCGTGATAAGCACGAGCCGGTCGTTGCGGAACGGCAGCATCTCGATCTGGCGCTGCTTCTGCGGGAAGGCCACGAGACCGAAATCCACCGCGTTGTGCAGGATGTCCTCATACACGAGGTTTGAGCGCCGGTATTCGATGCGGACGTTGACCGAGGGAAAGGCCTGGAGGAAGCGCTTCACATACGGCGGCAGCTCGTGCAGGCCGATCGAGTAGATGGTCGAGATGCGGATCGTGCCGCTGATGACCTTCTTCATCTCCTGCAGCTCGCTCTCGAGCTTCTCGTAAACATGCAGGATCTCCTTCGCCGCCTCGTAGATGCGCTGCCCCTCGCGCGTCAGGTTGAACTGCTTCTGGCTGCGGTCGATCATGAGCGTCTTGAAGTTACGCTCCATCGCCCGGGCCTGCTGGCTCACCGCGGACTGGGTGATGCCATTGAGTTTGGCAGCTTTGGAAAAGCTCTTGGTCTCGACCAGATCCGCGAAGATTTTGAAGTTCTCGATTTGCATACGACGTGTATGTTGCAAACCCAGCATAACGCGAACTTATCGCCAATCCATCCTAAAAGAGCCGCTCATAGATGTTTATCGATTACGAGACTTTCAGCCAGCGGGCGGACCTATTGCGCAGGCGCATAGGCGAGGCCTGCGCCGCCGCCGGCCGAAATCCCGCCGAGGTCACGCTGCTGCCCGTCACGAAGACCCATCCCGTCGCGGCGGCGGAGTATGCCGTGCGCCAAGGTTTCACCGCGGTCGGTGAAAACCGCGTGCAGGAGGCGGTCGAGAAGCGCGCGCAAGCCCCCGCCGGGCTGCGGTGGGAGCTGATCGGCCACCTCCAGTCCAACAAGGCGAAGCTGGCCGCCACCCATTTCGACCGCATCCAGAGCGTGGACAGCGAGAAGCTGCTCGTCGTGCTCAACCGCGCGGCCGGCGAACTCGGGAAAAAACTGCCCGTGCTGCTCCAGATCAACGCCGGCGATGACCCGGCCAAGTTCGGCGCCGAACCGGCCGACGCGGAGCGCCTGCTCACCACCGCCCTCGCCCAACCGCACTTGCGCGTGGATGGTCTGATGACGATCGCCCCGCTCTCCGACGATCCGGCCGTCTCCCGCCGCACCTTCGCCCGGCTGCGCGAAATCCGCGACGCCCTCGTCGCGCGCACCGGTGCGCCCCTGCGCGAGCTCTCGATGGGCATGACCGGCGACCTCGAGGCCGCCGTGCTCGAGGGCAGCACCCTCGTGCGCATCGGCACCGCGCTCTACGGCCCGCGATAACACGCGCCGCCAACGCCAGAAAATATTTCGCCGGGCGAAATCTTTTCCCCGTTGCGCCGACCGGCGACCGGACTTGTTTATGGACCCGTGGAAACCAACCGCTTCACGGCCGAACAGCGCGCCGCCCTCACCGGGCTGCTGGATGACACGTCGCCCGCGGTGCGCCGGTCGTTGCTGGCCCATTTCGCGAAGCATGGACGCGAGAGCGTGGATTTCCTCCGCCACGTGGCCAGCCAACCGGACCACGCCCTCGCCAGCCACGCCAACTGGTTTCTCCGCGAGCTGGATTTTTCGGATCCCGTTGCCGAGTTCCGCGGCTTCATCCGCTCGCTCAACTACGAGCTCGAGACCGGCGCGCTGCTCCTGAGCCGCACGATCCACCCGGATCTCGACATCGGTGCCAGCTGCACCCAGCTCGACCGGATGGCGGCCCGCTGCCGCGAACTCATCGCCGAGCCCGCCACCGTGCGCGACAAGTGCCGGGTGATGAACCGCGTGCTGTTCCATGAGTTCGCGCTCCGCGGCAACACCGAGCACTACGCCGATCCGCTCAACAGCTTCCTCGACCAGGTGCTGATCCGCCGCAAGGGCATCCCCATTTCCCTTTCGATCGTGTATCTTCTCGTCGCCGAACGGCTCGGCCTCCCCCTTGAGCCCGTCGGTCTCCCCGGCCATTTCGTGGTCGGCTGCTACGCCGAGGACCTGCCGTTCTACATCGACCCGTTCAGTGCCGGTCGCTTCATCAGCGCCAGCGAAGCCGTCGCGATGCTCCGCCAGCACACACCCAACCCCAGCATCGCCGATCTCGCGCCTACGCCGGTGCGCGAGGTGCTGTGCCGCTGCTGCCGCAACCTGGTGAACCACTACTCTGTCGCCAACGACCCCGATCACGCCCGGCTGTTTGCCGAGTTTGTCGCCGAGTTCGAATCCACCCACGAGCGGCACGCCCAGCCGTGAAAATCAGGCTGGTTCCCGGACGGGAAACCAAGTTCCCTGCCGACGCCCCATGAGCGCCGACGCGGAACCAACCCACACCCTGGATGCCCTGTCGGCTTGGTCGCACCCGGGGACCTCGCTCGCCGTGCTCGGCCATCCGATCAAGCACTCCGTGAGCCCGGCGATGCACAACGCCGCCCTCGCCGCCATGGCGCGCGAACGCCCGGGCTTCGCGGCGTGGAAGTATTTCCGTTTCGATGTGCCGCCGGCGCAGCTGCCCACGGCGCTCACCCGGCTGCACGCCGCCGGCTTTCACGGCCTCAATCTCACCGTGCCACACAAGGTGCTCGCCGTTGAGCTCGTCGCCGAAATCGACCCGGCCGCCCGCGCCATCGGCGCGGTCAACACCCTGCGGCGCACCGCCACCGGTTGGAAAGGTTTCAACACCGACGGCTACGGTCTGGCCACCGCGCTCAAGGCCGACCTCGCGATCGACCTCGCCGGTGCCCACGTCCTGCTGCTCGGCGCGGGCGGCGCCGCCCGGGGCGCCGCGGTGGAGTGCCTGCAACGCCGCTGCGCTTCGCTCCGCATCGCCAACCGCACCCGCGCCAACCTCGACGCGCTGCTCGCCGCCCTGCGCCCGCTCGCCGGCAACACGGCGCTGGAAGGGTTCGATCCGGCCGGGCCGCCGACTGGGCTGCCCACCGACCTGGTCGTGATCAACGCAACCTCGGCCGGCCTGAAGCCCGGCGAGCCGGCGCCAATGGATTTGCGCCGCCTGCCGCCGGGCGCCAAGGTCTACGACATGGTTTACAACCCGCCGCAAACCACCCTGCTCCGCGACGCGGCGGCGCTCGGCCTGCCCCACGCCAACGGCCTCTCGATGCTCGTCCACCAAGGCGCCCGCGCGCTTGAGATCTGGACCGAGGCTCCGGTGCCGGCCGCCGTCATGGATACCGCCGCCCGCGCCGCCCTCAAGTTGTGACCAACCCACCCGCCCACGCTTCCGCCCGATGATCGAAACCCTGCAGGACATCCACGCGCAGTTCCCGTGGTTCTTTCCCTTTTGGGCGGGACTCTTCGGCGCGTGCATCGGCAGTTTCCTCAACGTCTGCATCTACCGCATCCCGAAGAACGAGTCGGTGGTGACGCCTCCCTCGCACTGCGGCTGCGGCCGGCGGATCGCGTGGTATGACAACATCCCGGTGCTGAGCTGGTTCCTCCTGCGCGGCAAGGCGCGCTGCTGCGGCCGCCCGTTCAGCTTCCGCTACCCGGCCATCGAGCTGCTCACGGCAGCGCTGTTCGTCGCCTGCGCGCTGCTCTTTCCGCCCGGCAAGGCCGCGGCGGGCGCCGTGCTCTGCTGCATCGTGATCTGCGCGCACTTCATCGACCACGACCACATGATCATCCCCGATGCCTTCACCATCGGCGGCGCCGCGGTGGGTCTGTTGTTGTCGATGTTGTTGCCGAGCCTGCACGGCCAGAGCCATGAAATCTGGCTCGTGGCCGGCATGCGCTCGACGCTCGACAGCCTGCTCGGCCTCTTCGTCGGCTCAGCGCTCGTGCTCTGGATCGCACTCTTCGCCGAGGTGATCCTGCGCAAGGAAGCCATGGGCTTCGGCGACGTGAAATACCTCGGCGCCCTCGGCGCCTTCGTCGGCTGGCAGGGCGCGGTCTTCGGCATGTTCGGTGGCGCGATGCTCGGCTGCGTGTGGTTCATCGGCGCCTACTCGTGGAAAAAAATCACCGGGCGGAACGCACCCGTCGCTCTCCCCGCTGAAACGCCCGAGGGCCAGCCGGCCGAACTCGGCTTCGGCGTCCACGTGCCCTTCGGCCCCATGCTCGGCCTCGCCGCGCTGATCTACTTCTTCTGGGCCCATCGCTGGGTGGACCCGTATTTCTTCGAGCTGAAACTACTGTTTTGAGTCGGGCGGGTTGAAGCCCGGCGGCACGTTGCCCTGACGGCCTTCAACGAGAATCTGCAGGAGCTGCGCCAGCGCGGTCGCGCGCGGGATGTTCCTCTCGGCCGCGAGCTGGTCGGCACGTTTCAAGAGTTGTCGCGCCATCGTCGCCGCCTGCCCGGGCGGAGCGCCGAGGCGTTCGCAGATGACGGTGATTTTTTCGACTTCGTCAGACACGGCGGAGAATCCTGATGTCGTGGCCGCCCGGTGCGAGACGGAGCGGCGCGGCCGCGTCGAGGTTCACGAGCGACAGCATCGCCATCGCCAGGAACTCCCCGCCCTCGGCCGCACCCGAGCGGACTTCGCCCACTTTGCGCTCCCCTTGGAACAACGCCGTGCCGGTCGCCGGCGGCGCACCCACGCCCGCAATCAGGTGCAGCGCGCGCCGCACTTGGCCGAGATTCTTCAAACGCGCGATAACCTCCTGCCCGAGGTAACAGCCCTTCGTGAAGGAAATCGCGACTTCGTCGAGCGCCCCCTCCGCCGGCAGATCACGCGGGCCGATGTCGGCCGGCACGGCGGGCAACGCGGCGTGCAAACGCGCGAGCTCCGCGGCGTTGCGATCCGCGACACCCGCGGACGCCGCAGAAAGCTGGGCCGCCACCTCGTTCGCGTGCGCGACGGGCACGATAATTTCCTGCGCCTGCGGCCCCGCCCGGCGGCTGCCAAAAATCTGGGCTCCGGCGGGCAACGTCAGGGCAGGCGTCGCACCTCCCCAAACGAGCACGTTGGCCCACTCGGCCGTCTCATCGCGCAGCTCCACCTCATCGGCTATCAGATAGGCCTCGAGCCGCGCCAACAGCCCCGCGGCGCTGGCCGAGAAACAAATCACGAGGTAGTCGTTGGCGGCCAATCGGATAACATGGCTGTCGGCCAGGACTTTGCCCTTCTGGTCGAGCCACAATCCGTAGATCGCACCCTTTTCCGCGAGTTTCAGGTCCTGTGTGAACTGCCCCTGCAAATAGCTATTAGCGTCAGGGCCTTGAACGCGGAGGACAGCTGATGTGTTTTTTAAGTCGTTGCTTGGCAAATAGTAAATCACAGCGAATTGCCTCCAAGTGTTGGCATGAGACCAGCTTAATCAAGGATGTTCTCTGAAAGATCCCGCGAAGCATTTGACGGAGCTAAGGAACCACCTATTCCTTCCGTTATCCAATTTATCACTTCTCCCGCCTAGCGGGAGTTTTGGGGTAACTAAGAAAGCAATGGCCGGTCGTCTAGGGGTAGGCGACCGGCCTTTTCTTTGCCCAAGTGAGGAAAAGGATGTTCTTACCAAAAATGCGGAGCACTTGAAGCCGCGCGGGAACAAATGCCCGCCTCTCCAGTCAAATTTTAAACACTTCTCCCGCCTAGCGGGAGTTTTGGGGTAACTAAGAAAGCAATGGCCGGTCGTATAGGGGTATACGACCGGCCTTTTCTTTGCCCGGGCCAGAATGCGTCACGGGCAAGCCGAGGCTTGCTCCGCCCGGGGCCCTTTGCAGGGTTGGCCCCCTGTGCAGAAAACATCGGACATCAATGTCGTCGAGACGCGGGCCCTCCCCTCCCCGGCCGCCCTCCTGAAGGAAATCCCCAAGACCGAGGCCCAGGCCGAATTCATCGCCAAGGCCCGCGCCGAGATCCACCGGCTCATCTTCACCGACGACAAGCGCTTCCTCCTCATCATCGGGCCTTGCTCGATCCACGATGTTGAGGCCGGCCGCGACTACGCCCGCCGCCTCGCCGCCCTCGCCCGCGAGGTTTCCGACCGCATCATGATCGTCATGCGGGTGTATTTCGAAAAACCCCGCACCACCGTCGGCTGGAAGGGCCTCGTGATGGACCCGCACCTGGACGGCTCGCACGACATTGCCGCGGGCCTGCGTCTCGGCCGCACCTTCCTGCGCGACGTGCTCGACCTCGGCCTGCCCACGGCCACGGAATTTCTCGATCCCATCACGCCGCAATACGTGGCCGACCTCGTGTGCTGGGGCGCCATCGGCGCGCGCACGACCGAGTCGCAGACGCACCGCCAGATGGCCTCGGGTCTCTCGATGCCGCTTGGTTTCAAAAACGGCACCGACGGCTCGATCCAGACCGCGATCAACGCCATCAAGGCCGCCGGCCAGCCCCAGACCTTCCTCGGCATCAACCTCGACGGCGCCTCCTCGGCCATCGTCACGCGCGGCAACCCCAACTGCCACGTTGTCCTCCGCGGCGGCAGCGCCGGCCCCAACTACGCGCCCGATCACATTGCCCGCACCGAAGCCATCCTCGAGAAGGCCGGCCTGCCCAAGTCCATCCTAGTGGACTGCTCGCACGACAACTCCGCGAAGAAGCCCGAGCTGCAACCCGATGTCATGCGCGCGCTCCTCGCCCAGATCACCGCGGGCAACCGCTCCATCATGGGCGCCATGGTCGAGAGCAACCTCGGTGCCGGCAACCAGGCCTTCCCGCAGCCCAAGGAAAACCTGAAATACGGCGTGAGCATCACCGACGGCTGCATCGATTGGGCGACCACCGAGGCCATGGTGCGCGAGATCTACGCCACGCAGGCTCCGCTTTTCCGATAAGGCCGCCCACTGTCGCGCAGCACCCGCGCTAAATCCGCCCACGCTTCCGCAATTCGTGCGTTCCCCGTCGCTCCCTTTTCTGCTTAACTCCGCCCCACATTCCCAAACATGAAAGCCCCCATCCGTGTCGCAGTCACCGGCGCCGCCGGCCAGATCGGTTACGCTCTCCTCTTCCGCATCGCCTCCGGCGCGATGTTCGGTCCTGACCAGCCGGTCATCCTCCAGCTCATCGAGGCCCCGATCGAGAAAGCCCTCAAGGCCCTCGAAGGCGTCGCCATGGAGCTCGACGACTGCGCGTTCCCGCTGCTCAAGGGCATCGTGCAGACTTCCGACGCCAGCGTCGGCTTCAAGGAGGCCGACTGGTGCCTGCTCATCGGCGCCAAGCCCCGCGGCCCCGGCATGGAGCGCGCCGACCTGCTCAAGGACAACGGCAAGATATTCATCGAACAGGGCAAGATCATCGACTCCGTCGCCTCGGCCGCCGCGCGCGTCGTCGTGGTCGGCAATCCCGCCAACACCAACTGCATGATCGCCGCCTCGCAGGCCCGCCGCCTCCCGGCCGAGCGTTTCACCGCCATGGTGCGCCTCGACCAAAACCGCGCGCAGAGCCAGCTCGCCAAGAAGGCCGGCGTGGACCTCACCGCCGTGCAGAACATCTTCATCTACGGCAACCACAGCCCGACCATGTTCCCCGCCTTCGCGCACGCGACCATCAACGGCCAGCCGGTGTCCTCCGTCATCAGCGACCAGTCCTGGCTGCAGGGACCGTTCTGCGACCTCGTCGGCAAGCGCGGCGCGGCCATCATCGCCGCCCGCGGCGCCTCCTCGGCCGCCTCCGCCGCCAACGCCCTCGTGGACCATGTCCGTTCCCTCGTGACGCCCGGAGCCATCCACTCCATCGCGGTGAAGTCGCACGGCGCCTACGGCTTCGACCCGCACGTCTGGGCCGGCGTGCCCGTCGTCACCACCGACCCGGGCAGCTACGACATCATCAAGCACTACTCGATGGACGACTTCGCCAAGTCCAAGATCGCCGCCACCAACAAGGAGCTCGTGGACGAGCGCTCCTTCGTGGCCGACATGATCAAGTGACCGCAGCCTGATCTCCCATATTGTAGGGCGGGGTCTCCGAACCCCGCCTTGTTTTTTGGCCGGATCGATCCTGGAGGCGGGGGGGGCCCCCCCCCCCGGTGGGGAGCAGGCGTGGGGCGGGGGCCCGGGGGGGTGGGCCCCCCCCCCCCCCCCCCCGCCCCACCCCCCCCCCCCGGGTGGAAGGCAGCATAC
>CBINOW010000070.1:0-23771 GCA_966252395.1 uncultured Oleiharenicola sp. | reverse complement strand
GCAGGCGGGCTATTCGCGCGTCGGCCTCGTGCTGCCGCGTCCGCTCGATGAGAATTCCGACCGCGCGTGGTCGGCGGCCTACCATGCGGAGCAATACCGGCGCGAACTCCGGCCCGTGCCCGTGCTGTTTCTCCCCGAATCGCCCGCCGAAGCCTCGGCGGCCCTCGCCTCCTGGCACCGCCAGCACCGACCCGAGGTGGTGCTCAGCCTGAGCCCGGTCGTGCGGCATCTGCTGCGCCAGTCGGGCTTGGAGATGCCCGACACCGTCGGCTACGTGGATCTGCTGCTGCAGGATGTGCTCGGCACCATCGCCGGGGTGCAGGGCTGCCATGTCCGCATCGGCGAGCTGGCGGTCGAGCAGCTCGCCGCCCAGTTGGAACGCAATCTTTTCGGACTGCCGCCGGTGCCGACGGTCACCTCGGTCGGCGGAAAGTGGTGCGCCGGCGCCTCGCTGCCGGCCCGGACGCCGGTCACTCCGGTGGAAGACCTGCCCGAACGCGCGCTGACGGCCAACCTCGTGGCCTGAGCGCAAGCACCGGGGCGAGGGCGCCCCGGCTCCAACTCGAGCCACCCCACGTCAGCGGACGGCGAGGTGGCCGAGGATGACCGGCGCGATGCTCTCCACCGGTTTTCCGGCTTCCAGCGCAGGGTTGAACTGGAGTGTCTTCAACACCGCGACGAGCGCGGGGTCGCGCAGCGGCTTCTTGCCGTCCGCGTCGCTGAACGCGGCGGTCACGCGCCCGTCCCGGGCCACGCGCACGTAGTGGGTTTCGGCCAGCTGGGCCTTGGGGACCGAGGCCCACGCGTCGGTGGAAATCGCGCGGGTCGCGAGCGATGCCGTCAACGTGCGGCCCTTGTTGGCACCGATGTATTCGATGACGCGATACTCCAGCGCTTCCTGAGCCGTGAGCGCCACCCGGCGGCGCGAGAGGTTCGTGGCCACCTCTTGTCCGCCGTCGTAGATGTGGACCTCGCAAGCGCCGAGTTCGTAGCCCGGGGAGAAGCCGCTTTGGTGCACCACGACCTTGCGGGTTTCGCCCGCGACCATCGCGCTGAGGGGTTGGAGGTAAACCCAGGGCCGCGTTTGATCAGGCCGCGCGTCGGGCGTCCGAATGCGGGCGATAATCCCATAATAGGGCTGGGCCAAATCCGTCTCCGCGGTCACCGTGAACGCGATGCGGATCGCATCGAAATCTTCGGAGCCGTTCAGCCGGGCGGATTGCGAGGACACATCATAGACTTGGCTGGTCTGGGCGGCCAGGGCGCGGTCGAGGTTGTCTTGGGCACCGGCTTGCACCGCTTGAGCGCGATTCAACATCGCCTGCGCCTCGGCGCGTTGCTCCGGACGCGTGGCGTTGGCCACGAGGACACCGGCCTCGCCCACCGCGAGCGTCGAGCTGCGCTCAGCGGCCGCGGCGAGATCCGCCGCGGCGCTTTCGCCCGCCGAGAGGGCGGCCCTCTTGGCGAGTTGGGCGGTTGGATCCGCGCCCGCCGAATAAGCCCGCTCGGCTTTGAAATCGTCCAGCTCGACCTTGGCCTCAGAGAGCTTGAGCGTCTCGGTTACGCGGAGCTTCGACGTTTGAGCCAACGGCAATTTTACCTGGCGTCCGTCAGGTTGGATCATGATAGACGCGGCGGTCACGCCGACCACGGGATAGTAAGTGCGGTCCTTTTCCGCCGCCAATTCCGCGCCAACGAAGAGGATGTGGGTGATCGGAGGATTGGCTTGCGGGGCCATCGGGGGCTTGTCGGCGGCGGGCAAAACACCGGTGGTCAGCCACGCGAACAACAGACAGGAGCCGGCTGGCACCCAGCGGCGGGAGCAGGGAAGCATCGCATTCATGGGGGATGGTGGGATGGGAGAAAAACCCGGACGGGGAACACCCGCGTCAGGGCGTGCTCATGAGTTCGGTCTCGGCCGGGCGCAGCCCTTCGCCCGTTGCCGTGACGCGGATGCGGCCGGCCTGGCCGGGCTGCGCGCGCACGATCACGAGGCAGAGGCCGCTGAAGGCCGGGCGTGAGGGCGAGGGAAACGGTTCGAGGTTGCGCGGGTCGCCGTTGTCGGTCGCGACGATCTCACCGGGGCCCTCGACCGTGAAGGTCAGGCGGTTCTCCGCGCGGGGCGTGGTGACGCCGGCCTGATCGGTGATGCGCGCGGTGATGAAGGCGAGGTCGTAACCGTCGGCGCGGATCGTCGCGCGGTCGGCCGTCATCTCGACGGCGGCCGGCTCACCCGCAGTCTGCACGGTGTTGCGCGCCCACTCGCGACCGGCCTTGTAGGCGACGACCTCCAGCCGGCCCGGCTCGTAGGTGACGTCGTCCCAGCGCAGACGGTATTCGAAGGCGCCCTTTTTCTTCCGGCCGAGCGAACGGCCGTTGAGGAACAGCTCGGCCTCGTCGCCGGAGGTGAACACGTGCACCGGCGTCACCTGCCCGGCGCGTTCCGGCCAGGTCCAGTGCGGGAGCAGGTGCGCCATCGGATGATCCGGGCGCCAGCGCGCCTGGTAGAGCCAGAAGCGGTCCTTGGGAAAGCCCGCCAGATCGATGATGCCCGAGTAGGAGCTGCGCGACGAGTAGTAGGGCGTGGGCTCGCCGAGGTAGTCCCAGCCGGTCCACACGAATTCGCCGGCCACGTAGGGATGGCGGTCGAGCGAGGCGAAGACCTTGTCGGCGGTGGAGCCGAAATCCACGGCGTGCAGCTCGTAGGCGGAGACGTGCTTGTTGCGCGAGTCGCCGCCGCGACCGTCGCGCACGGGCGCGCTGACGAGCGGCGAAACGGGGAACAGGTAGATGCCGCGGCTGCTGAAGGCCGAGGCGCTCTCGCTGCTTACGATGACCTTGCCGGGAAACTTCGCCTTGAAGTGCGGATACTGCGGCGGCGTGCGGATGCGGTCGGTGCCCTCGAACTCGGGCTCCTGGCGGATGCCCTCGCCCTGGTAATTGAGGCTGATGAGGTCCACGGCGGCCGGCAACGGCATGTCGGGCTTGGCCCAGTTCATCGCCGTGGTGGTCGGGCGCGTCGGGTCTTCCTCGCGCGTGATGTCGTGCAGGCGCTTGGCCACGGCGGCGCCGGCGGCGTCGGTGTATTGTTCGCCGACCTCGTTGCCGATGCTCCACATGATGACCGACGGACTGTTGCGGTCGCGGCGCACGAGGGCGCGCATGTCGGGCTCGGACCAGTCGGGGAAGATGAGATGGTGATCGAGCGGCGTCTTTTTCCGCTCCCACACGTCGAAGGACTCGTTGACGACGAGGAAGCCCAGGCGGTCGGTGAGCTCGAGCAATTCGGGCGCGGGCGGGTTGTGGCTGAGGCGGATGGCGTTGCAGCCCATGGCGCGGAGGATTTCCAACTGGCGCTCGGCCGCCCGGACGTTGAAGGCCGCGCCCAACGCACCGAGGTCGTGGTGCTGGTTCACACCTTGGAGCGGGATGCGCTCGCCGTTCACGACCACGCCGCGTTCGGGATCGAACTTCAGGTCGCGGATGCCGAACGTCGTCTCATACACGTCGAGCAGGTCAGCACCGCGCGTGACCCGCGTGACCGCGACGTAGCGGTGCGGCGTCTGCGTGGGCGGCGGGCCCCAGAGGCGCGGATTCGCCAGCGCGACGGTGGCCTGCGTGGCGGCGCGCTCGCCGGCGCCAAGGGTGAGCTCCACGGGAGCGAAGGCGGCAACCGCGGCGCCGGTGCGCTGGCCGGCGGCATCAAGGGCAAACACCTCGCTGGCCACGCGGACTGTCGCGGCTGCGCGGTCCTGGTTGGCGAGCGTCACACCCAGACTGATGGTCGCAGACTCCCGCGACACCTGCGGTGTGGTCACAAAGGTGCCCCACTGGTCCACATGCACGGGCGCAACCTTGGTGAGCCAGACGTTGCGATAGAGTCCGCCGCCCGGATACCAGCGGGAGGAAGCGGGCGGATTGTCGAGACGGATGGCCAGCTGGTTCACGCCGCCGGGGACGACGTAGGGCGTCAGGTCCACGCGCCAGGAAGAATAACCGTAGGGCCAGCCACCCACGAGCCGGCCGTTGAGCCAGACGGTCGCGTAGGCCATGGCGCCATCCACTTCGAGGAAGAGGGACTTGCCCGCGTCGCTGGCGGGGATGTCGAGTTTGCGGCGATACCAGCCGATGCCCCAGCTCGGGAGCCGGCCCATGCCGCCGACGTCACCCGTGCGGATGAACGGTCCGGCGATCGCCCAGTCATGCGGCAGTCGCACCGCCTGCCAACCGGTGTCGTCGAAACCGGCCTGCACATAAGGCACATCGCGGCCCGGATCGCCGGCCGGACGCACGTGGCGTTGCGCCGGGTCCTTGATGAACGCGTTCGCCGTGGGAAGAATCCACGGCTTCAGCACCGTCTGCGCCGCAGCGGCGAGGCGGGCGGCCTCCTCGGGTTTGGCGTCGGCCGGACCATCATCGCGGCGCTGGCCGATCTCGGGGCGCACGTCGTAACGCAGGTCCACGGTGTTGCCCGGGGGATCGTCGTGCCGGAAGCGCCAGCCGTCGTTGAGGAGAATCCGCTCGCGCGGTGCGGCCAGGCCCGTGACGCCCAGACCGACCGCGAACAGCAGGGGGAATTTGAACCAGTTGCCCATGAACAATGCCTCGGGATGAAAGGGGATTTAACCCGCAGAATTTGCAACCAAGCCATCCGGGGTGGCCCGGAAAAAGAAAACCCCCGGCCGGTTTTGAGGCCGGGCCGGGGGTGATGATACCTCGTTGAACCTGGTTAGAACGAGAAGGAGTTCGTCACGAACCACTCCTGGGTGGGAGCGATGCGGACCGAAGCCCAGGTGCGGCCATCAGGCTCCACGGAGATCGGAATGAGGCCGTTGTTGTCGCCGACATTCCGGGCGTTGAGCTGGATGCGCCAGTTGATCTTGTCGTTGATCCGGCGTTCATAGCCGACCCAGAGGTCGATGGCGTCCTCGGCGGGACCGTAGTAGGGCTTCGTCAGGTCGAAGCTCGCCAGGCTGCCGGCACCGGGCACCACGGGGTAGCCGATGACGACCTTGTCCTGCCAGCGGTAGCTCGCGCCCATATTCACGTTCTTCAGCAGGCCGCCTTGGAACGTGTAGTTGGCGACGGCGTTGTAGCGCCACTTGCGGAGCTCGGACGCGGCGGTGTTTTCCTGGAGCTTCAGCAGCGTGTATTGACCACGCCAGCCGTTCCAAGACTGCGCCCGCATTTCGTTACCGGCGGAATAGTCGGAGTTGAACATCACCAGGTCGCCCGCGGGGCCGGCCATCAGTGTGTCCATGGTCGCGATCAGGTCGTCGAGCACGGCGCCACCGACATTGGTGCGGACGGCGGTGGTCTTCGAGGCGTTGAGGGCGACGCGCAGACCCCGGATGGGGTTGGCGGTGAACTCAAGCTCGTAACCCTTCGACATCGTATCGGCGGTAACCGCGAAGCCCGCCATGTTGGGAGCCGTGCGATAATCATACACGCTGTTCGTATCGGGCTGCTTCGGGTTGGCTTCGTATTCGCCGCGGGTCTGGAGGGCGGCCTGTGTCGTCGGTCCAACACCGTAGTTCCAGGCGGAGAAGTAACCCTTGCCGGTGAGGAAGATCTGGAAGTCGTTGATCGCCTTGAGGGCGGCATCGCGGCGGGTGTTGGCTTCCGCGACCGTCTCCAGGTGGGAATTGGCCGGAGGACTCGTCGAAACACCGGAGGCCACCGGGCGACCCGTGGTGTTGTTCACGTAGGCCGGATCCCAGAGGTAGCGCTGACCGGTGTAGGGGGTCAGGTTGGTCTGGCCGGCGGTGTTCCAAGCATAGGCCGACATGTAGTAGACCTTGATGTTGCGCCAGTTCATCAGGTTCTTCACGGCATTGGAGATGCCGGAGGAATCGAGCGGGGTGTTGGCGCCCGCCAGGGCGGTTTCATACTTCATCACGCGGAGGGAATACTTGCCGTCCTTGGTGGAGAGCAGCACGCCGTAGTCCTTGGTCTGGCCGGTCGGGTTCGGGATCGGGTCGCCGTAGATGCCGCGGCGCAGGTCGGTGACCTGGAAGTTGCTCGATTTGTTATACGACAGGCTGACGTTGATCGGCAGCGGGTCGCGGTCGCCGAGCAGCTTGTTCAGGTGCACGACGACGCCACCGGCGGTCGAATGATCCTTGAGGATCTGCGAGGTCGGGAAGGTGTCGGGCAGCTTGTAGGTGTTCGGGGCGAGGTTCAGCGCGCCGCGCGCGGTGGCGCCGGAGATCGGGAGGGCGCTGATGCTCTTGCTCCTCACTTCATCGAAGCGCCAGCCGAGCGTCGGGACGATGGCGTCGTTCCAGAGGAACGCCTGCCAGGAACCGGCGTAGGACTTGGTCGCGCGCAGGCTCTTGGTGGCCGAGGTGAGCAGGCTCAGGTCCGCGCCATTGTTGTAGCGGAGCAGGGTGTTGTGGAAGTTGCTGTTCCAGCCGACGTAGTTGGCGGGATTCGAGACCTGCGTGAGCTGCGCGTAGGGCAGGCCGGTGGTCGGGTTGATCACCGGGTTGCCGTTGAAGAACGGCTGCAGGTTGGTCGGCACGTTCCACGGGTCGCTGAAGTTGACGCCCGTGGGATTCTTCCAGGTGGACTCGAACTGGTAGATGTTGCCGTCCGGGAGCACCACATTGGAGCCGATGCCGGGGATGTTGGCGCCGGCGGCCGTGCTGGCGCTGGCGAGCGAGGAGCCGAGGTAGATGACGGCGACGGGCGCCAGGTTGGTGATGCCGTCGGGGTTGCCCTGCAGCTTGAACGCCGCATAGGCCGCCGAGTTGGCATACATCTGCCAGCCGCGATTCTCCGTGGCGTAGGTCTCGTCGCTGTAAACACCGTTGAAGCGGTGCTTGCCGAGCAGCTTTGTCAGGAAGCTGTCACGGTCGAGGAAGTCGGCGGCGCGGATTTCACCGAAGACCGAGGCGCGGACATACTTGCGGTCACTCTCGTAGGAGTTGCCGCGACCCGGGCCGCCCTGCACGAAGGGACGACCGAAGTTCGGATTGGCGACGCTCGCGTTGTTCGCGTTGGTCGGGCCGACGACGTAGTCTTGGAAGTTCTGCAGGAGGTCGATGTTGAGGGTCGGGTTGCCGAGCAGGCCCTGGCCGCCGCGATTATACTTCTGGCGGTCATAGGTGAGCTGCACGCCGAGGCGGTCGTCGAAGGCCGTCTGGCTGAGGTCGATGTTATAAGCATCCCAGCCTTCCCACTCGTTCTTGGTCGGGCCGTCGATGAGCTTGTTGTAGAAGTCGAAGACGGTCGGGTCCTGCAGCGACATGTTGCGATACTGGCCATACTGGTAGTTGGTCAGCCGGGCGTTGGTGGCATAGCCGCTGAAGCTGCCGAGCGCGGTGAACACGTCGGCGTAGCGCATGCCCGTGAGGTTGGTGCCCGCACCTTGCGGGACGCCGGAGGCGTTGAGCGCGCCCGTGTTCACGAAGCCGCCGTAGATGCGGTAGAGCTGGCTGCTCTCGCCATCCATGAACCACAGCGGTTGCTGCTGGTTCGCGACGCCACCGGACCAGGGGCTGAAGGTCGTCGTGGCCGCGGAGCCGAGCTGATAGCCGTTCGTCGCGGCGAGCTTGCCCATGCCGCCCATGAGGTTGTTCGGGTCGAGGTTGATCGGGCGGAACCAGGGCGTGATGCTGTCCTGCGGCGGGATGTTGCGCGGACGGTTGGCGCGGATGTCGCCGTTCTCATACTTGATCTTCAGGCTCGTGCGGAAGCCCGGGTCCTTGAAGAGCTGGGGATCGAAACGGATCGCGGCGTAGATGCGCTTGTCGTTCTGGTAGGCCGGATCCTGCTGGTATTTTTCCTGATTGTAGAGGCCGTCGAAGCGGACCGCGAGGACGTTGTCGATCAGCACCTGGTTGAAGTCGAGGCTGGTGCGCTGGCTGCCATAGGAGCCGAAGCGATACTCGACCCCGCCGCGGTTGCGGAACATCGCGCCGTTGAGCGAGGCGTTCACAATGCCCGCCGGGCTGCCGAGGCCGAAGAGGATGGAGTTGGGTCCGCGCTGGATATCAATGCGGTCCACGTTGTAGCCATCCCACGGGATGTCGGTGGTGAAGAAGTCGCGGGTGTTGTCGGCCGAGGCCAGGCCGCGCACGCGCTGGGCGCCGCCGGGCGCCCGGAGGCTGCCGGTCTCATCCACGCTGGTGCCGTTGCCCAGGCCGGCGTAGGTGCCGCGGGTGCCGGCCACTTCGGCGTTGGTGGTGTATTGGAGGAGGGTGCTGTTGTCGGTCGCACCGATGTCCTTCATGAATTCCTTCGTGATGACGGAAATCGCGGAGCCGACGTCCTTCAGGTCGGTGCGGATGCGGGTGCCGGCGAGGGTGGACGTGGCCACGTAGCCGGTGTCCTCCTCGGCGGTGACTTCGAAGGGTGAGAGCACAAGGACCTCTTCCTTCTCGGCCGGAGCTGGTGTGGCGGCCGTGGGGGCCGGGGCAGTCTGGGCAAGCAAGCCTTGCCCGGAGGCAGCGGCTGCGAACAAAGCGAACACGAGGGTTCTGTTTGTCTTCATGGTGGGGTGATGCTGGGTGTAAGCGCGACAGGGTTGGCGGCGCGTATAGGGGTGGCGCCGGACGCTGATAACGCCGGTCCTGTCTAGATGAACCGGCGGGATGACCGGGCAACGGCCCGGTCATTCAGACGTGTGAACCGCCCGTAGCGCGTGGCCTCCAGCAGGCACCGGAGACATTTCTCTAAATCCTAATAATCAGCTGGTTGAGAATCTATTGGTCGGGACCCAGCCGGTTGTCCGCCCTTGGTCTAATGTGCGCGCAGCAAACCGGCACGATTCGCGTGATGGAGCGCCCCGGGATCGGCCGCGGCGGTGATCGGCAGCCCGCGCCAGTCCCCGTCGGCGCACCTATATATAGATAGAGAGATTAGCTTTTGCCTCCACCTTCGTAGCCCGGCGCGGGAGCGCCGGGACCGGCTCTCGCGAAGGCACGGCCAAGTCCCGCTGCTCCCGCCCCGGCCTGCTTGCTCCGCCTCAGATCAGCGCGTTGCGCCGGATAACCTCGGCATACCATTTGGCGCTGAGCTTCGGGGTGCGGCGCTGGGTTTCAAAATCATTGTGCACGATGCCGAACCGCTGCTGGTAACCGTCCTCCCACTCGTAGTTGTCGAGGAACGACCACAGGAAGTAGCCCTTCACCGGCACGCCGTCGCGCATCGCGGCGTGCAGCTGGGTGAGGCAGTTGCGCACGTATTCGCGGCGATGCAGGTCGGACACCTGGGCACCCTTGGCCGGCCGCCCTTGCCGGCGCGCGTGCTGCCCCGGGCCTCGACAGGCGTCACCTGGACGGTCCGGCATTTTCCCCGAGCATCCGCCGGGCCAGCTCCAGATGGCCGCGAATGGTGGCGTCGGACGGTGCCAGTTCCAGCGCACGGCGAAACGCGACCACCGCCGCAGCCAGCTGGTTGTCACAGGCCAGAACCACTCCCAGCAGATCATGGGCCTGGGCGTTTCCGGGCTGCAGCCGGGAAAAGGTGCGGGCGTGAGGCAGCGCACCCCCGATGTCCTGCTGGTCCAGCAATATCGAAGCCAAGGCCCCGCTGCCTTCGCCGGCGGCCTCGTTTGGATTCAACGCCACCGAGCGTTGCAACAACGGCAGCGCCTCGTCCGTTCGGCTGTTGCGCAAAAGGACCCGGCCCAGCCGAAGCAGCATGCTGCTGTCGTCCGGATGGCGTCGCAGGTAACGGCGAAAATGGATGATCGCATGGTCGTCCCATCCAAGTCGGGCCAGCGCCCGGCCAAGCAGCTGATGCTGCTCAATCTCCTCGTCCGGCGCCCCCCGCGGAGCCACGGCGAAGGGCCAGCGTTCAACCCAATAGACATTGATCGTGTTGCCGATGACAGCCACCGGCTCGAGGCGGGAAAAACCCCGGTAGAACCAGCGCCATTCCGGCTGGAAATAGACGCCGCTCAGCACCGTGGCGCTGATGGCCACGTAACCGGGCAGCTTCGGCGGCGCGCCACCGTCCGTGCCGAAGTCCACCGAGCCGGGCAGGGGCACATTCGTTAGGCCGTAGTAGTCGGGATCGACCGAACCGAAATAGGCCAGGTTGATGGAGTCCGCCCCCTGCTGGTCCATCCAACGCTTGAGCAGCTTGAGGTGCTGACCCCAATCAAGGTTGGAATCCACCAAGTAGTGGGCACCTTGCGCCGGCCCGCCGACCAGCTGGTTGAAAAACGTCAGGTTGCTCGGATAAGTCCGCGCAAATACCACCACACCCCAGGTCAGGACCGGACCCAACAGCAGCCATTTGGTCGTCCGGCGGCATTCGGCGGCCAGGATCAGGGCCGTCCCATGCGCGCCCAGCATGAGCACAACGGGGTAAACCGGCAGGATGTGCCGCAGCCCCAGGTTGATATCCGTGCCGATGGCCACGGCCAGGTAAACCGCCGGCGGCAGCAACAGGCATGCGACGGTCGTAAACCCGGGCGTGGTGCGCCGCCCGATCAGGCAGAACGTGCCCGTCAACGCCAGCAGCAGCAGCGACACCGGCGTTTTCACCAAGAAGGCAAACGGATAGAAATACCACCAGCCGGTGGTGCTGATTTCTCCGGCCAGGTAGCCCGGCAGCTTTTCCGCCGACGTGAAACATACGCCCAACCCTTGGGTGTAGGCGGCCGGCAGCAGCTTGTGCCGGTCGATCCAGCCGATCAGCCGTCCGGCCAGCGGCAGATCCTGCCGGAGCTCGGCCAACTGTTGCTCCGGCGCCTGCCATTCTACCCCGGCCGCCGGAGCATAGCGGAAGCCATAGATCGCCCAAACGGACAACCATGACACCGCTGACACCACGACCGCGGTCATCGCGGCCCGACGGAGCGTCCAAACGCCGGACCACACCGCCACGGCGCCGACCAACAAGATTGCGGGACCCAGCAGCAGAGCGGAGAATTTGCTGACCACGGCAAGCGCGACAAACCCGGCGAGTCCCGCGAGGTTGCCCACTGTGCCCTTGCGCAGGGTCCGCCACAACAGATAGCAGGCGCCAAAAAAGAAACACGTGATCCCCAGGTCCGTGGTCACCAGCGCGGTGTGTGCCGCAAGATTCGGTTCGATCAGGTAGAGCAGCAAACCCAGCCCGGCTGGGACAAAGCCCAGGCATTCGAAGATCCAGCAGAACAACAGGACGCCGAGCAGCGCTCCCAGCAGCAACATCATCATCCGGGCGCGATTCAACCAGGCATCCGCCTCCGGAGTTGCATACAGGAAGTCATTCGCAAAATCATAGGCCTGTTCATACCAGCCGGCCTCTTTCCATTGGCCGATCCGATCGGTCGCCGGTTCGTGCGCCGGACGACCCAGCAGCGGCAAAGCCGCCCACATGCGCAGCAATGGCGGATGTGTCACATCGAGCCGGTAGTCACTCGCCGCTAGGGCGAGATAGCCGGCCGTCAGGTGAATCGGCTCGTCAACGGTGGCGGAGCGTTCGGTCGCACTGGGCACCCGCAACAGGAAATAGCCGGCGAGAAAAGCCGCGAGCACCGCTGCCACCCGACCACGAGAAACCCGGCCCGGGGCGGGCCGGAGGAGGATGTTTCCGAAAGCGCGGGGCATGGGCAAATTTCAGCGGAATGTTCCGGGAAGCCTGGGCACGGGTCGACGAGACCGGTGCTTGCGAATTTCCGTCCATCATCACCGTGCGAGTCAAGTGCCGCATCATCGCCGCAACCAAGACCGCCTCCGGCCGGGCTCGCGTGCTCGATGCGGACCGAAACCCGGCACAAATAATTCAGCCTGCCTCGTGGCGCTCCCGGCCAGCGCAACCTTTGCACACCTCCCGCCAAATTTGACCAAGCAGGGGCGTGCGCACCAACACTCGATTGCCTCCGCCAAAACCCGCCGCAGGCTAGAGCCCATGTCCTGTCTCCTCGCCCAGATCAACATTGCCCTCGCCCGGGCGCCGCTCGACAGCGAGGTCATGCGCGACTTCACGAACGCCATTGCAGAGATCAACGTGCTCGCCGAGGCCAGTCCGGGCTTTGTGTGGCGTTTCAAGGAGGAGAACGGCAACGCGACTTCCGTCCGCGTTTTTCCCGATCCGCGGATGATCGTTAACCTCTCGGTTTGGCAGGATGTGGCGTCGCTCAAGGACTACGCCTTCCGCTCGATGCACGGCCGCTTCTTCGCCCGCCGCGCCGAGTGGTTCGAGCCGATGGCGACGCCGCACCTTGCGCAGTGGTGGATTCCCACCGGCGCGCTACCCACGCTCGACGACGCCAAGACCCGCCTGCAACTCCTCCACGCGCGCGGCGAAACCGCCGAAGCCTTCACCTTTCGTTCGCCGTTCCCCGCCCCCGTGGGCCCGGTGACCTGAACGTCACCGCGGCGCGCAGAACACCTGCACGGCATAGACCTGCTCGTGGCGGGCAACGGGGCTGCGGATCGGGCGGGCGGCGCAGCCGAGGGACGTGAACTCCGGGTTCACGAGGTTGGCGCGATGACCGGGCGATTTCATCCACGCGAGCACCACGGCCTCGGCGAAATCCGCGTAACTCTTCAGTGCCACCGGCTGCTTGGTGTCCACCCGGTAGAATTCGTTGCGCCCGCCGCGCTGGCGCACGCCGACCTCGGTGACACCCGGCGGCAGGTCGAGCAGACTTTGCTGCGCGATGTTCTCCGCCACCATCCGGTAATCCACGCCGACGGCGCGCACGCGGTCGGCCGGCGTGGCGGTGAGCGGCAGGGGGTTCTCATGCGTGAGCTTCCCTTGGAGAATTCCAATGGACGCTTTCTGCGTCGCAGCCCGGTCAAGCGCCGGCAGGTGCGCGAAAGGCGTCAGCCCGAGCTGTGCGCGGGTGCGGTTGGTCGCGTGGAAGATCGCCGCCGCCATCAGGTCGCTATCGAAGTCGTCGAAGTCCACGCGCTCCTGCACCGCAGGCAACGCGGCGAATTCCGCCGGCTTCATGGCCGGCCAGTCGTCGGCGGTGGCGTGAACAGCCAACAGGAACAGGAAAGACCGAATGAGTCCGACCACGGATTTCACGGATGCCGCAGGTTGGTTCCCAAGGCCGGGTTTTTCCCTTCGTGTCTTTCGTGGTGATAAACGCGCTCACCCCGCCGCCATGATCTCGTCGTAGGCGACACCGAGGTTGCCGGGGAGGCGGTTGCCGCGACCGGGCGGCTGGTGAAAATCAGGGAAGCCGGGCAGGTTCTCCAGCTTCTGGATCTCCTCCTTGGTCTTGCCGGCCTTGATCTCGCTCTCGACGTGCGCGAGCAGGCCGGAGAGGTAGTCGCGGAACACGAGCAGGTCGGCGGGCGTGCCCGTGACGCCGAACTTCGGGTTGCCGTGGCCGAAGATGTAGGTCGCGTCGGCCGGATAGTCCTTGGCCACTTTTTCGAGCACCTTGACCCAGCCGCGGATGCTGGCGCCGCCGGGCCGGTCGATCACCGGGTAGAGGCGGTTGAACATCAGGTCGCCCATGTGCACGACGTTGGCCTGCTCAAAGAACACCACGATGTCGCCGCGCGTGTGCGCCGGGCCGTGAAACTTCGCGCTGATCGCCTCGTCGCCGAAACCCTGCCGGTAGCCGTCGGGGAAACCCAGCGTCGGCAGCAGCGCGGGGTCGAGCTCGCGCTTGTCGGCCACGGCCCGCGCGCGCATGAGCTCGGGCACGGCGGCATGGGCGACGATCTGCTTCGCCGCGGGGCGGAGCACGGCATTGCCACCGGTGTGGTCGCCGTGGTGGTGCGTGTTGATCACGGCATCAATCATGCGGCCGTCGCGGCCCGGCAGATCGCGGAGGAGCACCGTGGCGGTCTGGGGGAACTGCGTATCCACCACGGCCAGCGCGTCGCGGTTCGACAGCCAGCCGACCGTTCCACCCTGGCCGGTGAAGAGGCCGACGTTGCGGCGGAGGAGCTTGAACTCGGTCACCGGGGGCGGGGGCGCGACGGGCACCGAAGGGGCGGCGGGCGGGGTCTGGGCCGAGAGGCGTCCGCGTCCCAACAGGGCGAGGGAGGCGGCTGCGCCGGAACTGATTAGGAAAGCGCGGCGGTTCATGCGCCGTAGGCTAGCCAGGCGGACCGCCGCCGCCAGTGATTTTTCCTGTAACCAAAGGCCGCGAGCCCGGTTATCCCCCTCGCACACCGCCATGATTCCGCTCCATGTCCCTCGCCACCGTCACGCAATTCCGAGTTCCCTCCGACGCCGCACCGGCTAGCCTGCCCGACGCCGTGGACGCCGCCAACGACCATGAACTTATGATTGCCGTGCGCGCCGGGGATGTCCGGAAGCTCGGCGACCTCTTCGAGCGCCATCACCGCCCGCTCTACGGGTTTTTTGTGCGCCTGACCAACCAGCCCTCGGTCAGCGAGGACCTCGTGCAGATCGTCTTCTACCGCATCCTCAAATACCGGCACACCTACCGCGACGAGGGCAAGTTCTCCGCTTGGATCTACCACCTCGCCCGCAAGGTCGTCGCCGACCACTTCCGCAAGCACGCGCGCACCCCGACGCCGGCCGACCCGGCCGACTTCCACGACGAACCCGACCACGCCGCCGCGCCCGACTCCCAGGCCGGCACCGCCGACGACCTCGCGCTCATGCGCCGCGCTCTCTCCCGCCTCCCCGAGGACCACCGCGAGGTCCTCGTGCTTTCCCGCCTCCAGCATCTCAACCACCAGGAAATCGCCAAACTCCTCGACTGCTCCGTCGGCGCCGTAAAGGTCCGCGCCCACCGCGCCCTCAAGGAGCTCCGCGAGGTGTATTTCAAAATCCGCAAGGAGCAGGCCGCCTGAGCGGTCCAAGTAACAAGTGACAAGGATCAAGCAACAAGACCCCGGACCCTAAACCCAATTTCCCGCCATGAACTGCCAACGCGTCCAGGACAACTTCATCGACTACCAGGACGGCACCCTGCCGCCCGATGAATCCGCCACGCTCCGCGCCCACCTCGCCTCGTGCCCGACCTGCCAGCGCGAGTGGTCCGCCCTCCAGGAGATGATCCGCAAGCTCGACGCCCTGCCCGCGGTGGAGGAGCCCAGCCCGCGCCTGCGCGAGCAGTTCTACGCCATGCTCGAGACGCACCAGCAGGAAGCCGACTCCGTCAGCCCCTTCGCCCTCGCCCGCAGCCGCCTCGACCGCTTTTTCGCCGCACTCCTGCCGTCCACGCCCCCGCTCCAGTTTGCCGGCGCGGTCGCCGTGCTCGCGCTGGGACTTTTCGTCGGCGCCCGCTTCTACCAGAAGCCGGTCGCCACACCCGCTCCGACCACGGCCACCCCAACCTCGACTGCCGACGCCGAGCGCCTCGCCAAGCTCGAGAAAGAACTCGCCGACCAAAAGGCCCAGATGAGCGACATGGGCAGCCTCGTCGCCGCCTCGCTCCTCCAACAGAAGTCCACCAGCGAGCGCCTCCAGACCGTGCTCGCCACCATGGACCTCAAGAGCCCCGACCGCCGCGTGCTCACGGACCTCGTCGGTGCCCTCGCCCTCGACCCGTCGGTCAACGTCCGCCTCTCCGCCGTCGAGGCCCTCGCCCAGCACGCCGACCAGGAGGTCGTCCGCCAGGGCCTCCTCGCCAGCCTCCCGCGCGAATCCTCGCCGCTCGTCCAGGTCGCCATGATCGAGCTTCTCACTTCCGTCCGCGAACCCGCCGCCGCCCCGCTCTTCGAGCAACTCAGCCGCGACGAGGCCGCCGACAAGACGGTCCGCGACTCCGCCCGCCGCGGCCTGGCCGTCCTCCGCACCCCTTCACCCGCTGACACTCTCAAAAACAACAACCCGTCCACTCCCAACGTCTCATGAATTCCCGATATTATCCCCGCCTCGCCGGCCTGCTGGCCGCCGCGGCGCTGCTCCTGACTCCCTGCATCCGCGCAACGGACGCCGATCAAGAAACTGACGGCGCCACCGCCCGCGTGAAGTTCTCCAATCCCGCCAAGCCCGGCACCCTCAAGCTCAGCATCCCCTGGGCGGAACTCCGCATCACCGGCACCGACGGCAACGAGGTCGTCGTCACCTCCTCGCTCGACCAGAAGGGCCGCGCCGAGGTGGACTCCGAGGGCTTCCGCCGGCTCGACGAGGACGTGACCTTTGAGCTCGTCGAGAAGGACAACATCGCGGTCGTCTCCGTCGCGGGCGACAACGCCTGGGCCTCCCACGGCGCCGAGTTCGAGATCCAGGTCCCGCGCAACACCAACCTCATCCTCCGCACCTCCATCGGCGGCGAGATCCTGGTGGACGGCGTCGAGGGCGACCTCGACATCAACAGCATGAACGGCGAGGTCACGCTCCGCGACATCGCCAGCTCCGCCGTGGTCAACACCCTCAACGGCGAGATCAGCGCCAGTTTCAAGTCCGCCCCCGTCCGCCCTGTCTCCCTCTCCACCCTCAACGGCGAGATCGACGTCCGCCTCCCCGGCGACACCAAGGCCAACCTGCGCATGCGCACCCACAACGGGTCCATCCGCACCAACTTCCCTGACAAGGCCCTCCAGACCAAGACCGAGAAGGTCACCGGCCCCTCCGCCCCGGTCGCGGGCGGCACCGATGACATGCGCGAAGCCCATCGCGAACTCGCCCGCGAACAGGCTCGTCTCAACAAGGAGCAGGCCCGGGCCATCCGCGAGGCCGCCAAGGTCGCGGCGGATGCGTCCAAAGCCGCTCTCGACGCCGCCAAAGACGCCATCGAGGTGGCCGTGGAGGCTTCGGTCAACGCCAGCGTCAACGTGAACGTGGACAACGTCGCCCCCGTGGCAATGGGCATCCCCGTCCCGCCGGTGCCCCCGCTCCCCAACTTCGGCGGCAAGTCCATCGTCGGCACCCTCAACGGCGGCGGCGTGGACATCAAGCTGACATCCATGAACGGCACAATCACCCTCCGTCAGGTCAAGTAAGCCGGCCCGTCCGATCCACCTCTTCAAACCGGTCCCCGCACGGGACCGGTTTTTTCGTGGGCCCCCCAACCCTCCGGCGGAACGAAAACGGAGGGGCGCGCCTGTTTGGCGGCACGCGTCCGTCAAACGACGCGGCCCCGCCGCGCCCCCAATTCCCGCTTCCATCCATCCACTCCGGCCGACTTCACCTAATAGGCAATGCGCCGGCCGTATTTGCAGTTGCATGGCGTCAACGCCCGCCCCACCGTCCGCTCAGCCGGGCCGGTCAGCCATGGCCCGGCGTTTGTTTAACCACACTGATGCCGGACAATTCCGCCCTATTACTCAGCCTCCTGATCGTGGCCATTTTTGGCGGCCTGTGGCATCTCCTGCTTCTTCGCTCTGGTTTCGCTTCTCTGCTCATCCCGGCCGGCCCGCGATCCGCTGATGATTTGCGCCACTGCCTCAAGCCGCCGGGCGCCTCCCTGCCCGCCTCGCCGCGTCCCTCGAGCGCCACGCCTTTCCCGCCCCGCGCCCGCGGTGAACTGATCATGCTCGTGGATGACGAGGCCAGCGTGCGCAATCTGCTCACGACCGTGCTGCTCAACCACGGCTACGAGGTCATCACCGCCCGCGACGGTGCCGACGGCGTCGCCACCTTCACCCAACACCAGGAGCGCGTCGCCCTGGTGATCACCGACATCTCCATGCCGAAAACCAACGGCCGGAGCTTCGTGGACCTGATCCGGCCCCTGCGCCCCGATGTCCGGGTGCTGTTCATGAGCGGACTGGAGGCCAACGGTTCCGGGCGCGATCCGGGCCGCAAGACCTCGAAGGATCCCTTCCTGCTGAAACCCTTCAAACCGGCGGCACTCCTGAACACGATCCACCAGATGCTGCACCCGGATTCGTCCAAAGCCTGAGTCCCGCATGGCCCTCGAACCGGAGCTGCCGGAAACACCGGAGCCGCCAACCTTGCCGCTTCCGGATGCGGTCGCCGCCGATCAGGCCGCCGCACACGTCACGTCGGGCCATGGCCATCACGGCCCCTTCCACACCCACTGCGAGAACTGCGGCACCAAGCTCGCGGGCCCGTATTGCCACAAGTGCGGGCAGCACGACTTCGAGTTTCACCGCTCGTTCCGGCACGTGTTCATGGAGGCCCTGGAAACGCTCTTCCATTTCGAGGGAAAATTCTTCCGCAACATCGTCACGCTGCTCTTCTCGCCCGGCCGGCTGACGGCCGATTTCAACGCCGGCAAGCGCGCCGTGCAGATGCCGCCGTTCCGCCTCTACATCTTTGTCAGCTTCGTCTTCTTCCTGCTGATCTTTCTCGGCGATAAGGAGGACAACTTCGTCCGCGAAATCGAGGGCAAGCCACCCCAAGGCCTGACCATCGGCGGCAAGCCGGTGCAGATCGCCACCCTCGGCGACGCGTGGCGGGAGACCGCCACGCAGATGAAACCCGAAGACTGGCAGGACCCCGCCAAGGTCACCGCCGCCCTGGAGCAGGCCGCCACGAAAACCGAGGCGGCCCTGCAGGCCACTCCCCCCGCCGCAACCGAAACGGGCGACCAGCCCGCACCGCCGAAGCGCCTCGTGGACGAAGTGCGCGAAACCGCCGAGCACATGCAGGCGGAGATCGCCAAGGCGCGGCACGGGGCCGGAAAGGAAAAAACCGCCGGAGAGAAATCGGCCCTCGCGCGCTTCCTCGAGGAGCAGGGCCGGCACATGACCGACCCGGCCCGGCGCCAGCAACTGGCCCACTGGGTCCAGGTCCATCTGCCGCACATGCTGATGTTCTGCCTGCCCTTCTTCGCGCTCTACACGCGCGTGCTGTTCCGGAAGTCCGGCCAGGTTTACCTCCAGCACCTCGTGCTGTCCGTGCATTTCCACACTTTCATCTACCTGTGGGTGCTGTTCAGCCGCGGTTGGACGGGCGTGGCGGCGCTGCCGGGCTGGGGCCTCGACTCCTGGGTCGCCCTCGTCTGCAACCTCTGGCTGGTGCTCTATCCCTTTTTGATGCTCCGCCGGCTCTTTGCCGATTCCTGGTCCAAGACCGTCGCAAAAACATTCCTGCTGACCATCGTCTACGGGCTCACGCTCAGCCTCGGATTTTTTGCGACCGCCATCGGCGCCTTCCTGATGACCTGACGCTGGAAATTGGGCTCGCGCCGCCGCGGTGGCGGGCTTCCCCTAGCGCGTGGCCACCTCGCGCAAATCCGCACCGTCCGCCGAAACGCTTCCGCTCTACGACTGGCTCCGCGACCGCGCCGCCGGCGTGCTTCTCCACCCGACCGCGCTGCCCGGCGGCCAGGGCTGCGGCGTGCTCGACCAGCACGCGGTGCGCTTCCTCGATCTGCTCGCCGCCGCCGGGATCAAATACTGGCAGGTGTGCCCGCTCGGCCCGACCGGCTTCGGCGACTCGCCCTACCAGTGCTACTCGGCCTTCGCCGGCAACCCCAACCTCGTGGACCTCGTGCCGCTCGTGCGCTACGGCCTGCTCCCCGCGAGTGAACTCATGGCGCTCGCGCCGCTCTCCGCCGACGCCGTGGACTTCGAGGCGCTCGGCCGCCTCAAACCCCGCCTGCTGGCCATCGCCGCCTCGCTCCGCCGGCAGAAACAACCCGCCCTGCCCTACGGCGACTACGCCGCCTTCTGCAAAAAGGAGGCCCGCTGGCTCGACGACTACGCGTTCTTCCGCGCGCTGAAGGATCACTGCAACGGCGCCCCGTGGTGGGAATGGCCCGCCGAGGTCCGCGACCACCATCGCGCCCTGAAGTCACCGCTGCGCAAGCAGCTCGCCGACGCCACCGACGCCTACCGCTTCGGCCAGTATCTGTTCTTCGGCCAGTGGACGCAGCTGCGCGCCGCCGCCAAGGAGCGCGGCGTCGGCATCATCGGCGACCTGCCGATCTTCGTCTCCGCCGACTCGGCCGACGCCTGGGCCGCGCCGCACCTCTTCGAGCTCGACCCGAAAACCTTCCTGCCCGTCGCGGTCGCCGGCGTGCCGCCGGATTATTTCTCGGCCGACGGCCAGCTCTGGGGCAACCCGCTCTACGACTGGGCGGCGCACCGGGCCGACGGCTACGCCTGGTGGTGCGACCGCCTGCGCGCCTCGCTCGAGATGTGCGACATTGTGCGCATTGATCACTTCCGCGGCTTCGAATCCTACTGGCGCATCCCGCTGCCCGCGGAGAACGCGCGCAAGGGCGAGTGGCGCCCCGGGCCCGGGCTCGACCTGTTCCGCGCCTTCAAGGCCGCGCTGCCGGCCGCGCGCATCATCGCCGAGGATCTCGGCGTGCTCACCGACGAGGTCCACGCGCTGCGCGAGGCGACCGGCCTGCCCGGCATGCTCGTGCTCCACTTCGCCTGGGGCAGCGACGCGAAAAATTCCTACCTGCCGCACAACGCCCCGCGCAACGCCGTGATCTATCCCGGCACGCACGACAACGACACCACGCTCGGCTGGTATCGCACCGCCAGCGACGTCGAGCGCGACCGCGTGCGCCGCTACCTGCGCGTGTCGGGCGACGACATCGCGTGGGATTTCATCCGCCTCTGCTACGCCAGTCCTGCGCGCCTCGCGATCATCCCGCTGCAGGACATCCTCACGCTCGGCAGCGAGGCGCGCTTCAACACACCCGGCCTGCCGTCGGGCAACTGGCGCTGGCGCGTGCGCGCCGACTCGATCGAGAAACTTTTCGGTGGTCCCGCGAATTATCTGAAGGAGATCGGCGCGCTCCACGGCCGCTGATTTTTTTCGCGCGCGCGCTTTTTTGCGCGAAACGCAGGTGAAAAAATTCTGCGACGTTCATGCAAATTTTGCGTGCAACTTCGCGCGGCGCGTTTTAAAAATTTTCCATGGCCAAGAAAAAACCTGCCAAGAAGAAGGCCAAAAAGGCCGGCAAAAAGAAGAAGTAACGCGTTCCGCGCTGCTCTTCATTCTTCCGCCGACACCGGTTACCCCACCGAGGTCGTTAACAAAAGCCCCGCGGCCTCCGGCCCGGGGTTTTTAATTTTCGGTGGTGTCCTAATTTACCCTCCCTGTCATCGCGAGGCGGGCGCAGCCAGCCGTGGCGCTCCAGCCAGCTTAATTGCTTCGTCGCGAAGCTTCGCGCGACTCCTCGCAACGACAAAGCAGGACCCTACCTAATTTTCCCTGCGGCCCGGCACTCCAAATCCGGCCTCGGTCCGGGTGGGGGCGGGGCCATCAGCACCCGCGTTTGGCGAGAGGCGTGGCCCGCAGGACGGATCGTCCTGCCTCCATTTCCGGAATACGCGAGCGCTTGGCGGGGCGCCTTACTTCACCGCGGCCCACACGCGCTGCACGTCGTCGTGTTCCGACAGCTCGTGCAGGAACTCGCCGACCTCGGCGCGCGCCGCGTCGTCGAGCTCCGGGTGCTGCTTCGCGAGATAGCCGAGCTCGGCGGTGACCACGTGCCAGCCGTTGGCCTTGAGCCAGGTGGACACGGTGTGCACGCCCGCGCGGTCGGTGATGAAGCGCGCACCCGTGGCGCCCTCGGGAATGTCGTCGTTCTCCGCGTGGGTCAGCGGCGAAAAATCATTGGCGCCCGCCTCGATCGCGGCGGTCTCGAGGTCCACGCCCGCCGCGGCGGTGTGCGCCTCGACCATGCCCACGTGGTCAAAGAGAAACTTGTTGCTGCCGGCGCCGCCGAGCACGCCCTTGCGGAAAAGCACGCGGATCTCCGGCGCGGTGCGCTGCTGGTTGTCGGTGTAAACCTCGACGATCACCGGCACCTTGTGCGGCGCGTAGCCCTCATAGACGACGTGGTCGAGCGACGCCTTGTCGCCGCCGGTGCCGGCGCCCTTGGCGATGGCACGCTCGATGACATCGCGCGTGACGCTGGCCTTCTTGGCCTTTTCAACCGCGGCGAAGAGCCGGGCGTTGCCCGCGGGGTCGCCGCCGCCGAGCTTGGCGGCCACGGTGATTTCCTTCACCAGCTTGCCGACCACCTGGCCTTTCTTGAGGTTTACGATCGCGCGTTTCGCGTGCAGCCATTGACGTCCCATAGGAAAAACAGGCTACGACAGCCGCCGTGCGCGCCGCAAGTCTGCTGACACAGGGCTGTCAGTTCCTTTTGCTAGCCTCCGCCACCATGAAACGCTGCCCCTGGGCCGAGGCCGAACTCCAGCATCTCTACCACGACACCGAATGGGGCGTGCCCTCGCACGACGACCGCCACCTCTTCGAGATGCTGATCCTCGAGGGCGCTCAGGCCGGCCTGAGCTGGGCCACCATCCTCGCCCGCCGGGAGAACTACCGGGCGGCCTACGGGGGTTTCGACCCGGTCGCGGTCGCCCGCTACGACGAGAAGAAAAAGGCGCGGCTCCTCGCCGACCCGGGCATCATCCGCAACCGGCTGAAGATCGAGGCCTCCGTGCTCAATGCCCGCGCCTTCCTCGCCGTGCAGGCGGAATTCGGTTCCTTCGACCGCTACCTCTGGGGTTTCGTGGCCGGCCGCCCCATCGTCAACCGCCGGACCGCCTCCTCGCAGGTGCCCGCGCGCACACCGGAGTCCGATGCGCTCAGCCGGGACCTGAAGAAACGCGGTTTCAAATTCGTCGGCACGACGATCTGCTACGCCTACATGCAGGCCACCGGGCTGGTGAACGACCACCTCGTGTCCTGCCCCCGCCACAAGGCGTGCGCGAAGCTCAAGTGAGTTTGCCGGCGAAGGCCGGAACTCCTTTCTAGAGCTCGTCGTCGTTCGCCGCCGCGAGGATCTCCGCGTGCGGATTGTGCCGGGCGCGCTCGATCCAGTCGGCGAACAGCGGCATCACGCCGAGCCATTCCGGCGGGAGCGGCGCGGCCACGAGGTCGATCACACGCCACGAACCGTCCGCCGCCACCACGATGTTGCGGTCGTGCGTGTCGGCCACGAGCCAGGGCTCGGTGTCGAAAAACGCCAATCGCGGGTGGTCGCGGTCGGCGCGCAGAAACCGCGAGGGAATCGGGATGAACCGCGTCGGATCGAGCCCGGACACGTCGGTCTGCTCGGGCAGCATGCGACCGAAGGTCTGTTTGGCCACGACCACGCCCTCGGGCGTGATGCCGGCGATCTCCGTGGGCATTCCGATCAGGTGGGTCAGGCGCAGTTTCTCAAAAAGCCGCCGGTAGCTGCCGGGCACGGCCGTCGCCTGCAACACCTCGCCCTCCCCGCGCGCAAAGGCGAAAGTCGCACCCACGTCGCCCCCTTCGCGAAACAGGAAAAACTTATAGACCGAGTCACGGGTATCGGCAAAGGCCAGCGCCTCGACCCCGCCGCCAATGCGCCGCAGCCGCGCGGTGTTGGCCTCAAAGGGGTCTTCCGACTCCGAATCGAACCCGAAATCCTCCAGCCGCACCAGCGGCAGGGTCGCCCGAAAGGTCCGGATCGCCTCTCCCAGCTCGTGCCAGCGCGGCTCGGCGAATTCCAGCAGGCCTACTTCGTCTTCCTGGGCGAGGACGAGGCCGCGGTCCTGATGTGGTGCGAAAGAGCATTCGGCTGCTTTTTCGCCCAGCTGATCGAGCGCCCGAAGTCGTTGCCCGTGACCGTCCAGAACAGCGGACCATCCTTCCGCGCCGGGGAAGCGGGGGCCTTCGAGGTGGGAGGGGTGTCCGGTGAACGGGTCGTTTGACGGCATGGCTCGGCCATGCGCCCAAGGTCGCGGTGGTGGCGCCCGGACGCAAAAACTATTTGTGCGCAGGCTGTTCACATCGGAAACCTGAGGCGAGAAAGTAACAGCCGGGCGCGCCGGCCTGTGCTAGTTTTGCCCGCATGATGACCGACCCACCGTGTTTGGCGCGCCCGATTCCGGGCCAAGGCGGCCCGGGGCTTGCGCCGGCCGGTTTTCGGGGCATTGAAACCCTGCCGCCACCGGCCCAAGCTCTCGCTGGCCGGGGGCCCGGGCCCCCCGGGGGGCCGCCCCCGGGGGGGGGGGGGAAACCCGACACAGGGC
>CBINOW010000069.1:0-24091 GCA_966252395.1 uncultured Oleiharenicola sp. | reverse complement strand
CTGAGACGGTCTGGGCGTTTTCGGCGCCGACATTGTAGCTCTGCGGCTGGTAAACGGCGAAACTCTCGAAGCTCGTGGAGTCCTGCCGTTGGTCGATGGAGTCGGCCGGCGACAGCGGCCAGCCCTGGCCGGACCACACGTGGACGAGCCGGTCGGACTCCGGGTAGGAAAACGGGGCGATCACCAGCGCCTGCAGGGCGCTGAAGATGGCCGTGGTGCTGCCGATGCCGACGGCGAGCGTGACGATGGAAACGAGCGCCAGCCCCCGGGCACGGGAGAGCGAGCGCATGGCGAGACGCAGGTTGGTGAGCATGGGGTGCGTCCAAAAGAACCCGGCGGCGCGCGAAAGGTTACGGACTTTGTTTGGGCCCGGCCCGAACCGAACTGTCCGCAAAATTGCCTTATGCGCGGTGAAACGACCTGCCTACGGTATCGTCTTCTGCTCCGACCCCATGCCCCTGCCCCCCTGCGTCCGCCGGCTCCTCGCGACCGGCTTCCTCTTGGCCGTTCCCGCCGTCATGCCTGCCGCCTACACTCTCACCACGGTCGCCGGCACGGGGCAGGTGGGTTTCAGCGGCGACGGCGGACCTGCTGCTTCCGCCCAGCTTAACGACCCCTACGGTGTTGTCCGCGGGCCCGACGGCGCGCTCTGGTTCTGCGAGCATAACGGCCACCGCATCCGGCGCATCGCCCGCGACGGCACGATCAGCACCGTGGCCGGAACCGGCGAACGCGCCTACGCCGGCGACGGCGGCCCCGCGACGGCGGCTGCGCTCAACCTGCCGCACGAGATCCGCTTCGACGCCGCCGGCAATCTCTTCATCGCCGACACCGGCAACAACGCCATCCGCCGCATCGACGCCCGCACCGGCATCATTACCACGATCGCGGGCGGTCCGAGCCTGCGCGGCTATACCGGCGACGGCGGCCCGGCTTCCGCGGCGGCCTTCAAGGGACCGCACAGCATCCAGTTCGACCCGGCCGGCCACCTCTACGTCTGCGACGTCGGCAACCACGTGATCCGTCGCATCGACCGCGCCACGGGAATCATCACCACCCTCGCCGGCACCGGCAAACCCGGCCCCACACCCGACGGCGCTCCGCTCGCCGGCACACCGTTCAACAACCCGCGCTCGCTCGACGTGGACCGCGACGGCAACCTCTGGCTCGTGACGCGCGAGGGCAATCAGGTCTTCAAACTCGATCTCACGGCGGGAGTCATCCGGCACATCGCCGGCACGGGCGCCGACGGATTCACCGGCCACGCCGGCCCGGCCCGCGAAGCCACCCTCAGCGGACCCAAGGGCATCGCCCTCGACGCCGACGGCAACGCCTGGCTCGCCGACACCGAGAGCCACAGCGTCCGGATGATCAATGCCCACACCGGCACGCTCGACTGGATCGCCGGCACCGGCACCAAGGGCGACGGCGCCGACGGCGACCCGCGCGCCTGCGCCCTCAACCGCCTGCACGGCATCTTCGTCGATGCCGACGGCGCGATCTACTTTGGCGACAGCGAGGCCCACAAGATCCGCGTCCTGCGTCGCCGCTGAACCCCTTTTCCAACACCCCATGCGCTCCAAAAAACTGCTCACCGGACTCCTCGCCCTCGTCGCCGTCCAAATCCTCAGCCTGCCCGCCGCCGCCCAGATGGGCCGGCGCTTCCCCTCGGAGAAGAAGATCGTCACCGATCCCGTGACCGGCGTGCCGCTCACCTTCCTCACCAGCACGCCGGCCGGCGACTCCAAGATCTACCCCACCCACCCGCAGTGGACGGCCGACGGCCAGTGGATCATCTTCCGCTCGAACCGCGTGCGCGGCCAGGCCATGGCCGTGAACGAACAGACCGGCGACATCGTGCAGGTGACCGAGACCGGTTACGTCGGCTCGCTCTGCATCGCGCAGAAGTCCATGCGCCTGTTCTTCCTGCGTCCGGAGAACCACACCTCACCCGACGCTTATCCGCGTCCGCCCCGCCAGGGTGAACCGCGGGTGGAGCGCAAGCCCGTCGCGCTGCAGGTCGTTGCCGTGGACCTCGCCCGGCTCTTCGCCGCCAGCGCCTCCGGCAAACTGCAACCCGCCGCCAGCTACGAGAAGGTCTTTGGCACCATTCCGGCCGACCTCGGCATCGGCAGCGAACTCGCCCTCGATGCCAACGAGGACATGGTCTATTTCCGCCTGACCAAGGAAGCTGCGACCAAGCTCTTGCCGCCGGACACGAAGATCGCGGACACCTTCGGCCCGCGCAACATGGGCGCCGGCCCGTCCGGCGTCGGCAAGTTCAACCTCGCCACCGGTGAAGCTTCGGCCGTCGTCGCGGTGCCTTTCCAAGTCGGTCACATCCAGTCCAACCCCTGGAAGGCGGGCGAAATCGTCTTCTGCTGGGAAACCGGCGGCAAGTCCCCGCAGCGCACGTGGACCGTGATGGCCGACGGCACCGGTCTGCGGAAACTCTACCCCGAGGCGCCCTATGACTGGGTGACCCACGAGGCCGTGATCGGCCCCGACGAGGTGGCCATCGCCATCATGGGACACCGGAAGGTCGGCACCGACGACGCCTGGGGCCCGAGTGGCTCCCGTTTGCACGCCACCGGTCTCGCGATCATCAACCTTCGCAACGACCATTTCTACATCGCGGGCCAGACCAAGAGCGGCAGCGGCCTCTGGCACGTGCACGGTTCGCCCGACGGACGCTGGGCCGTGGGCGACGACTTCTCCCGCAGCCTCTACCTGATTGATCGTCGCACGAACGAAATGATGCTGCTCACGGCCGGCCACAAGGACACCGCCGCCGACCACATCCACCCGACCTTCCACCCCGACGGCACGCGCATCTCGATCCAGTCGGCGATGCTCTCCGAGGACAACCGCTCGCTGAACATCTGCGTCGTGCCCGTCCCCAAGGACTGGCTCGCCCGCACCTACAGCGAAAAAGTCCACCCCTCGAAGTCCGACGGCGGCAAGCCCTGATCCGGGCCCGGGACCAACACAAAGGAGCCAAGCAGCCAAGATGCGCGCTGCGGCCTTGGGCTGGCTTTGCTGCTTCGCTGCTTTGTGTTCACTGCACTTCGTGTCTTTTCTTCGGTGTATTCCGTGGTTTACTCCCGCCCATGCCCGACGAACCGGATCCGCCCCGCAAGGTTTACGGCTTCAAGGAACGCGACTTCAAACGCGACAACGCGCCCGCAGCCGGCGGCGAAGCCACTCCAACGGCCAAGGACCTCGCCAAACTCGCGGGCGAACCGGTCCGCATCGGTCGGGGCGGCGCTACGGGTGCCAAGGCCGACGACCCGAACGACGTCTATGCCACGCTCCAGCAGAACCGCGCGCAGGAACAGGTGCACGGCCTCGACCGGATGGAAATCCGCCGGATCAGGCGCCGCAAGTTGCGCGACTACCTGCTGATCATGGTCCCCACCCAGCTGTTGCTGGGCAGCATCACCGTTCTCGGAAGAGGCAACCCCATCGTTTTCGTCTCCGGGCTGGCCGGCATGGTCTTGGTGTTCATCACCATCACCTGGATCATGTGGCAGCTGATGGACCGGTATTGAGTGAGCGACTGGGAGCGGCTCCCGCACCACGAACCGGAGCATTCGCCGACCAAAACCAAATGGAGCCGGGGCGCCCTCGCCCCGGTCGATCTTCCCGGAGATTCAATGCCGGTAGGGCCCGACCTCCGGGCGGGCCAAGGTTGTTCTGGGCGTAGAGAACAATCCGCTTCAAACCCAGGGGCGAGGGCGCCCCGGCTCCAAAAAGCAGTGGAGCTCGGTAATCAGTCCCCGTCCCGTTACTGCTCCTGCGGACGCAGCACCAGCCGGTAGCCCATGTAGTCGGTCGGGCGAGCGGAAGCCTGCAGCTCGATGCGCGAGGCGGAGCGGCAGTGGACGGCTCCGATCTTGAAGTGTCCGCCGCGCAGCACGGTGTCGCGCCGGCTCTTCGCCCCATAAACCCACTCGGCCACGTTGCCGTGCATGTCGTAGAGCCCCCAGGCGTTGGGCTTCAGTTTGCCCACGGGGGCGGGCGCGGTCTGGCCCGCTCCGCGCAGGAAGTGCGCGATCCCGGCCAGGCCTGCATCGTCGGCGGCGGAAAAATTGCTGCCGTCGTTGTAGCCGGTCTCGGTGCCGGCGCGACAGGCATACTCCCATTCGATCTCCGTCGGCAGGTCGGCGACATACTCCAGCTTGGCGCGGCGCAGCGCGCCGTTCAGCCGGTCAACCACCCCGTCGTTGCCGGTGACATCCCTCCACGAGACCTGCTCCACCGGCCGGGTGACATCGCCCAGCGCCCGGCTGCTGCTGGGATTTTTCTTCATGAGCGCGACGTGCTGCTGCTGCGTCATCTCGGTCACCGCGAGGTAGAAGCCCGCGCCGATCTCGTGGCGTGTGGAGGGCAGGTCGGAACGCTGCTGCCCGGGATCGCCGGCGGTGCTGCCGAAGGTGAAGGAGCCGGGCGGAATCCACCTGAACTTCACCTGCACGCCCTGCTCGAGGTCCACGATCACCTCCGCCGGCGGCGGAGTCTTCTCCATCGTGAGCCCGACCGACTGCGTGGACTGCTGGATTTCCACCTCCTGCGCGAAATCATTGTAACGCGGGGCCGTGGCCGTGACGGTGAGCCGGCCGGGCCGCAGCTCAAAAGTGGCCGCACCCGCGGAGTCCACGGTGATCGTCTCGTTGTTCACACTGACCTTGGCTTTGGCGGGCAGGCCGGTGAAACGCACCGGATGCGGCGGCACCAACTCGAGCGGCACGGAGTCCTCGACGGCCAGCGGGTCGTGGCCGACCTCGCCCTCCCAATCGAGATAGCCGGCAGCCCGCACCTTGATGGCAAAGGTTCCCTCGGCGGGCCCGTCCAGCACCACGCGGCCGGTTGCGTTGGCCGTGTGGTTGCGGCCAGCATAGTTCACCTGCGCTCCGGCGGGCAGGCCGGTCAGCGCGAGTTTGCGTCGCGTCGCCTGCGGCACCGACGGCAACTGCGAATTGGCCTGGCTCTGAACGGACTGGGTCGGCGCCGAAGCGCCGGCGGGATCGGACTTGGCCACCGCCGCGGGCGAGGGAGTTACGGCCGGAGAGGGCGCGGGCGCAGCCAGGAATTTCCAGGCCGCGAAACCGCCCACGGCCACCACCACGGCGGCGATGAGGGCCGGCACGAGTGATCCGCTCTTGCGGACGGGCTTGCCCGAAATCAGCTGCAAGGCCTCCAGCGCGGCGGCCGCGGTCTGGAAACGGTTGGCCGGATCCTCCGCGAGGCAGGTGGCCATGAACTTGTCCCACTTCGGATCGAGTCCCGGCACGAGCCGCGAGGCCGCCTGCGCCAGGCCGTGCGGCTTTTTTCCGGTCAGCAGGTAATAGGTCATGATGCCGACCGCGTAGATGTCGGAGCGTGCGTCCGACGGCCGCATGTTGCGCGCCTCGGGCGACATGAAATCGATCGTGCCCACGATCGCGCCGGTGGTGGAAACGCTGTCACCGTGGAAGGGTGAGGCCGTGCCGCCGGCCTTCTTGTATTCCTCCTCGGCGGCGACGCGCGCCAGGCCGAAGTCGGAGATCTTCGCCTCGCCGGTCTTCTCCATCAGGACATTGGCCGGCTTGAGGTCGCGGTGGATGATGCCGGCCTTGTGCGCGTGCGAGAGGCCCTGGAGTATCTGGCCCATGATGCGCGCGACATCGGCGGCGGGCGCGCCCTTGTCCTTGGCGGCATGGGTCTTGAACCAGTCCTCGAGCGAGCCGCCGTCCACATACTCGAGCACGAGGTAAAGCTTGCCCTGGCTTTCGCCGAAATCCGTGACGTTCACCACATGCGGGTCCTTGAGCCGGGCCACCATCTCGGCTTCGCGCTTGAAGCGCGACACGAACGACGCCTCCTGCGCGAGCTTCGCGGGCAGCACCTTGATCGCGAACTTCTTCTTCAGCGCCATGTGCTGCGCGAGATAGACCACGCCCATGCCGCCGGCGCCGAGCACCTTGTCGATCTTGTATTGGCCCACCACGTCACCCGTGTTGAACACCTCGCTCGGCGTCGCGGCCTGGCTGCGCGGCGAGAATACGGTCTTTTCAACGGGCTCGTCCATGGTGGCTTCGCCCCCATCCAACTCGGCCCGGCGCCCTTTATCCAGTCTGAAACCAATAGCGGTGTTGACCCTTTTCCGCCCTGCGGGCTTAAGCTAGGGGCACTATGACGCGTTCCTTAGCCCGCTGTCTTCTGGTCCTCGCCGGTATCGTGTTCAGCCAGCTGCCGGCCCACGCCGTCGCCTTCCTCGTTCGCAGCACCCCGGACGGCGCCATGGTAACCATCGAGGGCAAGACCTTGCCGGCTCCCGCCAACTTCGACCTGAAGCGCCGCGACGAGCCCTACACCGTTGTCGTGCAGAAGTCCGGCTTCCAGACCGAGACCACCACCTACTCCACCAAGCAGAAGCTCAAGGAGATCACCGTCGCCCTCGAGCCGCTCACCCTCGACCGCGAGGTCACCCTCAAGACCAACGTGGACGGCGCCACCGTGACCATCGACGGCAAGGCCGCCGGCACCACGCCGTTCGCCAAGACCGTCACCTTCATCCGCGCCGACAAAAACTCCCCCTGGCAGCCGCAACTCGTCACCCTCGCCAAGCCCGATTACCAGAGCGAGTCGCTCCGCCTCACCGAGGACAAACCCGCCCCCGCTCCCGTCACGCTCGCCCAGCTGCGCATCGAGCGGAACTTCCTCGTCAGCTCCAAGACTGCCGACGGCGCCGCCGTCCAGGCCGTGCTCACTCTCGGCGACCGCGAACTCGGTGCCGCCCCGCAGAAGGTGCCGGTCGTCTTCACCCGTGCCGACAAGACCAAGCCCTGGCCGGTCTTCAAGCTCAAGGCCGAGATTCCCACCATCTACCAGCCCGTCGAGGTCGAGCTGAAGCACGACGGCTTCGACAACGTCGCCCTCACCCTGAAGCCCGTCACCGAGGTGCTCGTCTCGCTCTACGCCCCGGCCATCGAGATGACCGCCACCGGCGCCAAGCTCACCGTCAACCAGTCCGCGCGCATCGGCACCCTCGACAGCAGCGAACGCGGCGCCGACATCACCGGCCTCTCCCGCCTCACCCGTTTCACCCGCCGCGACCAGAATCCCACGGCCCCGCTCCAGGCGCTCAACGGCTACGCCATCACGCCCGACGGCCAGTCGGCCATCCTCGCCCTCACCGCGCAGGACGACGCCGGCAAGTTCTTCTCCGGCCTCTTCCTCAAGCGCGTCGAGGACGACGGCGGCGGCATCGCCCGCCTGATCGACAACAACAAGCGCTACTTCGACTCCTCGCCCGTCATTGCGCCCGACTCCAGCAACATCCTCGTCTTCCAGTCCAACCGCGGCGACCTGTCCAAGCCCGACGTCTTCCGCATCGGCTTCAGCGACAACCGCACCTCCGGCGGCGTCTCGCGCATCACCAACGACCAGCGCTTCAACTACTCGCCCACCTACACCGACAGCAACCGCGAGGTCGTTTACCTCTCCATCGAGCCCAACTACCCGCTCGCCCAGCCCCAGCTCAGCACGGTCAAGATCGACGGCGCCCTGCCCACCCAGTTCCAGATCACCGCCGACGAGGTCAGCCACCGCGAGCCCACCAAGATCTACTTCACCCGCCCCGACCAGTCCAACGGCAAGAAGCAGGTCTACTCCGTCGAGCCCGACGGCCGCCTCGAGACCGCCATCATCTCCGACGACTCCTTCCTCAACGCCAACTGCTTCAACCCCGTCGCCAGCTACTCCAACCCCGTCCGCATCCTATTCGTGTCCGACCGTGACGTGGACGATCAGGGCCGCCGCAACAACAACATCTACGTGATGAACGCCGACGGCTCGCAGATCCAGCAGCTCACCGCCAACGGCTCCGACGACATCCTGCCCGCCTGGTCGCCGACCGATCCCGACACCGTCTATTTCCTCTCCAACCGCGGCGGCGCCTACAACCTCTGGCGCTTGCGGATCAAGTAAGCTCCCCGATGGACACGCCCCTGCCCACAGCCTGGCTGGAGATGGCCGACGGCCGCATGCTGTGGCTGGAGAAGGGCGCCTGCACGCTTGGGCGTGGCGCGAGTTGCACCCACGTGCTCGACTTTCCCGGCATTTCCCGCAGCCACGCCATGCTGCAGCCCGGCCCCACCGGCGGCTTCCTCCTCGCGGATCTGCGCAGCACCAACGGCACCTACCACAACGGCATCCGCCTCGAGCAGGTCGTGCCGCTGCGCGACGGCGACAAGGTCGAGCTCGGCGACGTTGCCCTCGTTTACCGCTGCCAGCAGGGCTCGGGCGGCACCGCCGATTCCGGCGCGACCTCCGTCATGATCCACTCGGGCAAGTGCTGGCTGCTGATGCTCGACATCATCGGCTTCACCTCCCACACGCAGAAGGTCGGCGCCGACGCCGCCACCGAGGATTTCAAGAAATGGCTCGAACAGGTGCGCCCGATCCTCGTCCGCGCCGGCTGCACCATCAACGCCTACCTCGGCGACGCCGTCTTTGCCTACTGGCGGCACGACAAGCACCCCTACGCCAAGGTCGCCACCGCGCTCCGCGAACTCGTCGCGCTCCAGCCCACGAGCCCACGCCCCTTCCGCATTCTGCTCCATTTCGGCAACGTTCGCATCAGCGGCGGCCTGCAGGGCGAGAATCTCGCCGGCGCCGAAGTGATCTATCTCTTCCGCATCGAGAAATCCACGAAGCCCCTCGGCTCGACCTGTGTGCTCAGCGAAGCCGCCGCCGAGTCCCTCGCCCTGACCGAGACCGCCCGCAACCTCGGCCGCCACGCCGTCACCGACTACGAAGGCACCCACGGCTTCTACAGCCTGGAGGCGTGAAGTCGCGCGCAGCGGCTGCGAAGCACGGCCCTCGCATCGACCGCTTTACCGCCGCACTTCAAACCTGAAGCCATCAGTTGTTCGCACGGATGTTATAGACAGTCGCGTTCGCGAAATCCTTAGGGCATATCCCAATTATACAATAACCTCGTTTCAAAATCCGTCATGTGCACGGTCATCCGGAACCCCTTCTTGGCACTTAGGTCGTGAGGACGTCCATTCGATGGGTTTCGGAACTGGGAAACAGGAAAGGCGCGCTGCTCTAACGGAGCCCAACCGCCGGCAACGCGTAGCTCCGCGTCATCGTCCAAGATAAACGTTGGGTCTTTCCAGCTAATGCGGTTCAAATTTTGAATCACGATCTGATCTTCATGGATAGAAACGGCCGCCTTTACCGGAGGCTTTAGATAGTTGTCTGAAAGCCATAACACGACGCCGACCACTGAAACGACTGCCACGATTATCGACCACCGTGCATTGCCCAAAGCCATGGATAGATATTTGAGTGCTTAGCGCGCGCGTCCGGCAGCTCGGGGCAAGACCCGAGCTGCCAGTTTCCGAAAGCCTGCGATTCCAGCCGACCGGAGCAATCCGATTTCCGACGAAGCGCAGGCTGTGTCCAGACGACCAGCCATCGCCTTGCGCCAAGGTCGCAAGGGACGCAAAAGACTCCGTTGTTTTCCTTGGCGCCCTTGGCGTCCTTTGCGCGAGGCCAATCCGACTGTATCAATCCTGCAATCCCCGGGGTGAGGGCCATCCGTCGCCAAGCCTATGGACGGCAGGCACCCCGGCTCCAGATTGATGCGAACTTTATGTAGCTGCGCTTGAGTCCCGCCATCGCGGGACGAAAGCGTGGCGGAGAACGGACCACGTTGTCACCCGCGGACGCGGGTTCCAGCGCGGCTACGCGATTTCCTACCCCACCCGCGCGGAAATCGCCCAGCGGTAGAGCTGCACGTAGTGGCCGGCGCTGGCGCGCCAGGAAAAATCCTTGGCCATGCCGCGCTGCTGGAGGCCGGCGTATTCGGCGCGGCGGTCATACCACGTCGCGCAGGCCCAGCCGATGGTGTTGGTGAGCGCCTCGACACTGGCGTCGCGGAAGACGAAGCCCGTGCCGTCCGGCCAGCCTTCGTTGAAGTTTTCGACGGTGTCCACGAGGCCGCCCGTGGCGCGCACGATGGGCGGCGTGCCGTAGCGCATCGCATACATTTGCGTGAGGCCGCAGGGCTCGGAGCGGCTCGGCATCACGAAGAAATCGCTGCCCGCCTGGATCAGCCGCGCCAGCGCGCCGTCAAAGCCGATGTGCGCCCCGAAGCGCCCGCGGTAGGCGCCGGCGGCCCAGTTGAAGTCGTTTTCGAGCTTGGCGTCGCCATTGCCCAGGAGCACGAACTGGACGGCCATCTTCTCCATGATGCCGGACATCGCGTCGGCCAGCAGGTCGAGACCCTTCTGCGAGGCGAGCCGCGAGACGACGCCAAAGACCGGCAGCTCGGGGCGCACCTCGAGACCGAAGCGTTCCTGCAGGCGGGCCTTGCACGCCGCCTTGCCGCTCAGGTCGGCGGCCGAGTAGTGCGCGGGCAGGAAGCGGTCGCGCGCCGGGTCCCACGAGGTGTCGTCAATGCCGTTGAGGATACCCACGAGGTCGCCGGCGCGGTAACGCAGCACGCCGTCGAGGCCGAAGCCGCCCTCGGGCGTCTTGATCTCCCCGGCGTAGGTCGGGCTCACGGTGGAGAGCTTGGTTGAGTGGTAGAGCCCCGCCTTCATGAGGTTCACCATGCCGTTGGACGTGATGCCGTCGCGGGCCATTTCGCTCCAAGGCAGCCGGGCATAACTGACCACGCGCTCCGGCGACCAGCCCTGGTGCTCGAGGTTGTGGATGGTGAACACCGTCGCGGCGCGTCCGAGCGGGGTGTCCCGCAGCGTGGAGTTGAGCATCACGGGCAGCAGGCCGGTCGTCCAATCGTGGCAGTGGATGACATCGGGATGCCAGCCGAGCTGCTCGCACAAGGCGAGGGCGCCGCGGCAGAGGAAGGCGAAGCGCAGGTCGTTGTCCGCGTGCGCGCCCCACGGGCCGGTATAGACCTCGGGCCGGGCGAAGTGGTCGTGGTTCTCGAGGAAATACGCCGGCACCGCCGAGCCCGGCAACACGGTCTGCCAGGTGCGCGCCCACTGCGCCGCCCCGCCCACGTCCACGCCGAGCGGGTCGGACAGCGCCTGCCACTCCCCCACCCGCTTCACCGAGCCGTAGGCCGGGCAAATCACGCGGACATCGTGGCCCAGGGCGGCGAGATCCTTGGGCAGCGCGCCCACCATGTCGGCCAAGCCGCCGACCTTGACGAAGGGCTCAACCTCGGGAGTGACGAAGAGGATTTTCAGGGAAACCACGGTGCAAAATAGAACCGCAAGCCGGCGGCGCGGACGAGTCTAAATTGGCCCCGGGGAAATCTCAAAGGCCAGAATCCAAACGCCAAATCAAGATCCTCGGAACAAGCTCCCGGGAATTCGCTCAATCTGATTCAAACTGGAGCCGGCCCGCCCTCGGGCCGGTCGTTCCAAGCACCGGGGCGAGGGCGCCCCGGCTCCATTTCCATCCAAGCCGAGGCAAGCTCCACGGCTTTAGATTTTTCCTATTTGGAACCTGTTAGGCGTTTGGCTGTTTGGGATTTGGCGTTTTCGCGCGGCTATCGTCGCGCGACGGGATAGCTCCCGAGCCACTTCACCAGCGGGCACTTCTTGCTCAGCTCCTTGAGGGCGGCCTGCATCGCCGGGTCGTCGTAGTGGCCGGTGACGTCGAGGAAGAAGATATAGTCCCACGGCTTCAGCTTGCTCGGACGCGACTCGATGCGCGTGAGGTTGAGCTTGCGGCGGTTGAAGGGCGCGAGCGCGTGCAGCAGCGCGCCGGGCTCGTGGTGCAGCGACACCAAAAGGCTGGTCTTGTCGTGGCCGCTGCCGGCCGAGCCCGAGGCCTCGCGGCCGAGGAAGACGAAGCGCGAGGTGTTGTTCTTTAGATCCTGGATGTGCGTGGCGGCAACCGGCACGCCGTAGCGCTCGCCGGCGAGCCGCGGGGCGATGGCGGCGGCGCCCTTCTCCTTCGCGGCGATCTGCACGCCGTAGGCCGTGCTGTCCACGTCCACGAGCTGCGCATGCGGCAGGTGGCGCTGCAGCCAGCGGCGGCACTGGGCCAGCGCCTGGTCCTTGGAGTAAACCTTTTTGATCTTTGCCAGCGGCTCATTCGAGAGGAGCGTGTGCTCGATCTCCTGGTGAAGCTCGGCGACGATCTTGAGCGGGGTCTCGACGAAGAGGTCGAGCGAGTCGCGCACGGAGCCCTCGGTGGAATTCTCGACAGGCACCACGCCGTAGTCGGCCTCGCCCTTCTCGACGGCGGTGAAGATGTCGGCGATGGTCGCCATCGGCCGGTAGTCCACGCTGGAGCCGAACTTGCGGAGCGCGGCGGCGTGGGTGTTGGTCGCCTCGGGTCCGAGGTAGGCCACGCACATCGGCTTCTCCAGCGAGATGGCGGCCGACATGATCTCGCGGTAGATGGCCTGGAGAGCGGCGGGCTTGAGCGGGCCGGTATTGGCAGCGGCCACGCGGCGGAGGACGTCGGCCTCGCGCTCGGCGACGTAGATGCGGGACTTCGCGCCGCGCTTCAGTTCGCCGATCTTCTGGGCGCACTTCAGGCGGGTGTTGAGGAGCCGCACGACCTTCTGGTCGATAGCGTCGATCTCGGTGCGAATCTGGGCGAGTTCCTTCTTCATGACTGGGCGTGGCGTTGGGAGCGACGGGCAGCATGGAGCGCCTGGGCGTCCTTAATCAACCCCGCAAGCACGGCGGGCGTGACGGCCTGCTTCGGGTCGTCGCCGAGGCCGCGGGACGGCTCGACGTGCGCCTCGATGCAGAGGCCGTCGGCGCCGTAGGCCACGGCCGCGAGCGCACAGGCCGGGACATAGTGGGCCTTGCCGACGGAGTGCGAGGGATCAACCACGACGGGCGCCCAGGTGCGCTCCTTGAGCAGCGGCGTGATGGATTCGTCGGGGTGGTTGCGGTAGCCGTCGAGGCCCGGCTGCGTGCCGCGCGGGCAGAGAATGACGTTGGGGTTGCCGAAATTGACGATGTATTCGGCGGCGGAGATGAACTCGTTGAGCGTGCCCGTGTGCATGCCGCGCTTGAGGAGGACGGCCACGGGCTTGCCGGCGATGGCGGCGCCGACCTGGCGCAGCAGCGAGTAGTTCAGGGCGTTGCGCGCGCCGATCTGCAGCACCTGCACACCGGCGGCGAGGGCGAGCTTCAGCTGCTCCTCGTCCATCACCTCGGTGTCCACCGGCAGGCCGGTGCGGCGCGAGCCCTCCATGAGGATGTCGAGCGACTTGTTGTCGCCCTGGAAAGCGTAGGGATTCGTGCGGGGCTTCCACACGCCGCCGCGGATGGCGTGCGCGCCGGCTTCCTTCACGGCGGCGGCGGTTTCGTAGAAGAGGTTGGGATTCTTCGGGTCGATCGTGCAGTGGCCGGCCATGACGAGCAGTTCCTCGCCAAGTGTGACGCCGCCGACCTTTACCCGGTGGCGCGCGAGGTCGGACTTGATGTCCATCAGCTTGTGCGGCGACTGGATCGTGTCCACGCGGTCCACGAACTCGAGGCCCTCGAGCCGGTTGATCATCAGCTCGTGGCGCTCGTCGCCGACGATGGCGTAGATGGTCCGCACGTCGCCGACGATGGGCTGGATGCGGCAGCCGAACTCACCGACGATGGCGCGGAGCTGATCGGCTTCGGATTCGGTGAGGCGGTTGTTCTTCGGGAGGATCATGGCGGGGAGACTGGGAGTTAGCCACGGATTGCACGGATAAACACGGATAAAGACAACCAAGGCGTGTCATTCTGATCCCGCGTCTGCGGGATCAGGATGACAGACATTCGGTGCTGTTTTATCCGTGCTCATCCGTGTTATCCGTGGTGGGTTTGGCTTGGGTTTGTTTGTGTTAGAAAAATAAAAAAGCCGCCCGGGTGGGCGGCTGTGGTTCGGGAAAGTCTGGAATTGGACTCAGACGTTGCGCCGGGACATGCCGCCGTGGTTTTGCGGGGTAAAGTAACCCGCAAACGTAAAGCTAAAGCTGGCGGCAAACCGGTTCATTGCCGATGACAGAGCCGGGCGGCAGGGTGGCTGTCAATGCCGGAGCTGTTGGGCGGGTCACCGAAGGAGGCACGGCGGAGATGGCGCAGCAACACCGCCTGCCCGTGTAACCACCATCGCCCGAAGGCGGGGTTCGGAGACCCCGCCCTACAATCAAACCGCCCGCCGCGCATGCTCGCGGGCCTTGGCCAGCGCTCCGGCCCAAGCCGAGGTCTGCCCGCAGGCCAACCGGGCCGCCCCCCGGGCGCCGAGCACGCCGACGATGTTGCCGGTGCCGTTGTAGCCTCCAACCGCCCAGGTCTTAGCACGGACTTCCTCCAGGATCGGCAGGCCGTCCGGCGTGTATCCGACCGAGGCCGCCCAACGGTGTGTGATCGGCGCGCGCACCTTGAGGTGTTCGCGCAGGAATTTCTCCTGCAAGGCCTGGATGCGCTCGGTGGGAAAATCCTCCTGCGTCCACTCGGCTTCCAGCGCGTGATCGCGGAAACCGCCGAGCGCGAGGCTCCGGTCGGGCAGCTGCTGCCAGTATTCGTAGCCTTGCCGGTAATAGACCGGGCGCGAAAAATCCACCTCCGGCGCCGGGGCGGTCGCGAGCATCTGCAACCGCGCCGTGCGCACCCGGCCGGCCAACTCAGGCAGCACCTGTTCCAACCGGCCGTCCACGGCCACGATCACCGAGTCGCAATAGACCGTGCCTTTGTCCGTCACGACGGAGCCCGGCACGATTTTTCGCACCGCAGAATCCTCGTAGAGCCGCACCTCGCGGGTGCGCAGGCGCTGCGCGACGGCGCGCACGCGGTGCAGCGGCTGGATCACGCCATCCGTGGGGATCAGCAGCCCTTCGCCCTCGGGTCCGGCGTAGGGCTCGGCCGCGAAGCCACAGTAGCGCAGCGCGGCGAGGTGCTTGGCGCAGTCGGCCTTTTCGTCCGCATCCGCCGCGATGCGCAGCGACCCGGTCACGCGCACGATGGCCGGCATCTCCTCGGCCTGCCGCTCGATTTCCTCCGCGGTCAGGCGGTAGATCGTCCGCGCCGCCTCCTCGCCGAACTGGGCGACGGTCTCGTTGAAAAACTTTGCCAGCCCCGCGAGCACGAAGCCGCCGTTGCGCCCCGCCGCGCCCGCTCCGACCGTGTAGGCCTCCACGCCCACCGCCGTCACGCCCTGCGCGACCAGTTCCTCCATCGCCGCGAGGCCCGAGGCCCCCAGGCCGATTACGCAGACGTCAGCCCGCTGCGGGCCGGTGAGCTTCGGCAAGGGGCGCCAGTCGCGGTCGTCCCAGATCGGCGTGTTCATGCGGGGCGAGTGTGCGCGAGCGGGCGGCGGTCGCCAGCGGATTTGTGCCGGCGGCTGGAGCCCGGCCTCCGGCCTCACCAGATATATCCAAGCGAGGTGGTCAGGCGCTGGTCGGCGCGGAGGTCGCGCTCCAGCACAGAGCGGTCGTAGTCGTATTCGAAGCGCACGTTGAGCGACATCTGCTGGGTGACTTTGCTTTGCACGCCCGTGTTGAACTTCAGGCGGTAGCTGCCCTGCGTGGGCCCGTCCGGCACACCATTGCGGATGTTCAGGGTGCCGGTGTCGGAGATCATGAAGCTCGACTCCTGCATGACTTTCACCCGCTTGTTCCACTGGTAGGCGTAATCCTGGAAGAACGAGCCAAGCAGCGCCGTCTGCTGTTCGGTTTCCTGCCGGTCGAGATACTGCACCACGGCTCCCAGGCCGACGTTGGCCTTGTGGCGGCTGCTGTCCAGGACCTTGTAGCCCCCGCCGAACTGCTGCTCGAGGCTGAGGTCGATCTTGCGCACCTTGTCCTCGGAGTAAGTCGTGAGCGCCTGCGTGAACAGCCGCTTGTTGATGTCGTGGCGCCAGCGAAAACTGGCTTCGCTGCGATCGGCGACCGTGTCCTCGTCGGAGTGTTCCTGCAACAACCGGACGGTCCCGCGGTAAGTGTTGAAGCCCTGCTTGCCATCCACCTGCAGGCGGATGGTCAGATCCTGTTTGTCCTTGGCGCCGGACTGCTGCGAATACCCCAGTTCCGCCTGGCGCTTCCACTTGGGAACCTTGGCCTTGACGGCCGTGTTGTGCGTTTTTCCGGCCCCTTCGCCGTCAGCTTCTCCTTCGGAATCCGCGTCCGGATGATCGGCCAGCATCGGCTCCTCGGGATCCTCACCCTTTTTCTCGGTTGCCGCCACCTTGAGCAGGGTTCGCGGCAGCTTGAGGAGTCCCAGCTGCGGATGCTGGATCTCAATGGTGGACTCGTCCTCGCCCACCAACTCGCCGGTCAGCCGGTCTCCGTTGCCCAGCGTCCACACCTCGGCACGCGCCGCGAGGACGGTCGTGAGGAGGAGGACACAGGATACGAGTTGGGCGAGAGGAGAAGCGGTCATGGATTTCATCCTAGCAAAAGGTGGCGCGGCCGGGAACCCCGGATTTCGGCGAATTTGACTCACTCCGGGCGATTTCGTTCCGACGATTGACGCAGAACGTGGCGGCCTCCTTGATGCGACCGCTCCTCCGCATGAAACCGCTCTACGATTTTTCGCAACTCGCCGTGGACCGCACGCTCGCCCCGCGCGACGGCATGCTGGCCAAGGACGCCGACGCCGTGCTGACCGACCAGTATTTCGACCTCGGGCGCCGGGCGCTGGAGCTGATCCGTTTCTCCGCCGAGCTCTGCGACAAGCCCCACTACCCGAACATCCTCGACCTGCCCTGCGGCCACGGCCGCGTGCTGCGCTGGCTGCGGGCGCACTACCACTACGCCAACATCACCGCCTGCGACCTCGAGCGAGACGGCGTGGATTTCTGCGCCCAACAGTTCGGCGCCAAGCCGGTATACTCCGAGGTGGACCTGCACCGCCTGCCTTTCCAGAACCAGTTCGACCTGATCTGGGTCGGCTCGCTCGTCACCCACCTGCGCCGCGACCGCTGGCTGGCCACGCTCGACTGTCTCGTGAAATGGACGAAGGAGTGCGGCGTGATCGTCTTCACCACCCAGGGCCGCACCGTCTCCAGCCTGCTCGCCCGCGGCCGGCGCAACGTCGCCGAAAACATCGACAAGCCCGCCCTGCTCGAGGAGTTCGCCCGCACCGGCTTCGCCTACCAGCGTTACTTTGAGAGCAACGCTGAGGAAGACTATGGCCTCGCACTCACTTCGCCCGAGTGGGTTATGCGCACCCTCCAGCGCTACCCCGACATCATCATGCGCGCCTACCTCGAGGAAGCCTGGGGCATGCAGGACGTCGTGATCCTCTACAAGAAAGCCGGCCACTTCGAACCGCTCCTCGGCGTGCCGGAAATGAATGCGGCGCCCGAGCCCCGTCCGGCCAAGTCCGCCGCGAAATCCGGCGGCCTGCTCGGCAAGTTGTTCGGACGGTAGGGCGGCGAGTCCCTTCGCCGCCGCCCTCGGCGTGGAGCGGAGTCCGCGCCCTACCCTTTCTTTCCCACAAACTCCCAGCACAGCACCGCCGCCGCCGCCGACACGTTCAGCGACTCAACCGTGTCTGCGCCGGGGATCTTCAGCAACCGGTCACACTGCGCGGCCACGCCGGGAGCGATGCCTTTCTCCTCGTTACCGAGGATGATCGCCGGCGGACGCGGCAGTCCGCGCTCCTTCACCTGCGCCGGCGAGAGCTGGTTGCCACTCAGGCTCGTGCCGAGGAGGAAGTGTGTCCGCTTCAGCTCCGCGCAGAACTCCGGCAGCGCCGGCACACGGTAGAACTCCACAAACTCCATGCCGCCCTCCGCCACGCGGTGGGCCGCCTCGCCGGGCAGCGCCTGCTGCGGATGGTCGGCCACGATGACCGCCTTCACGCCGAAAAATGCCGCCGTGCGCACGATGGCGCCGACGTTGTTGGCGTTGCTCACGCGGTCGAGCAGCAGCAGCGGGGTCCGATCCTTCGCCCAGCCGGCCAGCACCTCGCGCGTGACCTTCTTGAGCGGCCGATCACCGATCACCGCCACGATGCCACCGTGGTGGACCGTGCCGGCGATTTTCTCCAACTCGGCCGGCTCCACCTGGCGGTAAACCTTCCGGTTCTGCGCCAGCAACCGGCACATCTCCCCCGCGCGCTTCCCGGTGGGGGCGTCAAAAAACAGCCGCCGCACCTCCGCCGGATGCCGCGCGAACAACGTCGAGACGGCCTGCCAACCGCAGACGTTCAGTTCCTTTTGCTTGGGAGCGATGGGTGATTTCATGAACCGGCCCGCAGCGTGGACGGCCAGCGGGCGTGGTTCAAGGGCCGTATCAGACCAACTCGCACGCCCCGCCGGCGCAGGCGGCGACCTGTTTCAGCTCGGTGATGTCCTCGGATTCCTCGAGGGTAGTGAAGTCCACCGGCACGTAGCCGAGGCGGTTCCACTTCTCGATGTCCTCGGGCGTCGCGACACCTTCGCGCGGGGCCTGGGCATAGACCTTGTCGCCGCAATCCTGGAGCATCGCCACGCCGGTGAAGCTGTGCCGGTGGTTCCAGATGTAGTCGGCGACGGCCGGCCACTCGTCGGGCTTGACCGACACCGTGCAGGACACGTTGTGGTGCAGCCCGGGTGAATGCTCCTCGTGCCGCCGGCCGGCCTGCACCCAGTTTTCCTGCACCAGCCGGATGTAGGCGAGGTGCTGCGTGGCGGAAAGTTCGTCGCGATAGACACCGAACACCGGGCCCTCGACGGGGAACGTGATGACCTCGGTGCGGCCGTTGAGGTCATAGACGCTCGGCTCGACCATGTGCGGGTTGGCGCGGCGGAAGTGCCGGTAAACCGGATCGTGCACGTTGGCCTGGACGCGACGGAAGTAGCGCCGCGCGTGGTGCGGATGCAGCCCGCTGCTCGTGCCCAACAGCAGGCTGGCCGTGCCCTCCGGCTTCACGCAGGTCGTGCGCGCGGCGGGATTGATACCGAGGGCGCGGGCGATGACAGCGTTGATGCCCTTCACCACGTCCGCCCCGGCCCGCAGTTCGGCGGCATCGAGCAGCAGTTCCGGCCGGTCGAGGATGCCGCAGAGCGAGATGCCCAGCAACGCCTCCCGCTCGGTGATGAGCTGCGAAACCGGTGACAGGTATTTGAATTCCGTGTAACCCGCCTGCAGCGTGCCGATGAGCGACGCCAGCGCGCAGAGCCGGTGAAACGCCCCCCGGTTCTCCGCCGCCGCCGCGGAAACCGTCGCGAGGTTGCAGAACTGCACGCCGGTGAGCACGTCGCCCACCGCGAGCGGACCTGTGTGGCCGAGCTCACGCAGCCGCGCGATGCCAGCCTGGTCGAGCGTCACGCGCGGGTGCAGGCCGATCTCCACGCAGGGATTGGCGCCATAGTCCTCGTCCTCGACAAAATAGAAGCCCGGCTCGCCGAACTGCTTCTGCTGCTCGAAGAGCTTCTGGAACTGTTCGCGCGTGGCCGTGGCGCGCACGACGACGGCGGAGTTGTTGCTCGCCACACGCTGCGGATTTTCGGCCAGCCAGTTGCCGGTCTTGGCCGCGGCCATGTCAGCGTCGTCTACCGAGAAGAGGCAGATCGTGGCCGAGCGACGCACACCGCCGGAGAGCACGGCCTTGGCGGCCCAGCAGAGGATGTCGTAGGCCTCGACGGTCTTGAGCCGGCGTCCGGCCGCGCTGCGCACGATGCGGTCAATGCGCGTGAGCGAGTGGAAGAGCGGCTCGGGCCCGGGGGCCTTGCCGCCCGTGGTGCGCAGCGGCGCGCCCTCGGGGCGGATGAGCGAGTAATCGAAATCCACGCCGCGACCGGCCACGGCGTTTTCCATCAGGGCATGCAGGGCGTCGCCCCAGCCCTCGATGGTGTCGGCGATCACATGGCGCACCGCCGGCTCGCCCTCGCGGCGCGCGGCCAACGCGGGCAGCCGCGACACATGCCGCTGCTGCACGGAGAAACCCACACCGCAGCCACAGAGCAGCAGGTAGAACGCCTCGCGGAAGGCCTCCAGCCGGTCGAGGTAGGTGAAGGCGCAGTTGTAGATGCGCGCGTGCTTGCTGAGGATGGCCTCGCCGCCGAACTGCAGTGAGCGCATCGAGGGTAAAATCTCGCGCGCCTGCACGGCCGCAAAGGCCGCGCGGATCGCCGCGTGCAGCGTGCGGTGCCCGCCGAGCGTCGCGGCCTGCGCGGGCGTAACCTCGCCCGCCGCCACCGCATCGGCCAGGGCGTTGGCCAGCGGCCGGTCGGCGTAGTGCGCGAGATGCATGTCGCGCACGCGATGGACCGCCTCGGTCCAGGTTTCGCGACGGCGTTTTTCGGGGACGTAGCGGGCGTAACGGGAAATGGCGATGAAGTCCTGCAGACCGTTCGAGGCATGAACCTTGGGGTGATGGGAATGAGACATGGCGGGTGGTTGGGTGGGTCATCCGCATGAAGCAAAACGCCTCCGCCCTCTCCAGCGGTGCGGCTTCGCGGAGCCTTCGTTCAAGTCCCGGCGAGGGCCACCGTCAAACGCCCGCGCAGGCACCGGCCGATTTATGATCGCGACTCATGGTCGTGTCCGGCGCGGCGCAAACGGTGCGCAGCAAGATATGCGGCGCGCTCACGGCGCGTTTTCTCCTTTCACCCACAGATTGTGGCCTCAGCCCGCCGGTCACCCTACCCGTGGGGTTTCCGTTCAGGCGCGCTCGCCCACGACGGTGAACTCCTCACGGTCGTGATAAAGGTGGCGAATGCGCAGATTCGTCGCGTGCCGCGCGAACGGCGAGCCCGCGGCACCGACCTCGCGCAGCAGCGCCAGCGGGTCCACGTGGCCAAACTTCAGGTTGATCACGAACCGCCGGCACCAGCCGCCCGCGAGCCACGGCGTGACGATGTTCTGCACCACGTGGTGCGGCTCCTCGACGAGGTCGCAAAACAGCCAGTCGAACACCTCGCCCTCCGCCGGGCGGAACTTGAAGGCGTCCTCCATGCGGTGCGCGATCAGCGGATGACCGAGCGCGCCACCCTTGAGGGGGCCGTTGTCCACCGCGATGACCTGCGCCCCGCGTTTCGCCGCGCTGTAGCTCCAGCCGCCGGGGGCGGCGCCAAGATCGACGACGGTTTCACCCGGCTGTGGCTCGCGCCCGAGCACGAGGTAGGCTTCCTCGACCTTGAGGTAGGAGCGCGAAGGCGCCGCGTCGTCGTCGGCCATGCGGCGCTGGCCGCCCAGCACCGCCTCGCGCGCGGCGAACACCCGCCCGAAATCCGCGAAGAACACAAACAGTCCCCGCACCCGCCCCGGCCCGCGCGGCAGATCGGTCGTGGCGAGTTTGGCGACGCGGTTGAGTTTCTTGCGCAAAAGTTCCTCAAAGGCCTTTTCCACGCCGCTCGCCCGGCGGCCGAGGCCGACGACTTCCGGCACGGTCGAGAACACACAGGGCCAGGCCGCGTCTATGCGTTCACCGCGCAGGCTCTCCAGGAAAAATTCCGCCAGCTGCTTCGCCACCTCGTTGACCGACTCGCCGCGGAACTCGCGCGGCGCCAGCAGCGCGACCTGCGGGAAGGCCAAGTCCGGTAGGGCGGGGACTCCGTTCCCCGCCATCAGCCCTTCGGCGGGGAGCGGAGTCCCCGCCCCATCCCCGCAAATCGCCCAGCCCGGACCCTTTTCCGCCACGGCCAGGCCCGCACCCGCGAGTTCGCGCTCGAGGAAGGTTTCATAGCCATGCTGGCAAAGGGAAAGCATCGCGGCAGCTTTGCTCCCGACTGTGCCGCCGCGAGGCGAAAATCTCCGTGCCTTTCCCGCCGGCCTGCGCTTGCCTCTCCCACCCGCCATGCGCCAGCCGACTTCCGATCTCCGCATCCGCACCACGCGCCCGCTCCTCTCGCCCGCCATCCTCGAGGAGGATCTGCCGCTGGGCGAGACCGGCGCCGCGCTCGTGCAGCACGGGCGGCGAGCCGCGGTCGAGATCCTGCACGGCCGCGACGACCGGCTCGTGGCCATCGTCGGCCCCTGCTCGGTTCACGACCCGAAAGCCGCCCTGGAATACGCGCACAAGCTCAAGCCCGTGGCCGACCGCCTCGCCGCCGACCTGCTGGTCGTGATGCGCGTTTACTTTGAAAAGCCCCGAACGACGGTCGGCTGGAAGGGTCTGATCAATGACCCGCGCCTCGACGGCAGCTTCCAGGTCAACACCGGCCTGCGCCTCGCGCGCCAGCTGATGCTCGACGTGAACGCCGCCGGCCTGCCCATCGGCACCGAGTTCCTCGACACCACCCTCGGCCAATACTACGCCGACCTCGTCTCCTGGGGCGCGATCGGCGCACGCACCACCGAGAGCCAGATCCACCGCGAGCTCGCCTCCGGTCTCTCGATGCCGGTCGGCTTCAAGAACCGCACCGACGGCGACCTGCAGGTGGCGGTGGACGCCATTGTTTCCGCCCGGCACCCGCACTGTTTCCCGTCGCTCACCCGCGAGGGCGCCCCGGCCATCCTTGCCACCACGGGCAACCCCGACTGCCACCTCGTGCTGCGCGGCGGCGCGACCGGACCCAACTACGACGCCCTCCACGTGACCCGCTCCGTCGCCCTGCTGACCAAGGCCGGCGCGGTCCCCTCCGTGCTCGTGGACTGTAGCCACGGCAACAGCGGCAAGCGTCACGACCAGCAGCCGGCCGTCGCCGCCAATGTCGCCGCGCAGGTCGCCGGCGGCTCGCGCGCGGTTTTCGGCGTGATGCTCGAAAGCAATCTCGTCGGTGGCGCCCAGAAACACGAGCCGGGCCGCCCCCTGACCTACGGCCAGAGCATCACCGACGCCTGCCTGGGTTTCAGCGAAACCGTCCCCGTGCTGGAGCACCTCGCCGCCGCCGTCGTCGCCCGCCGCAAGCAGCGCTGAGATTTCACCGCGAATCTCCTCGCCAAGGCGCACGGGCGTTTTCAGAAATTCGACCGTGCTCCGTCGGTCACCCGCGCTTCCTCTCCCCATTTTCGCCCTGCTCGCGTTCTTCGCGCTGCTCGCGGGCTGCGCGACCGACACCAAGAAGACCGAGAAAAAGCCGGCCCCGACCCCGCCGCCGGTGGCCAAGCCGGAACCCAAACCGGAACCACCGCCCGAAAAACTCCCGCGCGTGATGCTCGGCATCGACGTCCTCGAGGCCGAAGGCTTCAAGGCCGTCGCCGGCAAGCGCCTCGGCCTGCTCACCCACCGCGCCGGCGTGAACCGTCGCGGCGAGACCACGATCGACGTGCTCCGCCGCGCGCCGCAGGCGAAACTCGTCTGCCTGTTCGCCCCTGAAAACGGCCTCGACGGCACCACCAAGTCCGCCACGCACTTCGACGACGCCATCCACGGTCCGACTGGGCTGCCGGTGTATTCGCTCTACGGAAAGAACAAGCGCCCGACCAAGGAGCAACTCAAGGGCCTCCACGCGGTCGTGGTGGACCTGCAGGACATCGGGGCCCGTTCCTACACCTTCATCAGCTGGATGCGCTACACGATGGAGGCCTGCTTCGAGGCCGGCGTGGAGGTGATCATCCTCGACCGCCCCAATCCGCTTGGTGGCCTCAAGGTGGACGGCCCGCCGCTCGACCCGGAATGGATGAGCGACGTGGGCGCGTTCCGCGTGCCCTACGTGCACGGCCTGACGATGGGCGAACTCGCCACCATGGCCAAGCAGGCCCCCGGCGTGCTGAAGGGCATCAAAGACCGGGTCCGTGAGAAGGGCCGGCTGACCGTCGTCCCCATGCGGGGCTGGACGCGCAGCATGCGCTGGCCCGACACCGAGCTCCCGTGGGTGCAGACCTCGCCGATGATCACCGACTACAACGCCATCATCGGTTACGCCATGATCGGGCTCGGCTGCGAGCAGACGCCATGGAGGCAGGTCGCGCTGCCGGCCGGCCAGCGTTCGGATTACCCGATTCGCGGCATCAGCTATCCGAAAAAGACGCCGGAAGAGATCATCCCCGCGCTCGAAGCCTTCAAGATTCCCGGCATTCGCTTCGTGAAACGCGAGAGCCGCAATGGCGACGGCAAGCCCATCGCCGGCGTCTTCGTCGAGGTCACCGACTGGAACGCCTGGCGCCCGACCGAGCTGTCGTTCTACATGCACAAGCTCGCGGAAAAGTGGTCGCCGATGAAGGTCTTCGCGACCCTCACTGACGGACAGCAGCGGACCTTCCAGATCCACGTCGGCTCCACCGCGTGGTATGAAGCCCTCAAGCGGGACGGCA
>CBINOW010000068.1:0-24263 GCA_966252395.1 uncultured Oleiharenicola sp. | reverse complement strand
CTGTTGCTGAGCAGGATGGCCAGATCGCCGGCCGCACAGAGGCCGAGATCGCCGTGCAGGGCCTGTGTGGCGTCGAGGAAACACGCGGGCACGCCGATGCTGTTGAAGGTGCCGGTGAGCTTCTGCGCGATGTGGGCGTTTTTGCCCACACCGGAGAGGATGAGTTTGCCGCCCGCGCCGATCGTCGCCTCCACCGCGCGCACCACGGAGACAAATTCGCGGTCGAGTTTTTTCGCGGTGGCGGTGAGCGCTGCGCGTTCGATGGCGAGGCAGTTGCGGGCCTTGGCAAGCAGGGTGGCGGAGTCCAGTGGCATCAAAAACTTGTGTTGGCTCGGGGTGGCGGCAAACGTAGCCCGCAACCGTCTGCGTTCAATTCATTTCCCCGCGTGTCCGCCCGTTGTCGCCAGTTTCACCTCCTGCTCCCCGTCTTGGCGGGGTTGCTGGCGCTGTGGCTGGGTGGTTGTGCCGACAACGATCGTCTGACCTACGCCAGCGAGCTCGACGAGCCCAACTATCGCGAGGGCCAGTCGCTGCTCAAAACCGGCAGGCGGCAGGAGGCGCTGACGGCCTTCCTGAAAGTGATTGATCGCCGTCGCGATGATGCGCCCGAGTCGCATCTCGAGGTCGGGCTGCTCTATTCGCAGCACATCAACGATCCGCTCTCGGCCATCTATCATTTCCGCAAATACCTCGCGCAACGGCCCAACAGCCCGCAGGCGTCCCTGGTGCGCCAGCGCATCGACGCGGCGATCAGAGAATTCGCCCGGACCATCCCCGCGCAGCCGATTGAAAACCAGGCACAGCGGGTGGACCTGATTGCGACCCTCGACCGACTCAAACAGGAAAACGAAACCCTCAAACAGCAGCTCGCCGAGCTGCGGGCTGCACGCGGCAACGTGCCGGTGCAGCTCGCGGACAAGGATGTGCCCACCGTCTCCTCTTCTCCGCCCACGGCCACGTCCAGTGCCCCGGCCTTTTCACTGGAGCCGGTGCCCACGGTGCGCACGCGTGCCCCTCAGGTGTCCACGCCTCCGCGGGTGACGACCCCGGCTCTGACGGTGACACCGAAGGCTCCGCCGACCAGCACGCCGACCAGCACGCCGACCAGCACGCCGACGCGTCCGACCGCCGCACCGACGGCGTCCACCAGTGCGCGAACCCACGTTGTGCGTCCGGGCGACACGCTCTCCAAACTCGCCCAGCAATATTACAGCAACCGGGCGAAGTGGCGGGACATTTACGCCGCCAATCGCGGAGTGATGAAAAACGAAGGCGACCTCAAGGTCGGCATGGAGCTGAAGATTCCCTGAAGCGGGCGACAACCGGTCAAGGCTTCAGCGAATCTGTTTCAGAGCGAATATTCGGCCCAGCTGGTCGCGGTCTCGGTTACGCGCACTTTCTCCACCCGGACGTCTGGCGGTATGGGATACTCGGGGGAGCGCTCATTTTTTGATTCCTGCAGCTTGGTCTGCACCGCATCGAAGATGGTGCGCGCCATGATCTCCGTGGTGGGATCCGTGCCGGCGAAGGGGATGATGCGTTCGCCGTAGGTGCGTTGCAGCTCGGCGAAGCCAGGGTCGGCGGTGTTGAGGCAGAGCGCGTGATCCCACCGGTCGAGCAATGCCTCCAAGGCGCGCTTCACGGCCTTGAAGTCGCAGACCATGTCGTTGGCGTCGAGCTGATCGGCGGCGAGCACGACCTCGACGGTGCGGCTGTGGCCGTGCGGAAACCGGCAACGTCCCTTGTGCTTGCTGAGGATGTGACCGCTTTCGAAGGTGAGCGTCTTGGCGATGCGATAGGGCATGCGGCGTGTCAGACGGTGCGAGAAAACTTGCGCGGCCCGCGATCAAGATAGGCATCGAAACGCATCGCGATGATGCGCCGGAACAGTTCGCCGAGCGGTGTGACATCGAAACCTGCTTCGTCCCGCTTCAGGAGGCCGTCGGCTTCGAGGTCGGCGAGCGAGGCGATCTCCGGGGCATAGGCCCGGGCAACGTCGATCCCCGCGCGGAGCGAAAGGCTGGCATAGTCCACGCGCTGCCGGCACATCACGTCCATCACGACGGCGCGCCGGCGTTTGTCCTCTTCACTGAGCAGAAACCCACGTTCTAGCGGCAGCTCGCCGCGTTCGATGGCGGCGGTGTATTCCTCGAGATCCTTGAAGTTCTGGCGGAACGAACCATCGGTTTGCGAGATGGACGACATGCCGAAGCCGTAGAGCGAGGCGCCGGCCCGGGTGGTGTAGCCCTGGAAGTTGCGGTATAACGTGCCGTCGTCGTGCGCGCGGGCCAGTTCGTCGTCGGGTCGGGCGAAGTGGTCCATGCCGATGTGCACGTAACCGGCGGCGGTCAGCGCGCGCGCGGCGGTCGTGAGCATGGCAAGTTTGGCCTCGGTGGTCGGCAGTTGTTCGCGGTCGTCGAAGATTTTCTGCGCCGGCTTCAGCCAGGGCACGTGCGCGTAGCTGAACACCGCGAGGCGGTCGGGATTGAGCGCGATGACCTCGTCGAGTGTCTTCGCGAAGGACTCGGGCGTCTGCACCGGCAACCCGTAGATCAGGTCCACGCTGACGGACTGGTAGCCGGCTTCGCGCAGCCAGGTGATGGCCTGGGCGGTCTGGGCGAGCGGCTGCCAGCGGTGGATCGCCAGCTGCACCTGCGGGTTGGTGTCCTGCACGCCCAGGGAGGCGCGGTTGCAGCCCAGGCGGCGGTAGGCCTCGACGTGCCCCTTGGTCAGGCGGCGCGGGTCGATCTCAACGGAAATCTCGGCATCGGGCGCGAAGGTGAACACCTCATGGATGGACTGGCCGAGCCGGTCGATTTCCTCCGGAGGCAAGAACGTCGGCGTGCCGCCGCCGAAGTGAAGCTGCGTGACGGGCCGCGCCGTGTTGAGGAGCGGCTGCGTGATCGCAAGTTCCCGGCGGAGCAGGCCGACATATTCACCCGCCGACGAGCGGCGCCGCGTGATCACGGTGTTGCAGCCGCAATACCAGCAGAGCGACTCGCAGAACGGCAGGTGGAAATAGAGCGAAAGCGGCCGGGTCGGGTCGGCGTTGTCGCGCGCGATCTCGGCGCGCAAGGCGGCCCGATCAACTTCGGCGGAAAACTGCGGGGCCGTCGGGTAGGACGTGTAGCGCGGCCCGGGCACGTTGTATTTGCGAACCAGCTCAAGGGCGGGTTCGACAGTGGGCAGGACGGTGTAGCGTGGAGACACCATAATGAGCAGAGGATAGCAGACCCCCCCACCCACCGGCTGCGCATATCTTGCTCAAGCCCGGCCGGAGGTTGACTTGAATCAAGGGTTTGCGGGGTCCAACGCCGCCCCGGGGCTGCCTTCCGTTGGCCGGACGGCACCTCAACCCGCGAAGAACTTCTGGATGCGGCGGAGGGAGACAGCCAGACGGTCAATTTCCTCTACGGTGTTGTAGAAGTAGAAACTCGCCCGCGTCGTGCTTGAGAGGCCGAGTTTGCGCATCAGCGGCTGGTTGCAGTGATGGCCGCCGCGGAGGGCGATGCCATCCTCATCGGCAAAGGTCACCACGTCGTGCGCGTGCACGCCTTCGAAGGCGAAGCTGACCAACCCGCTGCGCTCGGCGCCGACACGCGGGCCGATGATGCGGATGCCGGGGAGGACAGAAAGTTTCTCCATCGCGAGGTTCACGAGCTGCGTGTCGTGTGCGGCGATCTGCTCGCGACCCAGAGCGTCGAGGTAGTCGCAGGCTGCGCCGAGGGCGATGGCGTCGGCCACATTGGGCGTGCCGGCCTCGAAGCGTTCGGGCGCGGGTTTCCATGTGGCTCCCTCGTAAGTCACCTGCACGACCATGCCCCCGCCGGTTTCGTCCGGGGCGAGCTTGTCGAGCAGTGTGCGGCGGCCGTAGAGCACGCCAATGCCGTTCGGGCCGCACATCTTGTGGCCGGAGAAGGCGAGGAAGTCGCAGCCGATCTGCTGCACGTCGAGCGGCACATGGCCGATGGATTGCGCGGCGTCGATCACCGTGACGGCGCCGACGGCCCGCGCGCGGCGGCAGAGCTCGGCGGCGGGATTGATCGTGCCGAGGGTGTTGGAAATGTGGGTGAACGCGAAAAGCTTCACCGACGGCGTGAGCAGCTTGTCGAGCGCGGCCAGGTCGAGTCCGCCTTCGCCGTCGGCGCCGAGCAACGGCACATACTTGAGCGTGGCGCCGGAGGCCTTGGCGGCTTGCTGCCAAGGCACGAGATTCGAGTGATGTTCGAACTCTGTCGTGAGCACGACGTCACCGGGCTTCAAGTGGGCGTGGCCCCAGCTGCGGGCGATGACGTTGATGCTTTCGGTGGTGCCGCGAGTGAAGATGATCTCGGCGGGATCGGCCGCGTTGATGAACTTGGCCACGCGGGCGCGGGCACCTTCGTAGGCGTCGGTCGCGCGCATGGAGAGCGCGTGGAGGCCACGGTGAACGTTGCTGTTGTCGCGCTCGTAATAGCGGACGAGCGCGTCGATGACCTGTCGGGGCTTTTGCGAGGTGGCGCCGTTGTCGAGATAGACGAGGGGCTTGCCGTTGACCTGCTGGTGCAGGACGGGGAAGTCGGCGCGGACGTCGGACCAGCTGGGCATGATGGATCAGTCCTTGTGGGTTTCGGTCGTAGCGGTGACCGGGTCGCCCTTGAGGGCGTTGAGGGCGGCGTGCCAACCGAGGGTGGCGCACTTGATGCGGGCCGGGAACTGGTGGACGCCGGCCAGCGCGGCGAGGTCGGAGAGGTTGTTTTCGTCCACTTGGCCGGTGGTCACGAGCTTATGGACGTCGGCGTAGATGGCCTCGGTTTCGGCTAGGGTCTTGCCCTTGACGTGAAGGGTCATGAGGGAAGCGCTGGCCTGGGAGATGGCGCAGCCGGAGCCGTCGAAGGTGATCTCGCCCACGCGGTCGCCGTCGAGACGCAGGTAAACGGTGCATTGGTCTCCGCACGAGGGGTTTTCGCCGTGGGCGACGCGGTTGGCCGTGGGCAGTTTGCCGCGGTTCCGCGGGCGGCGGTTGTGGTCCAAAATGACGGACTGGTAGAGGTCGGTGAGATCTTGCATCGGCCGGTGGCGTGAAGGGCAGAGGCTACGCCGGCGCAGGCTTTTGGCAACCCGTGATTGGGGCACAGTGGGTTATCTGGCGGGGCAGACAGTGGCAGGATTTTCCGTTGACCCGGGAAATGGGAGCACCCTTATTCGACCTTCCCCTGTCACGGAGAGGTGGCTGAGTGGTTTAAGGCACCCGCTTGGAAAGCGGACGTAGGGCAACTTACCGGGGGTTCGAATCCCCCCCTCTCCGCCACGGTTCGCTGAAAGTATCAGTGCCTTTGCCTATCGAGATAGGCGCCAATGATTTCCCGCACGACGGGAGCGGCGTGGGCGGCGCCGGCGAATTCCTCGTTGGGTCGGTCGCCTTCGAGGGCGACGGCGAGGGCAATCTGGGGCTTCTCGATGGGCGCGAAGGCCACGAACCAGGCAATGTTGAAAGTGCCGGCCGGACGAATCACCTGTGCCGTGCCGGTCTTGCCGGCGATGCTGATGCCGGGCACCTGGGCGTCGCGGCCGATGCCGCTCTCCACCACGGCACGCAGACCGGCGAGAAGGGCGGCGTAGTTTTCGTCGGATAATCCGAGCGGCTCGCGTGGTCGGTCGCCCGACGGCTTTCGTCCGGGGGAGCCCAGCAAGGTCGGCACGGTGAGCGTTTCGTGGCGGGCGAGCGAGGCCATCGCGCAGGCGAGTTGGAGCGGCGAACAGCGCAGGAACCCCTGGCCGATGGCGAGATTGGCGGTGTCGCCGGGCGTCCATGCGCCATGGCCGGCTTGTTTCTTCCATGCGGGATCGGGCACGACCATGCGCGAGGCTTCGACGGGCAGATCGAGGCCGGTGGGTTCGTGCAGGTGAAATCGCCTGGCTTCCGCCGCAAGCGCGTCAGGACCGGCGGCGAGTCCGGCTTGGTAGGCGAAGACGTTGCAGCTGTGGGCGAGCGCGTCCCGCAGACGAAGGGAACCGTGGCCCTCCGCATTGTGGCAGGGCAGGCGGCGGTCGCCGAGTTCCAGGTAGCCGGGACATTTCAGGGCGGTGTCGGGGCGCAGGGTGCCGCCACGCAGGCCGGCGAGGGTAGTGAAAATCTTGAACACCGAGCCGGGCGGGTAGAGGCCTTGGGTGGCGCGGTTGAACCAGCCGCCCTCGGTGTCGATGCGCTGTTTTACGGCGGCGGTCATCTTCGGGGAAACGGTGTTGAGATCGTAGCCGGGTTTGCTGGCGAGCGCGAGGACCTCGCCGGTTTCCACGGCGATAACGGCGACGGAGCCTTGGGGGGCGACCGATTCGGCCAATGCGCGTTCGGCCACCTGCTGCAGAGCGAGGTCGAGACTCAGCACGACGTCGCTGCCGGGCAAGGGCACCCGATGTTCGGTGGCGGCACCCGTGGGTAAACCCCAGGCGTCGATCTGCGCGGAGACTTCGCCGGGTTGGCCGCGCAGGGTGGTCTCGTGTTGCTGCTCGATGCCACCTATACCGTGCACGGTTTCGCTGTCGGCATGGTCGCGGCGCACGCGGCCGAGGACGTGCGCGGCCGTCCCTGCGTGGGGGTAGGTGCGCCGGTAGCTTTCTTGCACGGCCAGTGGGTCGTCGTCGGCTAATCCGGCTGTCAGACGGGCCGCTTCCTGGACGTCAAGGTTGTCGGCCAGCACGAACGGGCGCGCTCTTTCGCGGGCGTAGGCGTTTTCGAGCCGGGCGGGGTCAAGGGTCTCGCGGCGACCGATGAGTGTGTTGAGGCGGTGGAGCTGACGCTGCACGACCGCGAGCCGGGCCGCCGCCGTGTTCGGCTCGCGATGAAACTCGGCGCGCAGTGCGCCGAGGTGGACCACGGCTGAGCGGTGAACCCGGTCGGCGGCGAGCACGCGGTGTTCGCGGTCGTAAATGGTGCCGCGCGGCGCAGGCAGCATGACGCGGCGGCGGTTCTGCCGTTCCTCGCGGGCGGCGTGTTCGGGCGAGCGGATGAGTTGGTGGTAGGCGAGGCTGGCCACCAACACGCCCAGCATCACCACGCCGGCCGCGAGCAGCAGGCGGAGTCGCGGCGCGTGATCCGGCGGCGCGGGGTCGTTGTCAGCGGAGGGAGGCAAGCGGCGGGGCGGGAACGCTGGTTCGCGTGGCACCGGCCTCACGACCGTGCCACGATGTCCACCCGCTCATTTGTTTTTCGGCGGCGGGTTGTTCTTCCAGAGGCGATACTTCACCGTGACCGTGACGTCGAAGCCCGGCACGTAGGGGAGGTTGCCGTGGTAGAAATCGAAGGTCTTGGAGCCTTCGACGAAGTCCTGGCTGCCGTCGTTGTCCTCGATGATGGTGAACGTCTCGGGGGAGATGCCATCGAGCAGGCTGAGATACTCGGGGCCGGCGCGGTTGGAGGAACGGCCCCGGTTTTGCTCGGAGCGGGTGACGAGGCACTCGGCGCCGAAGAACGGCTTCAGCTCCAGCTGCATCTTGCCGCCGGTGAACATCAGCTCGGCGCTGCCGCTGGGCTCGGCGCGCGAGTAGCGGGCGAGCTGGTTGTGGCCGGGCGGCTGGATCTGCAGCGGACCGTTGGCTTCGTAACGGCTGTAGCTGCGGCTGCTGCGGGCGCTGGAGGAATCCTTCAGGCGGAAGTAGCGGGAATCGCCGTCGATCTCGAGCGGGTGGCGGCCGTCGGAGGCGTAGTTTTTCTTCTCCTCGTTGTCCTCTTCCCAGTCAGGCGTGTGCAGGCGGCCTTCCATGGTGCGGTCGAGCGACCAGCTGAATTCCTGCTCGGGGCCGCCCTTCTCGCCCTTTTCGCGTTTGGAGCCGGAGCCCTTGATGGTGATCTCGAACTCGCCCTCCCAGGCTGGTTCCTTCCAGTCGGTGACCTCGAAGGGCTGGGTCTTGTGGAAGAAAAACGAGGTGCGCAGCACCATGTCGGCGAGGAAGGTCAGCGATCCGCTCACCGGGCCGCCCATGGCGAGGCTGATGGCGTCGTTGAGATCCTGGGTCATGTTGCCGACCTTGATGGTGACCTCGACGCCGACCGCGGCGCGGCGCGGGTAGGGGCGCACGGTGGACGACAGGTTTTTCCGCTGCGGCACTCCCTCGAGGGTGATGGTGGCTTCGCCGGCATCATTGGTGGAGGAAATGTAGGCTTCGGGCCCGCCGGCCTGGGCAAACTGCACGACGGCCAGGTCGGGCCGGTATTCTGAGCCGCCCCGGGCGGTCTGGTATTTGCCGTTGTAGCTGCCCTCGGGGAGACGCCAGACGACCTTGGCGCCGCTCACCGGGCCGCCGTCGGGCATTTGCAGGTCCAGGCTGGTGATGTTGCCGGCGGCGCGGATGGCCTTGAGCACGTCGCTCTTCGGGAAATCGATGATCACCTTGGCGCGCGCGGTGCGCTGCTCGCCGGGTGAACGCGTTTTGGTGCGGATCAGCGGGGCGTTCTCGACCTGGATGGTGATCTTCTGCTGAACCACGCTCATGATGGCCTTATACCAGGCGATGATGGAATTGGCGGCGGCCATGCCCTTGTTGAACTTGTTTTCGGGGAAATAGTGATCGACCACCGCAGAGGTGTAGCCGCCCGCGGTGGTGGCCCAGATGTCGCCGATCGCGCCGGCAAACTGGCTGCCGAAAGAGGGCGCCGGGGCGGAGGCCTGCGCCACGTTAATCATCGCGAAGGGCAAGGGTCGGGCGCGGCCCGGACGCATCCACGCCTGACCGGGGGCGGCCTGCCCGCGTTGCGCCATCTGGCGCAGATCGGCGGCGAAGACCCGCGTGATCAGCGAAATTTGCAGAAGGGAAAGCGGCTGTTCACGCCACTCGGCCAGAAAACGCGGGCTGCCGTCGTCGTTGCTGGATTCCTCGTCTTCCTCCTCGTCGGTCTCCTCCCCGTTGAGCTTTTTGGCGGTGGAGGCCATTTGCTGCAGCATGGCCGCCTGCTGGCGCGAGGAGATGGCGGCCATTTCGACGCCGATCTTGTTCATTTTCTCCTGAGCGGCCTTGCGGCGGCTTTCGTCGGAACTGCCCAACTCGGTGCTGATACCGCCCATTTCTGCGGCGAGCTCGGCCGAGCGCTGCTGGTCGCGCGCCGCGGGACCAACGCGCGCATCGTCGTCGCCGCGTTCCGGACGGGGCGACGGGGCGAGCACGGGATCGTGGTCGGGCCAGACCGGCGTCGGCTGCATCGCCTTGAGGAGAACGAGAGGATTCCCCTGTGCCTCACGTTCGAGCTGTTTGAGCCGGGCTTTGCCGGGTTGGATCACCGGCACGGGGGCGGGCGCGGTCAGATCGTAGTTGACCGGGCTGACCCGGCCGAGCGCGAGGATGAAGCGGGCCCAAAAGCGCTGCTGCGGCTGGTTGCTTTGGGCGCTCTGGCGCAGCACCTCGACGAGATCCTGGGCCAGTTCCTCGGGATCGGCCCCCTCGGAGGGAATGGCGAGGACCTGGGCATACGATATCAACCGGATCGAGGGTTGTTCGCTGGGTTTCCACAGCAATTCCTCGATCTCGTAGTCGCGCATCGCCAGGCCGGTGTCGGTGCCGGCGGGCGGGGCTTTCAGCACGGCGCCTTGGGCGTTGCGCACGCTCCAACCCATGAGTTGCAAGGCGTCGAGCAAGGCGTTCCGGGAGGCCTCGCCACCTTCCTGATACTGCCGGGCGAGGATCAGGGCCTGGGCATCGGCGTCATAGACCGGCGTGGCCGCGAGGGTGGGCGCCTGGGCTTGCAGAACAGTGGCAAAAAGCAGGGGGATCGTAAGCCGGACAACGGTGCGGGTCATGCGAGCAAGGGGAGAAACCATGCGTGCGAGCATGCTGCCGGGGCCTGCTCGTGCAAGATCGGCGGCGCGTCCGCGGCACCGCAGGTTGCCAGAAATGTTTTTCTCCGGTGCGTCCAGAACTAATACACGTCAGTGAGACAAATCCTCCTTGCCGGAGGAGGGTGGGGTGGTAGGGTGCGTTGCATTTTTTACCACATGGCCACCGACGCACCGGAGCTAACATACAACAGCAAGATCGAGGGCGAATTGTTCGTCACCAAGGCGGATGCCGCGATCAACTGGCTGCGCAACAACTCCATGTGGCCCATGCCGATGGGCCTCGCCTGCTGCGCGATCGAGTTGATGGCCGCCGCGTCGAGCCGTTACGACATCGCGCGCTTCGGCGCCGAGGTCATGCGCTTCTCTCCGCGTCAGGCTGACTGCATGATCGTGGCCGGCACCGTGACCTACAAGATGGCCCCGATCGTCCGCCGCATCTACGACCAGATGGCCGCGCCGAAGTGGGTCATCGCCATGGGGGCCTGCGCCAGTTCGGGCGGCATGTATCGCAGCTACGCGACGCTGCAAGGCGTGGACCGTATCGTGCCGGTGGACGTCTACGTCAGCGGTTGCCCGCCGCGCCCCGAGGCCTTGCTCGACGCCCTGCAGAAGTTGCAGGACAAGGTGAAGAAAGAGCGTTCGCTCTCCAAACTGCTCAGCGCCTGAGCCACCCGCCGCCCCTGCGCATGACCACCGACGTCGAGATCACGACCGCCGTTTCCAGCCAGTTTCCCTCGGCCACGCCCCGCGCGAGCGCGGATTGCCCGGCCTTCAACGTCCCTGCGACTGAGGCCATCGCCGTCCTCCAGTGGCTGCGTGACGCCCAGGGCTACGACTTCCTGATGGACGTCACCGCCGTGGACTGGAGCGCCGAGCAGTCGCCGCGTTTCACGGTCATCTGGCACCTCTACTCCGGCACCAAGCACGCCTACGTGCGCGTTGCCGCCAACTGCGCGAGCGACAGCGAGCCGGCCATGCCGACCGCCTCAGGCCTCTGGGCCGGCGCCAACTGGCACGAACGCGAGACCTACGACCTGCTCGGCATCAAGTTCACCGGCCATCCCGATATGCGCCGCATCCTCATGTGGGACGGCTACCCGTATCACCCGCTGCGCAAAGAGTTCCCCCTCGCCGGCCTGCCGACCGAAATTTCCGATCCTGAAATCGCCGCCGAACTCAAGGAGGGCGTCATTTCCGCCCCGATGGCCGGCGGTCCCTTCGTGGCCACCCCCGGCGAACCGATGGGCGAAGCCGAGCCCCGCGCCAAGGACGAGGCGTGGAACGAGAAGAACGAAAAGCCCGAATAACCGATGGCCACCGACTTTTCCTTTCCCGATGCCGCCGCCAAGGCCGCGAACGCGAATCTCCCCAAGGAGTTCGAGCCCGAGAAGATGTCCCTCTCGATGGGCCCGTCGCATCCGTCCACCCACGGCGTGCTGCGCGTGCAGTTCGAGCTCGACGGCGAGACGGTGACCAAGGCCGACCCGATCGTCGGCTACCTGCACCGCGGCGACGAGAAGATCGCCGAGAACATGACCTACAACCAGTTCGTGCCCTACACGGACCGGTTGGACTACCTCGCGCCGCTCGCCAACAACGCCATCTACGCCCACGCCGTCGAGCAGCTCGCCGGCCTCAAGGTGCCGGACCGCGTCAACGCCATCCGCGTGATCACCTCCGAGATGGCCCGCGTCTCCGCCCACCTCATGGGCCTCGGTGCCTACGGCATCGATGTCGGCGCCTGGACGGTGTTCATGTATACCTTCGAGGAGCGCGAGAAGCTTTACAAGCTGTTCGAGAAGCTCACCGGCGCGCGCTTCACCACCAGCTACAGCCGCATCGGCGGAGTGTCGCGCGACCTGCCCCCGGGCTGGCTCGAGGAGGTGGACGCGTTCTGCAAGCAGTTCCTCCCGATCCTCGACGAGGTGCTGGGCATGCTTTCGCGCAACAAGATCTTCCTGGACCGCACCGTGGACATCGGCGTCATCTCCAAGGCCGACGCCATCAGCTACGGCCTGAGCGGCCCGAACCTCCGCGGCTCTGGTGTGCCGAACGACCTGCGCAAGGACCGTCCCTACTGGGGCTACGACCAATACCAGTTCGACGTGCCGATCGGCTCGAAGGGCGATTGCTATGACCGCTACCTCTGCCGCGGCGAGGAGATGAAGCAGTCTATCCGCATCATCCAGCAGTGTATCGCCAAGTTCCCCGCCGGCGACTGGTATGCTAAGGACGCGCGCAAGATCTTCGCCCCGCCCAAGGACAAGATCCTCACCTCCATGGAGGAGCTCATCAACAACTTCATGATCGTGACCGAGGGCCCGCAGATGCCGGCCGGCGAGGTCTATTTCGAGGGCGAGGCTCCGAAGGGCCTGCTCGGTTTCTACATCGTCAGCAAGGGCGGCGGCGTGCCGTGGCGCATGAAGATCCGCAGCCCCTCGTTCTGCAATCTCTCCATTCTCCCGAAACTCTGCGTCGGCAACCTCGTGTCCGACGTCGTCTCCATCCTCGGCTCGCTCGACTTCGTCATGGGCGAGTGCGACCGCTGATTTCCCGCCGTCGATGAACCTGAAACCTGAAACGCTTAAGAAAATCGACGAGGTCATCACCCATTACCCGGTGAAGCGCAGCGCCACGCTGCCGCTGCTGCACCTCGTGCAGGAGGATGCCGGCTGGATTTCCAAGGAAGCCATCGAGTGGATCGCCGCGAAGCTCGAGCTGCCGCCGATCAACGTGTATGAGGTCGTGACCTTCTACCCGATGTTCCGGCAGAAGCCGATCGGTCGCCGCCACATCAAGGTCTGCCGCACGCTCTCCTGCGCCCTCACCGGCGGCTACAAGGTGTGCGAGCAGTTCGAGCAGGAGTTTGGCTGCCATCGCGGCGAGATCTCCGCCGACGGCGAGGTCACCATCGAGTTCGTCGAGTGTCTCGCGAGCTGCGGCACCGGCCCGGTCGTGATGATCGACGACGACCTGCACGAGAAGGTGGACGCCGCCAAGGTGAAGGCGCTGAGCGAACAAATCCGGAAAGAGGCCGCCAAGAAATGAAGAAGTTCCGCATCATGCAGGTTCCGCCCATCCGCTTCGGCCTCGTGCTGGGGCTGATCAACGGCTTCATCGGCATGATCGTCGCGCCCGTGCTCCTGCTTACGCTCGGCGCCGCCGCCACCGCGGCCGACCTCAACTACGCGCCCAAGCTCCTCGGCATCCCGTGGCTCTTCGCCGGCGCCGGTGCGCTGTTCATGCCCTTCATCCACGCCGTCGGCGGCTTCGTGGTCGGCGTGCTCCTCGCCATGGTTTACAACTTCGCCGCCCGCTGGACCGGCGGCATCGAGTTCATCGCCGAGGATAAGTAAGCCCCTCTTCCTTTTCACTCTCACTTTCACTCCGCAATGTCCGCTCCCCAACAACGCCGCCTGATCTTCGCTCACATCGATGAGCCCGGCTACACCAAGGACCTCGCCTGCTACATGAAGCACGGCGGCTACGAGGTCATGAAGAAGGCGTTCGCGCGCAAGCCCGAGGAGCTGATCGACGAGGTTAAGAAGTCCGGCCTGCGCGGCCGCGGCGGCGCGGGTTTCCCCTGCGGCGTGAAGTGGACGCTCGTGGATCGCAAGAGCGGCAAGCCGATCTACCTCATCGTCAACGCCGACGAGTCCGAGCCCGGCACCTTCAAGGATCGCTACATCATCCACCAGGACCCGCACCAGCTGATCGAGGGCACGATGATCTCCTGTTTCGCGAACAACGTGAAGCAGGCCTACATCTACATCCGCGGTGAGATGCCCCACGGCGCCCGCATCCTTGAGGCGGCCATCCAGGAGGCACGCGACGCCAATCTCGTCGGCAAGAACATCCTCGGGACGAACTACAGCTGCGACATCTTCGTGCACCGCGGCGCCGGCGCCTACATCTGCGGCGAGGAGACCGGCCTGATCGAGTCGCTCGAGGGCAAGCGCGCCAACCCGCGCATCAAGCCGCCGTATTTCCCCGCGGTCCTCGGCCTCTACCAGTGCCCGACGATCGTGAACAACGTGGAGACACTCTGCCACGTGAAGCACATCGCCGACATGGGCGGAGAGGCTTACGCCAAGATCGGCACGCCGAACAACACCGGCACCCGCATTTTCTGCGTCTCCGGTCACGTGCAGCGCCCGGGCTACTACGAATTCGAGGCCGGCAAAATCACGATGGGCCAGCTCCTCAACGAGGTCTGCGGCGGTCCGCTGCCGGGCCGCACCTTCAAGGCCGTCATTCCCGGCGGCTCCTCCGCGAAGATTCTCCGCTTCGGCGAGCGCTTCAAGGGCAAGCGCAAGGTCGGCGCGGACATGGTGGACTACGACTGGGGCGTCGAGGACGTCCCGATGGACTTCGATTCGCTCGGCATGATCGGCACGATGGGCGGCTCCGGCGGCGTCATCGTGATGGACGACTCCGTCAACATGGTGGAGGCGCTGGCCAACATCAACGCGTTCTATCAGCACGAGAGCTGCGGCCAGTGCACGCCCTGCCGCGAGGGTTCGCTGTGGATGAAGAAGATCACCACCCGCATGGTGCACGGCGACGCGCGCACCGAGGACGCCGCGTTGCTCAAGGCCGTGGCCGACCAGATTCCCGGCCGCACCATCTGCGCCTTCGGTGAGGCCTGCTCGTGGCCGACCCAGAGCTTCCTCGCCAAGTTCGGCGACGAGTTCAAGGGCTACGCCGATGCCAAGAAGACCAAGGCCCCCGCCGAGACCCCGCTCATCTGATTTCTCCCGAAATGTCCGCCCCCGCTGCCAAACCCGCCGACCTCGTGACCGTCAACATTGACGGCAAGGACATCGCCGTGCCGAAGGGCACGAACGTGATCGAGGCCGCCAAGCTCGTCGGCGTCGAGATCCCGCACTACTGCTACCACCCGAAGCTCTCGATCGTGGGCAACTGCCGCATGTGCCTCATCGAAATGGGCATGCCGGCCGTCGATCCCGCCACCAAGGCACCGGTCATGGACCCGGCCACGGGCAAACAGAAGATCAACTGGATCCCCCGCCCGCAGATCGGCTGCGGCACCAACGCCTCGCCCGGTCTCCACATCCGCACGAACTCCCAGATGGTGAAAGACTGCCGCGAGGGCGTGACGGAGATGCTGCTCATCAACCACCCGCTCGACTGCCCGATCTGCGACCAGGCCGGCGAGTGCAAGCTGCAGGAACACTCCACCGCCTACGGCCGCGGTTACTCCCGTTTCATCGAGCAGAAGAACGTGAAGCCGAAGCGCACCCAGCTCGGGCCGCGTGTCACGCTCGACGACGAGCGCTGCATCCTCTGCTCGCGCTGCATCCGCTTCTGCAAGGAGGTCGCGAAGGACGACGTCCTCGGCTTCATCGACCGCGGCAGCTACAGCACGCTGACCTGCTACCCGGGCAAGCAGCTCGAGAACAACTACTCGCTCAACACGGTGGACATCTGCCCCGTGGGCGCGCTCACCTCGACGGACTTCCGCTTCAAGATGCGCGTGTGGTTCCTCAAGCAGACGCCGAGCATCGACACCGAATCTTCCGTCGGTGTGAACACCGAGGTCTGGAGCCGCGAGGGCGTGCTCTACCGCATCACCCCGCGCCGCAACGACGCCGTCAACGACACCTGGCTCGCCGATTCCGGCCGCATGCTCTATAAGCAGGTGAAGGCCGACGACCGCCTGACCGCCCCGACCATTAACGGCAACAGCACCGGCGGCGACATGGCCCTCAAGGCCGCCGCCGACCTGCTCAAGGCCGGCTCCGTTGCCGTCGTCGGCTCCGGCCGCAGCAGCGTCGAGGAACAGTTCCTCACCAAGAAACTCGCCGACGCGCTCAAGACCTCCGCGGTGATCGTCAGCCGGGTGGGGCAGGGCGACCGCCTCCTCATCTCCTCCGACCGCAACCCGAACGTCCGCGGCGCGCTCGTCACCGGCCTCATCTCCGCGCTCCCGTCGCAGAAGCTCGCCGGCCTCGCCGCCGACATCGATGCCGGCAAGGTGAAGACTGTCGTCGCCCTCAACGAGGACCTCACTGCCGCCGGCCTCACCGCCGCGCAGCTCGCCAAGGTTTCCGTCATCTACCTCGGCACGCACAAGAACGCCACGAGCGACGCGGCCAAGGTCGTCATTCCGACGCTCACCGTTTTCGAGAAGTTCGGCTGCTTCGTGAACCAGCAGTTCCGCCTGCAGAAATTCGCCAAGGCCGTGCCCGGTCCCGCCGGCGTGAACGACGACCTCGTCACGCTCGCCGAACTCGTTGCCGCGGCCGGCGGCGGCATCCTGCCCTTTGCCCTCGGCCAGCTCTGGACGCAAATCGCCGCCGAGACCAAGGCGCTCGACGGCCTCAGCCACGCCACGCTCCCCGCCACCGGCCACCTGCTCGACGCCTCGGCGTGGACCGGCCTGCCGTTCTGCGAAGGCGAGACGCTCCACTTCAAACCCGCCGCCGTGCCCGCGGCCGCCAACGCATGAACGCGATCGTCGATCTTTGGAACAGCCTCCACCCGGTGCTGCAGGCCGTCATCAAGGGCCTCGCGGTCATTGGCGTGATCTTCCCGCTCGGCGGTGCCAGCTCGCTGGTCGAGCGCAAGGTCTCCGCGTGGATGCAGGGCCGGCCCGGTCCCAACCGCGCGCTGCCGTTCTGGGTCGCCTGGGTGCCGGGCATCAGTTTCCTCCAGCGCCTTGGTGTGTTCCACCTCATGGCCGACGGCGGCAAGATGTTCCTGAAGGAGGACTCCCTGCCGGGCCACGTAAACAAGTTCTACTTCCTGCTCGCGCCGGTCGTGGCGATGATTCCCGCACTCACCACGGTCACCGCCGTGCCGGTCGGCGCCTACCTCGACGACGCCGGCCGCGTCGTCCCGCTGATCCTCGCCAACGTGGACATCGGCCTGCTGGCGGTCTTCGCCGTTTCCTCTCTCGGCGTCTATGCGCTGATCCTCGCCGGCTGGGCTTCCAACTCGAAGTATCCCTTCCTCGGCGGCGTGCGCGCTTCCGCGCAGCTCATCTCCTACGAGCTCTCGATGACGCTCTCCGTGATCCCGGTCTTCCTGTGGATCAATGTCCCGGGCGGCGAGGGCACGCTGAGCCTGGCCAAGGCCGTGGAGTTCCAGAGCCAGCCTGGCTTCCTCGGCGGCATGTGGTTCATCTTTATCATGCCGGTCGCGGCCGTCGTCTTCCTCGTCTCGCTCTTCGCCGAGACCAACCGCCTGCCCTTCGACATGGCCGAGGGCGAGGCCGACCTCGTCGGTGGTTTCCACACGGAATACGGCGCGATGAAGTGGGGTCTCTTCTTTGTGGCCGAGTATGCGCACATGATGATCGGCTCGGCCGTGTTCATCCTGCTCTTCTTCGGCGGCTGGAATCCGTTGCCGTGGATTCCGCTCTCGCTGGTGGTCGAGTGGCTCGGCGCCGTGTCGCCGGTGCTCACGCACCCGATCATCGTCGGCCTGCTTTCGCTTGGCATCGTCATCGGCAAGGTGCTCTTCATGATCTTCGTGTTCATGTGGGTGCGCTGGACCGTGCCGCGTTTCCGTTACGACCAGGTGATGAAGATGGGCTGGCAGAAGCTCCTGCCGCTCGCCATCGGCAACCTGCTCTTCTACGCCGCCGCCATCGCCATCCGCGACCTGCAGCTGGGTGTGGCCTACTGGGCCGCTCTCGCCGTCGTGACGGTCGCCGCCACCTGGGCGATCCTCGCCAACCCCCTCCAGAAACCCGCCCTCTGAGCGCCATGGCCTACGTCGTCGAACGCAAATCCCTCTCGCTCTCGGAGCGCCTCTACCTGCCACAGATCGTGGCCGGCATGAAGGTCACGCTGAAGCACCTCTTCAAGCCGAACGTCACGCTGGAGTATCCCGAGGTTCGCCCCGCCATCCCGCCCGGTTACCGCGGCGTGCCCACGCTGGTGAAGGACCCGAACGGCCGCGAGAAGTGCGTCTCCTGCCAGCTCTGCGAATTCGTCTGCCCGCCCAAGGCCATCCGCATTACGCCGGGTGAAGTCCCCGCCGACCAGCCGCAGCGCGCCCACGTCGAGAAGGGCCCGCAGGCCTTCGATATCGACATGCTGCGCTGCATCTACTGCGGCCTGTGCCAGGAAGTCTGCCCCGAGGAGGCCATTTTCCTCCAGAACACCTTCTCGATGGCCGGCTACACCCGCGCCGAGATGGTCAACGACAAGGCCAAGCTCTACGAGCTCGGCGGCACGCTGCCCGACCAGCACTTCAAGTGGGACAAGAAGAAAGCCGCCGAGGAACACGGCAACGCACACCATTGAGCCATGGCTGACTTCGTCTTCTACACCTTTGCCCTCCTGACCCTCGGCAGCGCCCTCGCGGTGGTGCTGAACAAGGACGCCGTCAACGCCGCCCTCTGCCTGCTGGTCTCGCTCGTGGGCCTCGCCGGCCTCTTCGTGCTGCTCGACGCCGCGCTGCTGGCCTTCGTGCTCCTGCTCGTCTACGCGGGCGCGGTCGTCGCGCTGTTCCTCTTCATCATCATGCTGCTCGACACGACGCCCGGGGCGCAGAAGCCCTTCGGCAAGCTCTCCGCGGCCGCGGCCGTGCTCGGCGGCGCCCTGCTTGTGGTCGGTGCGCACATGGTCGGCATCAACACCCCGGCCACCACCGGCGCCGCGCACGCGGTGCCCACGCTCAAGAATTACGCCGAACTGCTCTTCACGACCTACCTCCTGCCCGTGCAGATCGTGGGCTTCATGCTCCTGATCGCGATGCTTGGCGTGATCGTGCTGAGCAAGAAGTTTGCAACGACGGAGGCCGCCAAATGAACCCCGCCGGACTCGAAACCTACATCGCCCTGAGCGCGCTGCTGTTCGCCATCGGCTTCTTCGGCGTGCTGCTGCGCAAGAACACGCTCGTGATCTACATGTGCCTCGAGCTCATGCTGCTCGCCTCGACGCTCGCGCTGGTCGCGTTCTCGAAGTTCCAGGGCACGCTCGACGGCGCCGTCTTCGTGTTCTTCATCCTCACCATCGCCGCGGCCGAGGTCGCCGTCGGCCTCGCCATCATCGTCGCCCTCTTCCGCAAGCGCCACAGCGTCGCGGTGGACGACCTGAACCTTCTGAAGCACTGACATGACGATGCTCTCGCACGCCATCATGGTCCTGCTCCTGCCGCTCGCGTCGGCGGCGCTGATCGCCTTTTTCCTGCGCAAGCGGGGCGCTGTCGCCTCGTATCTTTCCACCGCCACGGCCGGGGCCATCGCGGCGATCTCCATCATCCTCCTGCTGCACGGCGAACGCTTCGAGCAGTCGTGGGAATGGCTGCGCTTCGGCGACTTCGCGATCTCGCTCGGTATCAAATACGACGACCTCGCGGCGCTGATGCTGTTCATCGTCGGCTTCGTGGGCTTCCTGATCCACGTCTTCTCGCTCGGCTATATGCACGACGACGAGGCCCGCGCGCGGTTCTTCGGTGGCCTGTCGGTGTTCATGTTCTCCATGATCGGCATCGTCCTCGCCGACAGCCTGTTCATGATCTTCATCTTCTGGGAGCTGGTCGGCTTCAGTTCCTGGCTGCTGATCAACCACTATCACCACAAGCAGTCCGCGGCCGACGCCTCGAAGAAGGCCTTCATCGTCAACCGCGTCGGTGACTTCGGTTTCCTGCTCGGCATCATCATGTGCTACTGGGCCAACGGCACGGTGAACTTTACCGAGCTGGAGAAGCTGCACGGCACCGGAGGTCTCGTCTTCAGCACCGCCATTCCGCTCCTTCTGTTCTGCGGCGCCATGGGCAAGTCGGCTCAGATGCCCCTGCAGGTGTGGCTCCCCGACGCGATGGAGGGCCCGACGCCCGTCTCCGCCCTCATCCACGCCGCCACGATGGTGGCCGCCGGTATCTACATGCTTTGCCGCGTGAACGTCCTGATGGTCGCCGATGCGCTGAACGTCATCATGTGGATCGGCACGATCACCGCGCTCTACGCCGCGCTCTGCGCCATCGTCCAGAGCGACATCAAGAAGGTGCTGGCCTACTCGACGCTCTCGCAGCTCGGCTACATGGTCGCGGCGTTTGGTCTCGGCTCGCTCGCGGTCGAGCACGACATGGGCGGCATGACACACAAGATGGTCCTCGCCGCCGGCGTCGGCGCCGCGATGTTCCACCTGACGACCCACGCTTTCTTCAAGGCCCTCATGTTCCTTGGCTCCGGCTCCGTCATCCACGGCTGCCACCACGAGCAGGACATCTTCAAGATGGGCGGCCTGCGGAAGAAGATGCCGATTACTTTTGTGACTTTCTCCATTGGTGTGCTGGCGATTGTCGGATTTCCGTTTCTGGCCGGCTTCTTCTCCAAGGACGCGATTCTCTACCTCGCGCTGAAAAACAATACCGGGGTCTTTGCTGTCCTGGCGCTCACCGCCGTGCTGACGTCGTTCTACATGATCCGCCTGTGGAAGATCACCTTCCTTGGCGAGGCCCGCTCCGATGACGCCAAGCATGCGCATGAGAGCGGTTACGTGATGACTGTGCCTTTGATGGTTCTCGCAATCCTGTCGGTCTTCGGTGCCACCGGCTGGTTCGGCCTTGGACTTTACCCGAAGCTGGCTGGCACGATAGCCGAGCTCATTCCCGAGGCCCATGGTTCCGACCACACTATCATCTTTGCCGTTTCTGTTGCCGTAATGGTGATCGGTGCTGGCGCGGCGCTTCTCTTCTACAAGTCCTCCGACCACGACACGCTGGAGGAGAAGTCGCAGGGCCTGTTCCGCCTGCTGACCGGCGTGAAGGAGTCCTTCGACAAGGTTTACGACTACTACGTCGCCAAGGTGCAGCAGCGTTTCGCGATGCTCCTCAACTTCCTCGAGCAGATCTTCCTCGCCGGCCTGATCATCCGCGGCCTCGCTGGCATCGTCGGCTTCATCGGCCTCGGTGCCCGCGCGCTCTACACCGGCAGCCTCCACGTTTACGTTTACTGGTTCCTGCTCGGCGCCGTCGTCCTCTGGGCCTTCGCCGCCGGCATTCTCTAAGCCGTGAATTCTTCCAACGCCCAACTTCTGCAGCTCGCCATCGCCACGCCGCTCGTGGCTGCGCTCATCATTGCGCTCGGACTGCCCAAGCGGTTTGCCACGAAGCTGGCCCTCGTTGCCTTCGCCGTGCCGGCGGCCGTCGCCCTCTGGCTTTGGTCCCAGTATCCGGCCGAAGGCGGGACGGGTTACCACTACCTGAGTTCGATCGACACCGGTCTGGCGAACTACGGCATCAGCCTGAAGCTCGGCCTCAATGGCATCGCGCTGCCCATGTTCCTGCTCGCCGCCATCGTCGGCGGTGCGGCCGGGCTCTACGCCCTGCGCTCCTCGGCCGAGCGGCTCAAGACCTACCTCGTGCTCCTGCTCATCATGCACGGCGGTCTGCTGGGCGTCTTTGCGTCGGTGGACATCTTCTTCTTCTATTTCTTCCACGAACTGGCGCTCATTCCGACCTTCATCATGGTCGGCATCTGGGGCGGACGCGACCGCAACTACGCGGCGATGAAGATGACGATCTACCTCACGGTCGGCGCCATGCTGTCGCTGATCGGCCTGATCGCGATCTACGTGAAGAGCGGGGCCGGCAGCTTTGACCTCATCACGCTCAAGGCGGCGGTGGCGGAGAAGGGTATCGGCCATCTCACGCAGCACAATATCTTCGGCGTCCTGATGTTCGGCTTCGGCATTCTCGTTTCCCTCTGGCCGCTCCACACGTGGGCCCCGCTGGGCTACGGCGCCGCCCCGAGTTCCGCCGCTATGCTGCATGCCGGCGTGCTCAAGAAGTTCGGCCTCTACGGCCTCATCCAGATCGCCCTCCCGCTGCTGCCGTTGGGCGCCGCGCACTGGGCCTGGCCGCTGGCCGTCCTGGCCGCCGTGGGCAATGTGCTCATTATCGGCTTCGTCACCATGGCCCAGCGCGACCTGAAGCAGATGCTCGGTTACAGCTCGGTCATGCACATGGGCTACTGCTTCCTCGGCATCGCGGCGCTCTCGACCGTCGGCACCGGTGGCGTGGTGATGCTGATGGTGGCGCACGGGTTGTCCGTGGCGTTGCTCTTCATGCTCGCGACCTGCGTCCATCATCGCACGCACACCTTCGACATGTCGGAAATGGGCGGCTTGGCGCAGAAAACCCCGGTGCTCGCGGGCTTCTTCGTCGCGGCGACCATGGCCAGCGTCGGCCTGCCGGGCTTCGCCAACTTCTGGGGCGAACTCACCGTCTTCGTGGCGCTCTGGAAATTCTCGCCGGCGCTCACCGCCGTGGCCGTGGCGGGCGTCGTCATCTCGGCCATCTACGGCCTGCGCGCCGCCGCCCGCGTGTTCTTCGGCCCGCAGAGCGAGCCGCTCCAGCGCGTGCTCAAGGCGCACCCGCCGATGGATCTCGGCTGGGGCGAGCGCCTGCCGGCCCTGCTCCTGCTGGCCGCCCTGCTGTTCTTCGGATTCTACCCGAAGTCCATCTCCCTGCCTGTGGACCAGGCGCTGACCCCGCCGGCCAAGGTGGCCGAGGCCGCGCCCGTTTCCTTCCAACGCTGATTTCCCGCCGCCATGTCCCCGGAACTACTCAAGGCCGTTGCTGATTCGAACCACTGGTGGGCCATCGGGCCGGAGATCATTCTGGCCTGCGCCGCGTTGGGCCTGCTCGTGCTGGAGATCGTCACGCCCAAGGAGCACCACCGCTACATCCCGGCCATGGCGATCGCTTCGCTGGCCATGGTGCTGACCGCGGTGGTCATCACCTTCACCAGCACGACCTGGGACGAGGAATTGCTTTTCGGCGGCCTGATCAAGCTGACTGCCGCCGGACAGATCGCGCGGGTGTTCTTCCTCACCTCGTCGCTCTTGGTCTGTTTCCTCGCCACGATCTGCCTGCCGCGCGCCCGGATGCCGCGCGTGGAGTTCTACCACATCGTGCTCGTGGTCACCGCCGCGCTGATGCTCCTCGTGCACAGCAACCACTTCGCGCTGTTCTTCGTCGCGCTGGAGACGGTCACGATCGGGTTCTACATTCTAGTGAGCTATTTCCGCGACAACGCGCTCACGCTCGAGGCCGGCCTCAAATACCTCGTGCTCGGTGCGCTCAGCTCGTCGATTCTGCTCTTCGGCATCGTGTTGCTCTACGGCGCGGTCGGCCGGGTGGAAATGGACGGATTTGTCCGCACGGGCTTCGACTTCGCCGCGGTGCGCGCTTTCCTCGTGGAGCATCCCGACAACTTCCTCGCCATCGCCGGCACCTTGCTCGTGCTCGGCGGCGTGGCGTTCAAGATCGGCGCGTTTCCCTTCCATGTCTGGGTGCCCGATGTCTATCAGGGCGCTCCGACACCCGTGACGGCCTTCCTCGCCGTCTCGTCCAAGGCCGCCGGTTTCGCGGTGCTGCTCACGCTGGTGCTCAACGTCTTCGCCCCGCTCACCGACAAGCTCGTGCCCGTGCTCTCCGTGCTCGCCGCCGCCACGATCCTGATCGGCAACCTGTCCGCCCTGAAGCAGCGCAACGCCAAGCGCCTGATGGGCCTCTCCGGCGTCTCGCACGCCGGCTACTTGCTGATCGGCGTGGTCGCCGCGCTCACCGTGCCGTGGGCGGCCGGCGCCGTGTGGTTCTACCTCTTTACTTACCTGTTCGCCTCGATGGCGGTGTTCGGCGTGATGGCGTATCTCGCCGGGGCCGATGACACCGCGCAGGAACTCGACCACTACGAGAAGCTGGCCAAGGAGCGTCCGTTCCTCGGTGCCGTGCTCGCGGTCGGCATCGGTTCGCTGGCCGGCATCCCGCCGCTCGCCGGTTTCATGGGCAAGCTGCTGATCTTCGTCGCCGCCTTCCAGGCCCACCTCTACGGCCTGCTCGCCGTCGCCATCGTCGGCGTGGTGGTGTCGATCTACTACTACTTCGGCTGGATCAAGGCCGCCTTCTTCGAGACTTGGACGCCCAACCCGGAAGCCGTCCCCGCGCGTCCGACGCCGGCCGCGCCGACCATCATCGGCAGCGCCATCCTCGCCTCGCTCGCTCTCGTCACGGTTCTCCTCGGCTTCTACCAGGAACCGCTGACGCGCTGGCTGCTGCCGTAAGAGCAGCGTGTCGGTCACCTTTATTTAGGCGGTTAAAGCTATCCGAGCTTAGGAAAAATTCGGGCATGTTCTGCCGCGATGATTCGCGGGAGACGAACATTGCTGGCGGAGATGCTTTGTCTTTTGGCGCTGCCCTTGGCCGCGCCAGCCGAGACCGGCACGGCTTGGGTGCGTCACGCGCCGACGCTCAATGGCCGAGTGCAGGGATCGATTCAGGTCATGACGGCGGAGAGTGTGACGCTCAACGGTGGTGCTCAGGTGGAGGGCGATTTGCTCATGCCGGGCACACCCACGGTGCAGCTGAACGGTAACCCCACGTATGGCGGCACTCGCGACGGGAACGGGACGGCGACGCCGACCGATCACAAGGTGACGCCGCCGCGACGCGCTGACATGAAGAACTCCATGG
>CBINOW010000067.1:0-24287 GCA_966252395.1 uncultured Oleiharenicola sp. | reverse complement strand
TGGAGCGCGAGGGTCGGTCCGCCGCCTTGAACCGCGTGCTGCGGCGCGGCGCGCTCATGTATGGGCTCGGCGTGCTCTACTACGGCGGCCTCGCCAACGGTTGGGACCAGGTGCGCTGGGTCGGCGTCTTGCAACGGCTCGCGGTTGGCTACGTCGCCGCCTCGCTCCTGCACCTGTATTGCCGGCCGCGCACGATCGCGACGGTGGGCGGCGCGCTGCTGTTCGGGTATTGGGCGCTCCTGACTTTTGTGCCGGTGCCCGGTGGCGGGGCCGGCGACTTCTCGCGCGGGCACAACTGGGCCAACTGGGTGGATGCGCACTGGCTGCCGGGCAAGGTCTGGTATGGCGACTACGACCCCGAGGGCCTGCTGAGCACGCTGCCGGCGATCGCATCGGCGCTGTTCGGCCTGTTTGCCGGCCGCTGGCTGCAGAATCCGGCGCCCGCGCCGACGGCGAAGATACGCGGCCTCGTTCTCGCGGGCTGCGTCTGCCTCGTGCTCGGCTATGCGTGGAGCCTGCAGTTTCCGCTCATCAAGCGGATCTGGACTTCGTCCTACGCCGTGGTGGGCGGGGGCTGGTGTCTGTTGTTTCTCGCGGCATTCTACTGGCTGATGGATCTGCGCAAGATCACGCGCTGGGCCACCCCGTTCGTGTGGATCGGCAGCAACGCGCTGCTGATCTACCTCGTCAGCCACCTCGTGGATTTCCGCAAGGTTTCGGCCTTCTTCGTCGGCGGGTCCGTGGCGGCGGCATTGGACGGGGTGTGGACCGGCTTGTCCGGCCTGGTGCTGGCCCTCACCAGCATCGCTCTCTGCACGGCGTTGTGCGGCTGGCTCCATGCGCGCAAAATCTTTCTTCGCCTTTAGCCTGCTGGTGGCGGGACTCACAGCGGCCGACTTGGAAACGGACGCCGTGCCGGGCCTGCGTCTGAACCAGATCCAGGTGATCGGCACGCACAACTCCTATCACCGCGAACCGCCGGCCGAGGCTACCGCGTGGCGGCAGAGCGACTTTGTTCGCCAGGCCGCCCTGTCGCTCGCGGCCTTGGCCACCGGCTACAGCCACGTTTCTTTCACCGAGCAGCTTTCCCGGCTGGGCGTCAGGCAGTTGGAGATCGACCTTTATCCCTCGGAGGACGGACACGATTTTCCCGTGTTGCATCATCCGGTGTTCGACGAGGTCTCCACGGTGCCGACGCTGCGGGCCGCGCTGAGGGAAATTCGAGCCTGGTCACGGGCGCACCCGCGACACGTGCCCGTGTTGGTCCAGCTGGAACTCAAGATCCGACGCGTGCTGCCAGGAACACCCGACGATCCGGCGCTCCGGGAGCGACTCGCCGCGCTGCCCGCTCCGCGCGAGTGGGATGCGGCCCAGTTTGCCGCTCTCGAATCCGCGATCCACGCGGAGCTGACGGCCACGGACCTACTCACGCCCGATGACATGCGCGGCGACGCTCTGACGATCCGAGATGCCCTCGCGACCCGCGGCTGGCCCTTGCTCGAAGCGGTGCGCGGCCGAATCTTCTTCGCCTTGGACAACGAGGGTGCCGTGCGCGACCGCTACCTCGGCCCGGAGCAAGATGGCCGCGGTCGACTGCTGTTTGTGAGCGTGCCGCCGGACCACCCGGCGGCAGGCTGGATGAAGGTCAACGACCCGGTGCGCGACTTCGCCCGGATCGAGGACTTGGTGCGCCGCGGATTTCTCGTGCGCACGCGGGCCGACGAGGAGCTGCGCGAGGCCCGCGCCAACGATGGCACCCGGCGCGAACGCGCGTTGGCGAGCGGGGCGCAGTTCATCAGCACTGATTTCCCCGAGGCGGATCCGCGCGTTTCGGATTACGCGGTCCAGTTGCCCGGAGGAGTCACGGCCCGGCTGAACCCGGTGGCGGGTGAGGCCAAATCTAACTCTTCAGCGGAGCGCTGATCGTCCCGGTTCAGCAACGCGGTCAGGTTGGGAGCGACGGTTACCCCTGCCGTGAAGCTCTCACCCCGCTATCGCCTGCTCGTTGTGTTCCTCTGCTGCGCCCTGTCTGGGCGGTCGGCGCAGGAGATTCTGCCGCGGCTCGTGGCGGGAAACGACGAGCTGATTGCCCGGGCGCGGGCCGTGCCGGTGGAAGCCAGCGGCTTCGGTTCCCGCGGGGAAGCCGTGCGCCTGCTCGTTTATGCCTGTGGTTATGCGGCACCTTCGTCGCGTTTTCACCTTGATGCCACGCTGCTGCCGGAAATGGAGGCGATCGCCGCGCAGCTCGCGGCTGTGCAGCACCCGAGCGGCCTCTTCGACGTCGGTAACCTCGAGTCGCCCCCCGACACCGGGTTCATGCTCGAAGCGCTGGCCCTGGCACAAGCCCTCGTTGAACGCACCGGCGACCCGGTCTCGGCGGCGGTGCAGGAGCGGTTGCGAGCGCTCATCCGGGCAGCGGGCGACGGCGTGGCGACCGGCGGCGTGCATACGCCCAACCACCGCTGGGGCGTCTGTGCCGCGCTGGCGGCGGCGGATCGCGTGCAGCCCGATCCGCGTTACCGCGCCCGCATCGCCGCCTGGCTGGCCGAGGGGATTGATCAGGATGCGGACGGCCAATACGCCGAGCGCAGCCCGGCCTACAGCGCCAAGGTCGTGAACCCGGCCCTGCTGACGCTGGCCGAAGCGGCGAACCGGCCCGATCTCGTGGAGCATGTGCGCCGCAACCTTGCGCTCACTTGGTGGCTGACGGAACCGTCGGGTGAAATCGTCACGCTCGCCTCGCGGCGCCAAGACCAGCGTCCGGGCGCCAAGGTCACAATCGCGGAATACTATCTGCCCGCCCGTTGGCTGGCCGTGCACCGCGGTGACGAGCGGGCAGCGGCGATCGCAGCGTGGATCGAGCGGGATTTTGTCGAGGTGCTGGTGAGCGGCGCCTTCGACCCCAACTGGCCGTTGCCGCATCTATTGCTCGAGCCAGCGTTGGCGGGACCGCTGCCGCGGGCAGAGACGCTACCTGGAGATTTTGCCGTGCATCTGCCCGCGACCGCGCTCGGCCGCATCCGTTGCGGGACGAATGCGACGACGATCTCCGGCGGCAGCGACCACGCCGCCGGACTCGGCGTCGGCTCGGGGCTGGCGATGAACCCGACCTTCTTCACGTTCCGCAAGGGCGCGGCGCAGGTGGCGCTTCGGCTCACACCGGCCTTTTTCGGCACGGGGTTCTTCTACAGCCAAGGTTTGGAGAAGAACGGCGACACGTGGCGGCTGCACGAACGGCGGGAGGTGGCGTATTACCAGCCCTTGCCCGAAGAATATCGGCGCGCGGACGGCGACTACGAGCTGACGGCTGACGGGCGTTTCTTCAGCAAGTTGGATTTCCCCCACCGGCCGCGACAGGTGCGCACGGTGGAAACGGAAATCCTGGCGACAGAAAAGGAGGGAGGCTGGGAGTTGGCCGTGAACGTGACGGGCCAGCCCGGCGTGCCGGTGACGCTGGAGCTGGCCTTCGCCGGTGAAGGCCAACTGCAACAGGTGACGCCGCTGGCCGACCTCCCGACCACGCGTCCGGCGTCCTGGTTGCGGCGAGGTGGCGGCGGTGGCCGGGCTGCTTCGGATACCACCGGTGCCTTCGTGCTGAAGGAGGGCACCGGGCGTTTCACGGTTGGCGCCGACACGATCGAATTCGGCCCGGGTCGCTTCACGCAGCCACCCGGCCGCATGGAGGGCGAAGATTACACGTGGGTGAACGGCAGCCTGCGCGCCGAGGGACAGCGGGTTTATCTCACGGGCGTCACGCCGTTCCGGCACGTCTTGCGGCTCCGGTGAGGCGCTTCGGGGCGTTTCCGATCTAACAGTTACACGTCCGGGCCCGTTGAGCCGGTCCGGAGTGGGGGATTGGATGACACCGTGCCTGTTTACCCCGTGAAAGCCCCCGGCTCCTTGTCGCGTTGCCATCTGCCTGCGCCGCGCCGTGGCTTCGGCTCCGGTTGCACGACGCTCGTTGATCCGCGCACGCGGCGCGGCGATCCGGCGGGCATGGGCATGGATTTTGGGATCCTGAAACTGCGCGCCGGCGCCACGCATCGCGAGGTCACGCCGCAGGAAACGGTGTTCGTGCTGCTCGGCGGCCGGGTGGAGGCCCGGATCGCGGATGACCTTTTCGACGCGGAGCGCGGTTCGCTTTTCGACGAAGGCCCGACGACTTTCCACGCCGGTGCCCGCACGCCGGTCGAACTCCGGGCCGGCCCGGGTGGCGCGGAGTTTGCCGTGATCCGCGCGGAAAATTCCCGGACGCTCCCCGTCCGCGTCTATACGCCGGCCGAGACGACAACCGAGGACCGCGGCGCCGGCCTTGCGCAAGGCGCCTGTCGCCGGCTCGTGCGCACGATTTTCGATTACTCGACGCGGCCCGATTCGGCGCTGGTCGTGGGTGAGGTTGTGAATTTTCCCGGCCGCTGGTCGAGTTACCCCGGCCACCACCACGCGCAGCCGGAAATCTATCACTACCGTTTCACGCTCCCGCAGGGCTACGGGCACGCCGAGATCGGCGAGTCGGTCTTCAAGGTCCGGCACGGCGACACGACGACGATTCCCGGCGGGCTCGACCACGCGCAGGTTTCCGCGCCGGGCTACGGCATGTATTATCTGTGGGTCGTGCGCCACCTCCCGCGCCGGCCCTACAAGGGTTTCACCTTCACGCGCGAGCACACCTGGTTGCTCGATCCCAAGAACCAGGGCTGGCAACCCTCCGTATGAAAACTGTCCGCATCACCACCGCGGCCGCGATCGTCCGCTTCCTGCAGGCCCAATATATCCGCCGCGATGGCGTCGAACACCGTCTGATCAACGGCGTCTGCGGCATCTTCGGCCACGGCAACGTCACCGGTCTCGGTCAGGCGCTCGAAGAATACGGCGGCCGCGCCCTGCCGTTCCTCCAAGCGAAGAACGAACAGGCGATGGTCCACACCGCCATCGCCTACGCGAAGACCAAGCAGCGCCTTGGCGCGCTGGCCTGCACGTCCTCCGTCGGGCCCGGCGCGACCAACATGGTTACCGGTGCCGCCACCGCGACCGTCAACCGCCTCCCGGTGCTGCTGCTTCCCGGCGACATCTTCGCCAACCGCCGCCCCGCGCCCGTGCTCCAGCAGCTCGAGCACCCGGGCTCGCACGACACGAGCGTCAACGACTGCTTCCGTCCCGTCTCGCGCTATTGGGACCGCATCAACCGGCCCGAACAACTGCTCACCGCGCTGCCCGAGGCCATGCGCGTGCTGGCGGATCCGGCCGAAACCGGCGCCGTGACGATCTGTCTGCCCGAGGACGTCCAGGCCGAGGCCTTCGACTGTCCGGTGCATTTCTTCGCCAAGCGGGTCTATGAAACCGATCGCACCGTGCCTTTGACCGCCCGCCTGCGCGCGGCGGCGGCGCTCCTGCGCAAGGCCAAGCGGCCGCTGATCGTCGCCGGCGGCGGGGTGCATTATTCCGATGCGACCGCCGCATTGCAGAAGTTCGCCGAGGCCACCGGCATCCCGGTCGGCGTCACGCAGGCAGGCAAAGGCGCGCTGCTCGAATCCCACGCGCTCGGACTCGGCGCGGTGGGTGTCACCGGCACGCTCGCGGCCAACCGCATCGCGAACGAGGCCGACGTCGTGATCTGTGTCGGCACGCGCCTTTCCGACTTCACGACGGCCTCCAAGACCCAGTTTCAGGACCCGGGCGTGCGTTTCATCGGGATCAACATCCACGCCGCCGACGCCACGAAACACGGCGCTCTGCCGCTCGTGGGCGACGCCCGGGCCACGCTCGCCGCCCTCGGGCGCGGGCTCCGCGGCTGGCGCGCTCCGGTCGCGCATGGGCGAGCCATCGCGAAGGCCAAGGCCGACTGGGATAAACCGTGGTCGGCGATGGTCGCGCCCGCGCGCCGCAGCCGCGACGGCCTGCTCTACCAGAGCGAGGTGGTCGGCGTTTTGAACGAGTTCACCGACGCCCGCAGCACCGTGGTCCACGCCTCGGGTGGCATTCCTGGCGACATCCACAAGCTCTGGCGCGGCAAATCCTCCACCGACTACCATTCCGAATACGGCTACTCCTGCATGGGCTACGAGATCGCCGGCGCGCTCGGGGTGAAGCTCGCGGCGCCGGACCGCGAGGTCTATGCGTTCCTCGGCGACGGCAGCTACCTGATGCTCCACACGGAGATCGTCACCGCGGTGCAGGAAGGCCGGAAGCTTACCGTCGTGCTGAACGACAACCGCGCCTTCGGCTGCATCCACAACCTCCAGCGCGGGCAAGGCGGGCGGAGTTTCGGCAACGAGTTCCGCGCGCGCACCGGCCGCAGCGGCCGGCTCGACGGCGCATTCATGGAGGTGGATTACGCCGCCAACGCGCGCAGCCTCGGCGCCACGGCGTTCACCGCGCGCACCAAGGACGAACTGCGCGCCGCCCTCGCTGCGGCCAAGGCCGAGAAGAACACCTGCCTTATCTACATCCCGGTCACGCCGGAGTCCGTCATGCGCGGCTACTCGTGGTGGGATGTTCCGCCGGCCGTCGTGTCCAGCGTGCCCACCGTGCAGGCCGCACGCGCGGCTTACGACCGGGCGGTCAAACGCCAACGCTATCATTACTGACATGAGCTCTTCGCCCGCCACCGATTCCCTCGTCCGCCTGCGTGACTGCCTGGTCGGCGCCAACCCCATCATCTGGTCGAACGACGACTTTGACGACCTCGCCTACGACGTGCTGCTCGACACGATCCTCGCCGAGATGCGCGCCGCCGGTTTCGCCGGCTCGGAACTCGGGCACGCCTATCCGCGCACGCCCGCCGCGCTGGCCGAGGCCCTGGGTCGCTATCACCTGCGGCTAGTGAGCGGCTGGCACAGCACCTACCTCGCGTCGAAACCGCTTGCCGAGGAAGAGGTGCGTTTTCGCCAGCACCTGAACCTGCTGAAGACGCTCGGCGCCCGCGTCGTGATCGTGGCGGAGTGCACGCGTTGCATCCACGGCGACCGCACGGCGGCGCTCGGTTTCAACGGCCACAGCACCCCGAGCCTCACGGAGGGCGAATGGCCGAAGCTGACGGCCGGCCTCCAATATCTCGCCGCGATCGCAGCGACCGAGGAGATGGCCCTCGTTTACCATCACCACATGGGCACGGTCATCCAGGCCGAGCCCGACTTGGAGCGATTGCTGGCGGGCGCGCCGGATGTGAAGCTGCTCCTCGACGCCGGGCATCTGGCGTTTGCCGGCATCGATCCGGTCGCCGTCGCGCGGCGCCATGCGAATCGCATTGCGCACGTTCATTTGAAGAGTGTGCGACCCGAGGTGGCCGAACGCGTGCGCCGCGAAGGCTGGTCGTTCTACCGCGCCGTCGCCAACGGCGTTTTCACCGTGGCCGGCGACGGTTGCGTGGATTATCCCGCGATCTTCCGCCTCCTCGCCGGGGTGGATTACCGCGGTTGGCTGGTGGTCGAGGCCGAGGAGGACCCCGTGAAGGTGCCCGCCCTGCCCAAGGCCAAGGCCGCCCGCGCCTACGTGCGCGCCCAGACCGGCGTTTAACCCAGACTTCCCATGAATCCCTCCCGCATGGCCCAGATGACGGCGCTCGGCGCCGATTGGTGGAACGACTCCGGCATCCCGTCCGAACTCGGCGAAGCCGTCGCGCTCGGCGCCGTCGGCGGCACGTCCAACCCGGTGATCGTGTCCCAAGCCGCCCGCGCCAACCCGCAGCTCTGCCTGCCGATCCTCGAGCGCCTGATGCGCGACCACCCGCGCGACACCGAGGACGACCTCGCTTGGAAAATGATCCACGAGCTCGGCCAGGCTTCGGCGAAGCAGCTCCTGCCCGTTTATCAGGCCACGAAGGGCGTGAAGGGTTTCCTGTCCATGCAGGTGAACCCCAAGTTCTACCCGAATCCCGACCTGATGGTCGCGCAGGCAGCTCAGCTCGCTGCGCTCGCGCCCAACATCGCGATCAAGGCTCCGGCCAACGAAGCCGGCATCTACGCGATGGAGCAGATGACCGCACGCGGGATCAGGGTGAACGCCACCGTTAGCTTCTCCGTCGCCCAGGCCCTCGCCGTCTCCGCCGCGCTCGAGCGCGGGCTCAAGCGGGCGAAGGCCGCCGGTCTCAACGCCGACGCCATCCGCCCCTACATCACGATCATGATCGGCCGTGTGGACGACCAGCTGAAGCGCGTCGCCGAGGCGGAGAAGATCGCGACCACGTCCGGCGCGCTCGACTGGGCCGGCATCGCCGTCTTCAAGCACGCGCATCGTCTCTTCAAAACCAGCGGCCGCCCCGGCACGCTGCTCGCCGCCGCCTACCGCCATGAGGGTCACTGGTCGCAGATCATCGGCCGCGAAGTGCTGCAGACCGTGCCCTACACGTGGTGGACGAAGTTCAACGTGTCCGCCACCGAACCGCGCCTGACCATCGACGATCCCGTGGACGATGCGATTCTCGCCGAACTGCGGGCGAAGTTCCCCGATTTCATCAAGGCGCACGATGCGGACGGCATGCCGCCGGCTGAGTTCGTCCGCTACGGTGCCACTGTGCACACGCTCCACCAATTCCTCGGCGGCTACGCCGACCTCATCGCCTTCGTGCGCACGGCGATGGTGAAATAAATTCTTTTCATTGGAGGCGGGGTGAGGGCACCCCGCCTCCAGTAAGACCCACGACTCATTAACCACCCTCTCATGACTTCCACTCCCTCCCTCCCACGCTGCCGGTTTTTCATCGGCGGCGAATGGTCCCAGGCCTCCGGCCTCGCTGTGTCGCCCGTGTTCAATCCCTCGACCGGCGAGATGATCGCCGAGGTGCCGCTCGGTGGCGCCGTCGAGGTCGAGGCCGCCGTCCAGGCCGCGCACGCAGCGTTCCCCGCCTGGGCCGATACCCCGCCGAGCGAACGCGCCCGTGTGATGTTTAAATACCGCACGCTGCTTGAGCGCGACTTCGAGGCCATCGCCCGCCTGATCGCCCGCGAGCACGGCAAGACCCTCGCCGAGGCCCGCGGCGACCTGTTCCGCGGTTTCGAGGTCGTGGAACTGGCCTGCGCCGCGCCGACGCTCCTCACCGGCGAACTGCTACCCAACATCGCCCGCGGCATCGACGGCGAGCTTGCGCGCCACCCGCTCGGCGTCTGCGTCGGCATCACGCCCTTCAACTTCCCGGCGATGATCCCGCTCTGGATGTTCCCGCTCGCGCTCGTGTGCGGCAACACCTTCGTCCTCAAGCCCAGCGAGCGCGTGCCGCTCACCGCCATCCGTCTCGCCGAGCTGCTCGCCGAGGCCGGGCTGCCCAAAGGCGTGTTCAATCTGGTGCACGGATCCAAACCTGCGGTGGACGCGCTGCTCACGCACCCGCTGGTGAAGGCTGTTTCGTTCGTCGGCTCCACGCCCGTGGCCCGCAGCATCCACCAGGTCGCTTCGGCCCACGGCAAGCGCGTGCAGGCCAACGGCGGGGCCAAGAACTATGTGGTCGTCATGCCCGACGCCGATGTCGGCAAGACGGTCGAGGCGGTCATGAACGCCGCTTTCGGCTGCGCCGGCGAGCGCTGCATGGCCGGTTCGAGCGTGCTGACGGTGGGCGATCGCGGTCGCGCGGTGCTGCCCGAATTGGTGAAGGCCGCGAAGTCCCTCACCGTCGGCCGCACCGACGTCGAGACGCAGCCCGGCATGGGCGCCGTCATCACCGCCGCCCACCGCGACCGCGTGCGCGGGCTGGTGGATGCCGGCGAGCGCGAAGGCGCCAAGGTTATCGCCGACGGCCGCGGCGTGAAAGTGGCGGATGCGCCGAACGGTTTCTACCTCGGTGCCACGATCATCGAGGACGTCCGCGCCGACATGAAACTCGCGCAGGAGGAGGTCTTCGGTCCCGTGCTCAACGTGCTCCACATGTCCGGCCTCGACGAGGCCATCGCGCTGGCGAACGCGTCCAGCTACGGCAACGGCGCGGCGATCTTCACCCGCAGCGGCGGCGCCGCGCGCGAGTTCAAGCAGCGCGTGCGGGCCGGCATGATCGGCATCAACGTCGGCGTGCCCGCGCCGATGGCGATGTTTCCGTTCAGCGGCTGGAACGAATCGTTCTTCGGCGACCTGCACATGCAGGGCCGCGCCGGCGTGCTCTTCTACACCCAACCCAAGGTCACCACCTCCCGCTGGTTCGCCGAGGGGGAAGGGGATATTTGGCGGAAGTAAGACCGGAGCCACATGCGACCCAATCGTTCTCCTAATCGTAATCTTTCTCGTTCTCTCCTCTGTTTCGACACCTGCTTTCAATCCAGAGATTAGGAGAACGATTAAGAGAACGAGAACGATTCAACCGATACCCTTTCACCCTCACTTTAACTCCTCAACTCTCATGCTCACCTTCGCTCAATTCGGTGCCGGTCGGATCGGCGCCATCCATGCCGCCAACCTGGCCGCCTCCGGTCAGGCCCGGCTCCGTTACATCGTGGACGTCAACACCGACGCCGCCCAGAAGCTCGCCACCAGGCACGGCGCACGAGTGACCAACATCGGCACCGCGCTCGGCGATCCCGAGGTGGACGCCGTCATCATCGCCTCTTCCACCGACACGCACGCCGACCTCGCGATCGCCGCCGCCAAGGCCGGCAAGGCGATCTTCTGCGAAAAACCCATCGATCTCTCGCTCAAGCGCGTGGACGCCTGTCTTGCCGCCGTGAAGAAGGCGAAGGTGCCGATGTTTGTCGGCTTCAACCGCCGCTTCGACCCGAGCTTCGCCGCCGTGAAGGCCCGCATTGCCGCGGGCGCGATCGGCGCAGTGGAGCAGGTGGTCATCACCAGCCGCGATCCCGGCCTGCCGCCGATCAGTTACCTGAAGGTCTCAGGTGGACAGTTCCGCGACATGACGATCCATGATTTCGACATGGCCCGCTGGCTCCTCGGCGAGGAACCGGCGGAGATCTTCGCTTACGGCAGCTGCCTCGTGGATCCGGCCGTCGCCAAGGTGGGCGACACCGACTCGGTGATGATCGTGATGAAGACCAAGTCCGGCAAATTGGCCCACATCAACAACAGCCGCCGCGCTGCCTACGGTTACGACCAGCGTATCGAGGTCCACGGCGCACTGGGCCGGTTGCTCGCCGGCAACCAGACGCCGACGACGGTCGAACTCGCCGACGGCCACGTCGTCAGCTCCGACAAGCCGCTCCACTTCTTCCTCGAGCGTTACGCCGAGGCCTATCGCATCGAGCTCGCGACCTTCGTGGACGCTGTGGTGAACAAAAAGACATTGCCGGTCACGGCGCAGGACGGCCGCCAGGCCATCGTCCTTGCTGAGGCCTCTGCGAAATCCCTCCGCACGGGGAAATCGGTTAAGCTCTGATCCAAGGCTTGGCAGCGCGCTTGTGCGCTGCGGTGTTCAAAGGGGGGCAGTCCGCAGGCGGACTGCCCACGCCTTTAGCCTGCGGCCCAGCGCAGGAGCAGCCAGAACACCAGGATGATCGTGCCGGAGGTGGCACAGCAGCCGAGGAAGCCGAGCGTGTCCACGCGGTCCCATTTGCAGAATTCCCACGACGATTGGGCGCCGAAGAGCTTGGTGTGGTCGAAGCGGCCCGGCGCGCGGCGGGTTTCGGCCATGGCCTCGGCCTCCAGCTCGGGTGTGGCGCCGACCGGTGTCTTCATCTTGCCGAAAAACTGGTCCACGCGCGCCCGGTCCGGCGGACGGGTGAAGAGGCTGACCAGAATCAGGACGACAAAGGGGAAGAAGCCGTCGAAAAGGAACTGCGCGGTCTCACGGCCGGCCGGGGTGAGCTTGGCCGGGTTCAGGCCGAGCCAGGAGAGGGCGTAGCACTCGAAATTGAAACGGCCGCGGCCCTCCAGCGCGCTCGTGGGGTAGTCGGGGTTGGTGCGCACGACCTGCTTGAAGTATACCGGCACGGGTTTGCCGGCCGGGCCCTCGACGGTCTGCACCAGCGAGGGATGGCGGGCCACGGCCTGAAACTGGGAGGCCGTCAGCGGCGCGATCAGGATGGCAAGGGCCGTGAGCGCCACCGAAGCCCACACGGCGGGCACGGTGAGGCGACGCCAGAAGAACATCAGGATCACGGCGGCGCCGAAGGGGATGTTCACGGTCAGCACCAGCTTGATGAGCGTCTCGATGTCGTTCATCGCCTCGGCGGAAATCACGCCGAGCACGAGGACGGCGAAGATGGTCCAGCGGGCGGCGCGCACGGATTCCTCCTGCGTGGTCTGCGGACGGAGGTGGCGCCAGAAGTTGCGCACGAAGAGCGAGGCGATGGCCAGGGCCTTGGCGGCAAGGGTGGACATCGTGCCGGCGAGGATGCCCGCGAGCATCAGGCCGATGAAGCCGGGACCGAGGAGCTTGTTGGTCATCACGCCCCAGGCGGCGTCGGGGTCCGCGAGACCGCCGGGGCCGAAGAGCGCGATCGCGATCAGGCCGGCAAAGGCCCAGAGCACGATCATCACGCGCTTCATGTAGGCGCCCGAGACTCCGCCGAAGCGGGCGGCGAACTCATCCTTGGCGGAGCCGTAGATGCCCATGTTGTGGCTCAGGCCGTGGATCTGCACGAGGCTGGCGAAGAGCACGGCGAAGATGAACAGCGGCGAACCGCCGCTGCCGCCGAAGAGGTCGAACATGTCGCGCGGCACGCGTTCCTTGAGTTGGTCCCAGCCGCCGATGGCGTGGAGACCGGTCGGCAGCAGCAAAATGGAGAAAACGATGATGAGCACGCCCTGCAGCGCCTCGTTAAGCGCGGCGGCGGCCATGCCGCCGAGAATCATGTAGGCGCCGATCACCACCGCAAAGACGAGGTAGAAGGGCAGCGAGGGCAGCACGGTGATGTAGCTGTGCAGCTCGCCGCGGGCGTGGCGGTCGCGCAGGTCGGCGAGGCGCGGCTTGGCCTCGGCCGGCAGGGTGCCGGCGAGGACCTGCTTCTCGAGCTGCTTGAGCTCGACGTAGCCGTCCACGGACGCGCGATCGGCGGCGGTCCACTGGGCCTCGGGCTTGAGGGTGATGGACGAGGCGATCTTGTAGGCGACGAAATTGCCGAAGCCGAGCAGCGCGCAGGCGACGCCGACCTGGAAGAGCGCGTAGAAACGGCTGAGCCACAGGCTGCCGAGCCGGTCCTCGAACATGTCGGCCAGGGTCACGAGCCGCACGCGGCGAAACCAGGTGTTCATGAACCAGAAGTAGGGGTTCATGAAAACGGTCTGGAAAGCGAACCACACGCCGGTGACGCCACGTTGGAGCACGAGACTGGCGGTGCTGACGGCGCCTTGCGGCTCGGTGGCGTTGCCGAAGCTGAGGAAAAACTGGTAGGCCTTGCCGAGCTTGCGGCCGGCGAGGAAGAAACCCTCCTCGCTCGCCGACTGGTGGGAGCTGCGCCAGCCGAACCACAGGACGGCGCCGAGGTAGGCGAGGATGACGGCAAGATCGAGGATGTGGATGGGGCCGAGGGTCATGGGGCGAGGTGGACGGAGGCTGGGGCGCGGGCGCCGGGGTGACCAAGCCGTAACGACCAGACAGTCCGCCGGGAAGCCCGCATGAATCTAACTGTTACCCGATGGGGCCGTTGTGGCGACCCCGGCGTGCGAAATGCTCGGGCTCGCACATGCCCACCCCACCTCGCACCTTGCCTGCCCCGGGCCGGCCGAAACCGGAGGCAGCCGCTTGAGCGCCCCGCGCACCGTCCTTGTCGGCGTCGGCGGCTACGGCCGCGTGCACCTGCGGCACCTGTTGGATTTTCACCGGAGCGGGGAACTCGTGCTGGCGGCGGCGGTGGTGTTCCCGCCCGAGCCGGACGAGGCCGTGCTTGGGGACTTGCGCGAAGCCGGTTGCGAGATTTTGCCGAACTTCGAGGCGCTGCTGGCGGCGCTGCCGCGGTTGCGCCTGGAGTTTGCCGTCGTGCCCACGCCGATCCATCTGCATGCCGGCATGACGCTGGCGCTGGTGCGCGCGGGCGTGGATGTGCTCGTGGAGAAACCGCTCACCGCCAGTCCGGCGTCCGCCGCCGCCATCGCGGAGGCCGCACAGGCGAACAACCGGCGCGTGGCCGTGGGATTCCAGTATCTGCACGCGCCGGAAGTGCGCGCGCTCGGGACGAAACTTGCGGAGGGCGCGATCGGCGCGCTGCGCCGGCTGGTGGTGCATGCGGCGTGGCCGCGCAGCCACGCCTATTACTCGCGCAACGCCTGGGCCGGCCGCCTCAAGCTGGAGGGCGACTGGGTGTTGGATTCGCCGGTGAGCAACGCCATGTCCCATTTTCTGATGGTCATGCTCAACCTCGCCGAGCGGGCGGGGGCGCCGCTCAACGAGCCCGTGAACCTGTCCGCCGAACTTTACCGGGCGCAGGCGATCGAATCGTTCGACACGGCCGTGCTCCAACTGCGGACGGTGAGCGGCATCCGGCTGGATTTCTACGGCACGCACAGTTCTGCGGCCATCGGCCGGCCCTCGCTCCGGATCGAGGGAACGACCGGCACCGCCGAGTGGGTGCAGGACAGCCATGCCTGCCTGGAAGGACCGGGCGGGCGCTGGGAGCAGGCGGCGTTTCCGGAGTCGGACACCCGCGAGCGGATGCTCCGCGATGTGCTCAGGTATCACCGGGGTGAGCCGGCGGAAGTCTGCACCATCGGGACGGCGTCGCTGCATGTGCGCTGCATCGCCGGGTTGCACCGCGAGTTTCCGGTCACCCCGGTGCCGGCGGCCCATATCCGGCGGCACGAGGTGGACGGACAGGTCTTCACCTACGTGCCGGGACTGGACGAGGTTTTGCTGGCCGCGGCCCGCTCGGGCCAGGGCCTGGCCGCGGCCGGAGCGGCGTGGGCGGTCAAACCCCGGACGGCGCGCCTGCAGTTGCGCGGCTGAGTCCGCGCGTTCCGGCCAGGCGGCGCAACGCCGGGCGGAGGGCGAAGTAGATCACCGTGATCAGCAGCGGGGCGGTCAGGGCCCAGGCCGTGAAGGCGTGGATGCCCGCCCAGCCAAAGTGATGCAGGAACTCGCCGAGGCTCGCCTCCCGGAACACGCGCAGCATCTCGGCGATGGTGAAGCGGTCGTCCTGCATCCGCCACAGCCATTCGCCGAGCCGGACATAGAGCACGATCATGATCAGGTGGACCGGCCCGAGCAGCTGGTTGAGGGTTTGCAGGATCGGCTGGTTCAGGCGCAGCCACAGGCCGACGCCGAGATTGAGCAGCGACGTGAAACCGAGAAAGGGAAACATCGAGCACGCGGTCCCGACCGCGAGGGTGAAGGCGACCTTGTCGGGCGTGATGCCTTGCGTGAACAGCGCGATGATCGGGTCGCGCACCCGCCGTTGCCAGAAGGATGGGCGGGCGGGAGCGGCGGGTGTGGTCACGCGAGCAAGTAAACCCCCACGGCGGCGGCGGTCAACAGACCGGGCAAGGGCAGCGTGCCGGGATTGCGACGGGCGAAGACTTCGTTGAGCGCGTGGGGTGTTTGCGCGGACACGGTGAAAAGCTCGCGCAACAGGTAGGCGGCCATGGCGAGATTCCCGAGCAGGATGATCGCGACGAACCAGAGCAGGCGGGCGGGCAGCGACTGCTCCTTCCAGGCGACCCAGAGGAAGAAACTGATGAAGGCCCAGTAGGCGTCGAAGAGCGTGGCGATGACCCACGGATCGCGGAACGTGGCGCTGCGTGCGAAATCACCGAGCGGCTGGTGCAGACTGGCCCACGTCGTGACCCCCAGCATCGAGCCGATGATGACGAAGCAGAGGAGGCGGAGAAACAGGATCATAAGACAGAGGACGGGTGTCGGAGGTCAGAGGAGATAACCCGATCTGTGTCATCCTGAGCACAGCGAAGGATCCAAGGGGACTGGCGACGATGGCACGGTTCGCGGGTGCCCACTTGGATTTTTCGCTGCGCTCAGAATGACGGGTTGCACGGGTTACAACGAAAGGTTGTTCGCCCGCGTGTGGAGGGTGTGGACGACCGAGATGTGGCGCATCGCGAAGGCGGCCTCGCAGTAGCAGAGGTAGTAGCGCCATTTGCGGATAAAGCGGTCGTCGAAACCGAGAGCGCGGACTTGGTCGAGCTTGGCGTGGAAGCTGTCGCGCCAGATCCGCAGCGTCTTCGCGTAGTCGCGGCCGAAGTCGTCAAAGGCGTGAAGCACGAGCCCGCCCTTCTCGGCGAGCAGGCCGTTCAGCCGGTTGACGGAGAGGAGGAGCGAGCCCGGGAAGATGTGCTTCTGGATAAAATCCACGCCGGTGCGAAGCGCCTCGTAGCGGTGATCGGGCACGGTGATGAACTGGAGCGCGAGCAGGCCGTCGGGCTTGAGCAGGCGGTCCACGGCGGCGGCGAAGTCGGGTTGGTAACGGTGACCAACGGCCTCGAGCATCTCAATGGACACGATCTTGTCGAAACGGCCGGTGATGTCGCGGTAGTCCTGCAGGCGGACCTCGACCCGGTGCGCGAGGCCGGCGGCGGCGACGCGTTTCACGGCGAGGTCGTGCTGCTGCTGCGAGATGGTGACGGTCGTCACGCGGCAGCCGTATTTCGAGGCCGCATGGAGGCTCCAGCCACCCCAGCCGGTGCCGATCTCGAGGACGTGGTCGGTCGGCTTGAGGTGGAGCTGCCGGCAAAGGGCGTCGTTTTTGGCGACCTGCGCCTCATGCAGCGAGGCGTCGGCGCGCTCCCACTTGGCGGCGGAATACATCATGGTCTCGTCGAGCCAGAGCGCGAAGAAGTCGTTGGAGAGGTCGTAGTGCTCGGCGATGTTGCGGCGGGCGATGGAGCGGTTGTTGGGGCGCAGCAGGTGGCCGACGCGGTCGGCGGCGCGGAGGAGGTTGAGCGCGAGCGACTGGGCGCGGCGCGAGCCGGAGAGGGTCGGCGCGTGCTCGTGGTTGAGCACGAACCAGCCGACGACGGCGGTGAGGTCGGGGGTCTCCCAGTCGCCGTCAATGTAGGACTCGGCAAAACCGATATCACCGTGGAGCAGGCACTTTTTGAAGAAGGCGTCGGGCCGGCGCACGCGGACGAAGGCGTAGTTGCTCACCCCCGGAGCCACGCCGGCGAGGATGGCCGAGCGGTCGCCAAAGACGTGCGTGACATCGGGTAGGTCGAGCTGCAGGCGGCCATGGGGCATGCCGCGCAGGGCGGCGAGAATGGTGCGCTCGGCAAACGAGGGACGGCGGGCGGACAACGGGGTGGCGGAGGAGGTGACGGCTGAACTCATGAGAAAGGACCAAAGACTAGGGACTGAGGGACGAGGGACTGAGACCGGCGGATTTGGGTGAAAGGGGATTGGGCGACGAAACTCCCGTCGTCGCTTGTCCGTTGTCATCGGTCCTCGCGTCGCGCGCGATGCTCGCGTGCGGCCGGTAGAGGCCGCGCTGGTCGGCGGCGCGGGCAGACTTGGCGAACCAAGGGACATTCTTGAGCCACAAGCGCAGCGCGTGCCAGTGGATCAGGCCGATGACCTTGAGAGTGATGAGCGGATACTTGAGCGTGAACCACGTGAGCCGGCCGTCGGTGAGGGGCTGGCGCGAGCCGGAGAGCGTCGAGGTGAGCGTGCGCGCGGCGCCGATGTAGTCGTCGATCTGGATCGAAAGGCGCTCGCCGGGCAAGCGGAGCTGGAAGTCGAAGGCCACGTCCACGTCGCTGAAGGGGGAGACGTAGAAATGCTTCGGCAGCCGGAGGCGGAAGGTGCCGTCGGCCAGTGTTTCCGGGCCGAGGAGATAGGGTTTCATCTCCTTGAAGGTGTTGGTCACCTCGGGCAGCGCGGCTACCGGAGTGCCGGAGCGGTCGTAGCAGAAGTAGAACGAGACCGGATTGAAGAGATAGCCCGCCACGCGCGGCAGCGTGACGAGAAGCACGCGTCCGCCGGTGAGGTCGATGCCGTGTTGGGCGAGGTGGGCGATGACGCGGGTTTTGAGCGACGCCGAAGCGCTGGGTGCGGAATCCGGAGCGACCTGACCGGGGTTATGAACGGGCTCGTGGGTCGGCAGGTAGTCGGCGTCGCGGAACGAGTAGAGGTTGCGGCGGTTGAAGGAGAACAGGCGCAGCTTGCGATGCAGCGTGTCGAGTTCGTCCAGATCGAGTGCGAAGAGGAAAATGCGATACACGAACCGGTGCGACTTGGGCGCGAACCGGGCATGCATTACCGAGCACTCGTAGAGGCAGGAATTCACGACACCATTCCTACGTTCCGTGGCAGCGGCGGGATGCACGGAAGTTGCCTTCAACAGGAGCTTAACTGCGCACCAGCTGAGGCTTGGGTGCCGCCCACGGGTCGCGGCCCAATAGGAGTTGGGCGACGTTCACGGCGGAGAGGAAGCCGTCCTCGTGAAAGCCATAGCGCGTCCAAGCGCCGCAGAAGTAGGTCTCGGTGGTGCCTTGGGCGGCGGCGTTGAGGGCAGGGATCTGGGCCTGGGCGCGGACGGCGCCGAGCGTGAACAGCGGGTGCTCGTAGGCGATTGTGCGCAGCACCTTCTCCGGGTTGATACGATCGGCGCCGTTGATGGACACGAAGTAGTTTTCGCGGTCGGAGACGCCCTGCAGGCGGTTCATCCAATAGATCGTCATCGGTTCGATGCGGCCGGCTGCGTCGCGGGCGAGGGAGTAGTTCCATGCGGACCAGGCGAGCTTCGTGCGCGGCATGATGCCTGCATCGGTATGCAACGTGGCGGTGTTGGGCTGGTATTGGAACTCGCGGAGCAGGCGCGCTTCGTCGGGCGTGGGGTCGGCGAGCAACGCCAGGGACTCGTGACCGTGGGCGGCGAGGATGACGCGGTCGAAGTGTTCGGTGGCTCCGTTGGCGGTGGTGACGACTGCGCCACCGTTTTCGCGGCGGACGCGGACGACCTTGTTGCCGGTCCGGATCCGGTCGCGCCAGGGCGGGGTCATCCGCTTGACGTATTCCTGCGAACCGCCGTCCACGGTCCACCACTGGTGCTGCGTATGCAGGCCGAGGAAGCCGTGGTTGTGGAAGAAGCGGAGCAGAGTGCGGGCGGGGAACTGCAGCATCTTGTCGGGTGGAGTGGACCACACGGCGCTGCTCATGGGCACGAGGTAGAGGTCGAGGAAGTCGGCACCGTAGCCGCGGGCGCGCACGTAGTCGGCCAGCGTTTGCGAGTCGATGGCACGGTCTTCGAGTGCCGCGACGGCTTCGCGGTTGAAGCGGTCGATCTGGAGGAGCATCCGGTAGAACGACGGACGCAGGAGATTACGGCGCTGGCAGAAGAGATGGTTGAGCGAGGAGCCGCAGAACTCGAGGCCGGTGTCCTCGTGGCGCACGCTGAAGGACATGTCGGTCTTCTTGACCGGCACCTTCAGCTCGGCGAAGAGGCGGGTGAGCTGCGGGTAGGTCTCGTAGTTGAAGACCATGAACCCGGTATCGATGGGGAGCGGTCGTCCTGTGCCGAGCTCGGGCACGGTGACGGTGTGCGTGTGACCGCCGACGCGGTCGTGCTGCTCGAAGAGCGTGATCTCGTCGTGGCGGTGGAGGAAGTGGGCGCAGCCGAGTCCCGCGATCCCGCTGCCGATGATGGCGGTGCGGGGCATGTCAGGGATTTTCGATTTGGGCGATGCGCACGTAAGAAACTACGCCCCGACGCGGCGGACGGATTCAACAAAAAGCCCCGCGGCGGAGGGCGCGCGGGGCGGGTGCGGGGCCAGTCGAAGACTGGCCGCGAGGATTTGCTGGGACGGCGTGGGCTGATGCGGCCGGTCGGAGACCGGCCCTACTTTTGCGCAGCGGCGTCGTTGGTGCCGGGGTGCTGCGTCTGCTCGGTGACGTCCTTATGGATCGCGGGGCCGTCCTTCTTCTGGAGCTGAGCGGCGACGGCGGGCGTGCTCGCGGTGGCGAGGGCGATGGCCGCGGCGGTGGGGACGACCTTCTTGAGCGTGTTGATCTCCTCCTGCACGGACGAGACGGAGAACTTGCGCACGGTGTCCTCGTGGGCGTTGCGCGCGGCCTCCTCGTAGATGGACTGCGGCACGGGCTTGAGGCCCCAGATGAAGCCGGTCCACGAGAGGAGCTTCAGCCCGTAGTAGGTCGGATCAATTTCCCACCAATAGAAACCGTTGCGCGTGGAGGACTGATAACGGTGGTGGTTGTTGTGCCAGCCCTCGCCGAGGGTGATGATCGCGAGGATGAAACTGTTGCGGGAGTCGTCGGTGGTGTTGAACCGGCGCTTGCCCCAAAGGTGCGTGAAGGAGTTGATCGAAGCCGTGCCGTGGAAGAGGGCGGTGGTGCTGATGAAGAAGCCCCAGATCAGGAGCTGCGCGCCGCTGGTGCCGAGCGAGGGCGCATAGGCCTCGAGGACATTGCCGAGGACGAACAGGCCGGTGGCGAAGAGGACCGGGACGACGATGTCGAAGCGGTTCAACCAGACGAGCTCGGGGTATTTGGCGAGGTCCTTGACCTTGGAGTAGTCGGTCGGGAAGTTGCGCTTGCTGGTGATCCAGCCGATGTGCGACCAGAGGAAACCGTGGACGTGCGGGGAGTGGGCGTCCTCCTCCTCGTCGGAATGCTGGTGGTGGTGGCGGTGATGGTAGGCCCACCAAAGCGGACCGCGTTGCACCGTGGTGCCCGTCCAGAGGGCGAGCAGGAACTGCCCGAAGCGGGACGTGCTGTAGGTTTTGTGCGAGAAGTAGCGGTGGAAAATGCCGGTGACGGCGAACATCCGCAGCACGTAGAGTGCGACGGCAGTCCAGACGGCAAACCAGCTCCAACCCACCCAGATCACGCCGAAGCAGCCGAGGTGGAGGATGATGAACGGAATGCAGCGGACCAGGTTGACGCCATCGGGTTGGGCGCGGATGGCTTCGGGTGACTCGACGGTGTAATCGGAGTCAACCCACTGAATGAGGGAGGCGAAGAAACGACGCATGAGGAGAGGTGACGGGCGCAGAGAAAAGGTGCCCTGGCAAGGCAGGGCAAGCCGGGTTTCTCACCGCGCCGCTGGATTGATGGAAACGCAGGAAGCCGTGGGCCTTCTGCAACGTGAAATCAGGCCGCCAGGCGATCGGAACGATCGGAATTACGATCATTTCCCGGCCGACCCTGCGGGCGCAGGGGCTCTCCCGCACTGGACTCGGAGGCCGAGCCAGACGGATCCGCCTCGGTGGCGACGAGGAGGGAGATTAGGCTGAGGATGATGATGGCGGCTAGCATGGTGTGGTTTCTTCGGACTCGGGTCAGAGTGCCGGCGAGGAATTTTGTTCCTGTTACGTTCTCTGAACCCGGCAGGACTCAGGGAAGTTACAGAAGTCCGGCGACGAGGTCGGCGTCACCGGGCCGGGGAACAAGAAGCATATTCCCCGCCTTTACAAGGCGGGGGCCGATGAAAACCGTGCTAGAAATTTTCCACGACCGCAGGATTAGCCACGCTACCAACCCTCAGGCGGCGAAGACTTTGGAGGCATAATCGCTAAAATTTCTCAGGGCGGCCGCACAGTCCTCGGCCCGGCAAAGTCCACCGGTGTGCTGGGGCAGGTCCGGCAGAATGACCAAGGTGTGATGCAGGGCACCGATCAAAAAATTGAGCCGCCAGACGAAATCAGCCGGCGGCAGGGCTGGCTGGTGGCGGCGCAAGGCTTGGCCGAAACGAGTCATCACCGGGTGAAACTCCGTCTGGAGCAGGGAATCGAGGAAGGCTTGCCGTTCCGAGAGCAGACGGCCGATCAGGCGGGGGGCAAGCGGACCGGTTTCAGCGGAGGGAAGCAGGAGCGGTCGGGCCAGCGCCTCAGCGATAGCCGGCAAGGGGATCGGGGCGCTGCCCGCTTGGCTTTGCGCGAGAGCCAGCAGCTCGAGCCGCTCGCGATTGATTTGGGTGAGGCGCTGGCGGACGATTTCCCGGTAAAGTCCTTCCAAATCGTAGAAGTGATAGTTGATGGCGGCGAGGTTGACTTTGGCGAGAGCGGTGACTTGGCGCAGGGAGACGGCGGAGTAGCCGTATTGCGCAAATAGCGATTCAGCAGCGGCTAATATTCTATCCCGCGTCGAGGCGGCTTGGGCTGACATGGGAAAACGATAGTTTGATACATATGTATAATTCAAGTCTCGATTGTCTTTAGCCCGAATTCCAATTTTAGCACCGCCTCGTGTAGCCCTGAGCGGGAGCGCAGGGACCAGAACTCTTGGCGGCACCAAAGAGTCCCGCTGCTCCCGCAGCGGGCTACGACCGCCATCGCGGAATCCGGGTTTAGGTGATCCTTTCCGGTGCGTCGTTCATTGCCCGGAAGCCGATTCTCATCATGGGGCGGCGCTGGGTTTTGATTTTGACCGGACTGCCCGTCGCGGGGCAGTTTGGCGGGGTGGAAGATGCCTTGTTACCCTCGAAGCCAGCTGAGCCGGTCGATCCGGGACTGGTTTACTCCAAGTTCGAGAGCGAGCTGCAGGTCCGGCCGGACGACATCGACATGTATCAGCATGTCCACAGCAGCCGCTATATGGACTATGTGCTGGCGGCGCGGTTTGACCAGATGGAGCGCTGTTACGGGATGCCGATGGCGGAGTTTCAGAAGCTCGGTTACGGCTGGGTGATCGCCTCCACGCAGATGAATTTCCGGCGTCCGCTCCTGCTCGGCGACCGGATGACGGTGCGCTGCTGGATCGAGAAATTCACCTCCATCGGCCTGCGCCTGCAGTTCGAGATTGATCGTCGGCCCGACGGCAAACGGAGCTGCGATGGGTGGTTTGACTACGTGATGATCTCGGTCGAGACGGGGCGTCCGGCGCGGATTCCCGAGGCGGTTCGCCTGAAATACTCGATCTGACGGCGCGAGCCGTTGGAACCAGCTGCTTGGAAGCACGTTGGCCGGCTCGCGCGAAGAATTCCCTTGCCAGTTCCGTCCGGATCAGCGTCCTTACGTGCCTCGTTAGAGACAGCGTTTTGATGACAGGATCTGGTGAGTCGTTGGCTGAGCGTTTGGCTTAAGTGATGATTTCGAAACCCAAGTTGGGAACGGACTGGCAGATGGCGACGGATCTACGAATTATCACATGAGCAATTCCAAACTCTACGTTGGAAACCTATCCTTCAAGACCACCGATGACGAGCTCCGCTCCTATTTCGGCCAGTTCGGCACCGTGACCGACACCTACGTCGCCATGGACAAGATGACCGGTCGCCCCCGCGGCTTCGCGTTCGTCACCATGGGCACGCCCGAAGAGGCCAAGCTGGCCATCGAGAAGACCAATGGTGTCGACCTCGGCGGTCGCGCCCTCCAGGTCAATGAAGCCCGTCCGAAGGAAGACCGTCCGGCTGGCGGCGGCTTCGGCGGCGGCGGTCGTGGCGGCTTCGGCGGCGAGCGCCGTGGCGGTTACGGCGGCGGCGGCGGTGGTGGCGGCCGCGGCGGTTTCGGTGGCGGTCGCGACCGTTACTAAGCCGGCGCGCTGCAACCAGCAGCCCAACCCATCTTCGGCGGAGCCTCACGGCTCCGCCTTTTTTATTTTCCAGGCCGGCCGGAAAATAGTCTCGCCGTGGGCGCCGGGCGAAGGCGGATGGAGGGCGCTGATTTATCGCATGCCCGCCACGCTGACCCAAGTTCGCCAGCATCTCGCCCGGCTTTCCGCCTGCACCCGTTGCCCGCAGATGCACCGGCCCGCCGTGGTCGGCCGGCCGGTGGCATCGCGCATCCTGCTGGTGGGCCAGGCGCCAGGCGACAAGGAGCCGAAGCTCGGCCGGCCCTTCGCGTGGACGGCCGGCAAGACGCTCTTCAAGTGGTTTCACGCGGCGCTTGGCTGGAGCGAGGACGAAGTGCGCGATCGCATCTATTTTGCCGCCGTGTGCCGCTGTTTTCCCGGCAAGAAGGAAACCGGCGGTGACCGCGTGCCTGCCGAGGACGAAATCGCCGCGTGCTCGCATTGGCTCGCGGCCGAGGTGGCGTTGTTGCGCCCGCAGCTCGTGCTGCCGGTGGGCAAGCTCGCCATCACGCAGTTTCTGCCACCTGCGCCCTTGAACGACCTCATCGGGCGGCAACTGCGCATCGACTACCGCGGCCACGCGATGGACTGCATCCCGCTGCCGCATCCGTCAGGCGCCTCACCGTGGCATCGCATGGAGCCGGGCAAGACCCTTTTGCGCCAAGCCCTCACGCAGGTCGCCGCGCATCCGGCGGTCTCGGCGGCGAAATGAAGTTGCCTTGCCGGTTTCGCGCCGCTGCCCTGCGCGCATGATTTTCCGCCAGAGTCTGGGCGTGCTTGCGCTCCTCTTCCTCACCTCAGCCGGCTTTGCCGCCAAGGTTCGCCACGCCACGCCGGTCGAGGGCGTCTATGCCGGGGCTATCGTGATCGATGCGGCCACGGGCCGCGTGCTGATCGAGGACAATCCCGACGTGTCCAATCCGCCGGCGAGCATGACCAAGCTCATGAC
>CBINOW010000066.1:0-24340 GCA_966252395.1 uncultured Oleiharenicola sp. | reverse complement strand
GGTAGGTCTGCTTGAGCAGATCCAGTCTGAGCTCTTCCGCAAAGTCGTCCCGCCCCTGCGCGGACGCAAACCATGCCCAAGACTCGGGTTCCGCCGACTGCAGATAATCGGCCAGCGCCGCATGGTAGGGTAACGGGCTGGGCATGTGTGCCAAATCCGACATTCTGAAGCGGCGCAGATAGATCCGGTGAAAAGGGATGTGAGTGGTGGGCCCACGGGGATTCGAACCCCGAACCAAGGGATTATGAGTCCCCTGCTCTAACCGTTGAGCTATAGGCCCCTGCCGGCGACTTTGTCGCGGGCGAGTGACCTGTGACAAGTGACAAGTATCCCAGCGAGCCATGACCCAGCCTTGGCCGGAAGGTGCCGATACCGGCGGACTCGTTCGGCAGCCCCCCGGGCACAAGCACAAGTTATTCCCCACAGTAGGGCTGTCCTTAATTACTTACCGGCTGCCGGTTGTGAAGCGGTTGCGTCTCAAACAGCGCTTTGCGGCAACCCTAGGGCGTGGACGTTGAAAATATTTCCGCCTTTTCTCGAACGTTTCGCGAACGGCCGCGTCTTACCCTATGTTCATTCGTTCATTTGGTGTTAGGGTAAATTCAGTGTGTGTTAGAAATCAAAAGGCCGCTCAGGGGTGAGCGGCCTTTTTATTGGACTGAATCAGCCGGGCGCACGCACCACGCCGGGGCCTACTTGAGGGCTTGGTAGATCGTGACCTTGAAACGCTGGTTGAGTTTGCTGCCGCCGTCGGGGTTGAGCTGGCACATCAGGAGGCCGATGAGGCGTTCCTTCGGGTCCACGAAATACTGCGGGAAATACGCGCTGCCCCAGCCATAGGCGCCCTCGCCCATCAGCTCGCCCTGCGCGCCGGGGTCCTGATTCACCCAGAAACCGAGGCCGAAGGCCTTGGTGTCCCACTTGAACAGGTCGCGCGTGTGATTCTCGTGCATCAACGCAACCGTCCGCGAACTGAGCAGGCGCGCGCCGTCGAGCTCGCCGCCGTTGAGCAGCATCTGCAGGAAGCGGCCGTAGTCCGACGCCGTGGAATAGAGCCCGGCGCCGCCGCAGAAGAGTTTGCGCGGGCCGTCGATGAAGTCCGTGCGCACCGAGTCCTCCTTGCGCACGAGCTTGCCACCCTCGAGGCCGTAAACCACCGCCAGCCGCGCGGCCTTCTCCTTCGGCAGATAGAAGCCGGTGTCCGGCATCCGCAGCGGCGCAAAAATGCGCTCCCGCACAAACTGGTCGAGCGGCTGGCCCGACACCACCTCGACGAGGTAGCCGAGCAGGTCGGTGCCGTAGCCGTAATCGAAGGCCTCGCCGGGCTGGCTGACCAGCGGGAGCGTGGCGAGGCGCTTCATCGCGGACGCGAGCGTCTCGTCGTGGCCCATGAGATACCAGCCCTGCAGGTTGGCCTTCTTGTAGTCGTCGGCCACCAGACCCCAACCGTAGCCGAGACCGGCGGTGTGGGTCATGAGATCGCGAATGGTGATCGCGCGCTTGGCGGGCACGGTCACGTATTTGACGTCGGCAGGCGAGCCCGGCGGCGGCGTGACGGCGACGACGGATTTCGAAAATTCCGGGATGAACTTGCCGACCGGGTCGTTGAGGAGGAACCGCCCCTCCTCGTAGAGCATGAGCGCGGCGACGGTCGTCACGGCCTTGCTCATTGAGGCGATGCGGAAGATCGCGTCGGTGCGCATCGGCACCTTGTTTTCCACATCGTTCGCCCCGTAGGCCTTCAGCACGGCGTCCTGCCCGTCGCGCTTCACGATCATCACCGCGCCGGCCAGCTGCCCGGCGGCGATTTCACGCTCGATGACCTGATCGAGCCGCTGCAGGCGGACGGGGTCAAATCCCAGCGCAGCCGGATCGGCGGCACGGGCGAGCAATAGCAGGGAGAGAAACAAGCAGACCAGACGGAGTGTTTTCATGGGGCAGATGACTTCCGCGTATCTGGAGCCACGGGGGCGCTTCACGCAAGACTGCGAAAATCCGCCGCGCCGCGGACCGTCCGCGGATCGCAGCTTACTTCTGCTCCGTGCGGCGACGCAGGTAGTCGAGGAGGACGGCGGCGATGATGATGCCGCCGGTGACGATCTCCTGCACCCAGTTGGAGAGGCCGAGCTTCGTGCAGCCGTTGGCCACGACGCTCATGATGAGCGCTCCGACCAGCGTGCCGGTGATCGTCCCCTGCCCGCCCGCCAAGCTCGCGCCGCCAATGACGACCGCCGCGATGATGTTGAGCTCGAGGCCGACGGCCGTCGTGGGATCGCCACCGGTGAGATACGCAAACTGCAGCACCGCCCCGAGTCCGGCAAAGACGCCGCCGAGAAGATAAACCAGAACCTTAACGCGCTCAACCGGCACGCCGCAGAGGCGGGCGGTGAGTTCGTTCGAGCCGACGGCAAAGACGTGCCGCCCAAAGCGAGTGTAGCGCATGGCCAGCGCGACGAGCACCGCCAGCACCAGCATGAGCCAGACACCGCCCGGCAAGCCGCCGACCCCGCCGAGCTGCATCAGGCCGTTGAGCCAGGTTTCGTCGGGATAAACCGGCTGCTCGTTGGCCACACCCTTGGCCGCGCCGCGAAGGGCGCCCATCATGCCGAGCGTGACCACGAAGGGCAGCAGCCGCAGCCGGGTGATGAGGAGGCCGGACAGGGCGCCACACAGGGCCGACACGCCAACCCCGCCCAGCGCAGCCAGCAGCGGGGGGACGCCCTTCTGCAGGAGCAGGGCGATGACCACGGTGCCGAGCGCGATGATCGAGCCGACGGAGAGATCGATGCCTCCCGCCACGATGATGAGCGTCATGCCGAGCGCCGCGACGCCGATGACCGCCGTCTGCTGGAGGATGATGGCGAAATTATCGCGGGTGACGAAGGTCTCGAAGCGCAACGCGGCGAAGAGCACACACACGGCCGCGAGCCCGATCAGCGGCCCGAAGGCGGTGAGCGCGTGGCGCAGCCAGGAGGTTTTGGGGGTGGGATCGGCCATGGGCAAAGAAGTTATCTCGATTCGTTCTCGTTCTTCTAATCGTTCTCTTAATTTGCCCCGTTAATACCGGGAGAACGATTAGGATTAAGAGAATGAGAACGATGGGGCATGGTGTTCACGTGCCTCAGTTCGCCGTTCCCGTCGCCGCCAGCATGATGCTGTGCTCGGTGCATTCCCCCACCGGGCGGGCGGGGCCGAGCACGCCACGGCACATCACGGCGATGCGGTCGCAGGTGCCGAGCAGCTCGGGCAGGTAGCTGCTGACCATGAGCACGGCCTTGCCGGAGCCGGCGAGCTCGTCGATCAGGCGGTAGATGTTCTGCTTGGCACCGATGTCCACGCCGCGCGTGGGTTCGTCGAGCAGGAGCACGTCGGCGCCGTTGCGCAGGAGCCGGCCGAGGGCGATTTTCTGCTGGTTGCCGCCGGACAGCGCGCCGATCGGCTGGCCGGGGCCGGCGCAGCGGACACCGAGCTTCGTGATCCACGAGGCCGTCTCCGCCGCCAGCGCGACCGGGCGGATGAAGGTGTCGAGGCGCGGAAGCGTGAGATTGTTCTCCAGGCTCAGGTTGAGCGCGAGGCCCTCCGTCTTGCGATCCTCGCTGAGAATGCCGAGGCCCTGTTTCCAGCGCAGCAGCGGCGAGGCCGGGCCGGCATGCACGCCCACGCGCACGGAACCGGCGCGCACCTCGTCGAGGGCGAAGATCGCGCGCAGCAATTCGCTGCGGCCCGCGCCGACCAGGCCGGCCAGACCAAGCACTTCGCCGCGCCGCAGTTGCAACGACGCGGAGGCCGGCTTCACGGGTCCCGCGAGATTGTCCACGGTCAGAAGCGGCGCGCCGGGCGTGCGCGCGTGGCGCACGTAAAGCTCGTCCACCGTCCGGCCAACCATCAGCTGGGCGATCTTGTCCATCGTGATGTCCGCGGTGCGGCCCGTGGTCACGCTGCGACCGTCGCGCAGGACGGTGTAACGATCGGAGAGCGCCGACACCTCCTCGAGGAAGTGGGAGATGTAGATGACGGACTTGCCCTGCTCCCGCAGGCGACGGACGAGGGCGAAAAGTTTCTGCACATCGGCCTGCGTGAGGCTGCTGGTCGGCTCGTCGAGCACGAGCACGCGACAACCCAGCGCGAGGGCGCGGGCGATCTCCACCAACTGCTGCTCCGCGATGCTCAGCGTGCCCGCGGGCACGTGCAACGGGATGTCGGGCCGGCCGAGTTCGGCGAGCGCGGCACCGGCGATGCGGCGCGACTCGGCGTGTTTCACGAGGCCGCCGCGGCCGGGCTCGGCCCCGAGGACAATGTTTTCCGCGACACTCAGGTGTGGCGCGATGGCGAGCTCCTGATTGACCATCACGACCCCGGCGCGCCGCGCCTGGAGCGGCCCTTCCGGCGCGTAGGCGGCGCCGGCGAGTGTCATCGTGCCGGAGTCGGCCGCGTGGGCGCCGGACAGGACCTTCATGAGCGTGCTCTTGCCCGCACCGTTCTCGCCGACGAGCGCGTGCACTTCGCCGGGCGCCACCTCGAAGCTCACGCCGTCCAGCGCCACCGTGGCGCCGAAGCGCTTCTTGATGTTTGAAAGCTGAAGAATGGAAGACACGGAGCTTAGCAATTCACAGGAGAAAGCAGAGAGAACGGAGAAATCCTGCTTTCAGGTCCACTCGGTTAACTCCGTTACCTCCTGTGCCACTGCAGCAGAGAGTCATTTATTTCCCCACGACGGCTTCGACTTCCGGCGTGTTGCGGTTTTCCTTGGTCACGAGCACGCAGCCGGTGTCCACGACGGACTCAACCTTTTCGCCGCGGAGGTGCTTCACGGCGGTGACAACGCCGAGGTAGCCCATGCGCACCGGATTCTGCGCGACGAGGCCCTGCACGTCGCCCTTGGCGAGGGCCGCGAGGAGGAACGGGGAGGTGTCGAACCCGACGAACTTCTTTTTCCCGGCGAGGCCGGTCTGGCGGAGGGCGAGGATCATGCCCTGCGTGGAGGACTCGTTGGGGCAGAAGATGCCGTCGGCCTCGCGAACCTTGTCGATCAGGTTCATGGAGGCGTCCTGGGCGGTGCTGATGGTCGGGCCGGCATAGCGGTTGTCCACGATCACAGTGATGCCCGGGTGCTTCTTCATCACGGACATGAAGCCTGCCTCGCGTTCGCCGGTGCTGGCGGAGCCTTCGGCGTAGCGCAGGAGCACGACCTTGCCCTTGCCACCGAGCAACCGGGCGAGCTCTTCGCCGCCGATCTCACCGCCGCGGGTGTTGTTGGTCGCGACGTAGCTGAGGAAGTCCTTGCCGACCTCGCCCTTCAACGCGGAGTCGAAGATGACCACGGGAATGTTGCGCTCGGCGGCGCTCTTCACCGGCGCGCGGAGGGCGGTGTCGTCGAGCGGGGCGAGCACGATGGCGTTAACGCCGGAGGAGACAAACTGCTGGACGACGGCGATCTGCTGCGCGCGATCGTCTTCCTTGAGGGGGCCCTTCCAGATGACCTCGGCGCCGAGTTCGGCGCCGGCCTGCTTGGCGCCGGACTCGACGGATTTCCAGAAGCTGTGGGTCGTGCCCTTGGGGATGACGGCAATTTTTTCGCCGGCAGCAAAGGCGGCGAGCGGGGCGAGAGCAAGGGGCAGGAGGCGGAGGAGTTTCATCGTGGGGAGGGTTGGGGAGGGGTTGGGGTCTAGGGTCTAGGGTCTAGGGTCTGGGGGGCGGCGGGGCCGCGGCAATGGAGGGCCGGTCGAAGGGTTAGACTTGGCCTGGGGTGGAGGAGAAAATCCTCAGGTCTCAGGTTTCAAGTTTCAGGTCTCTCTTCAGACCGGCTCGAGCACCACGGAGTTCGTGAGGGCGCCGATCTTCTCGATCTCGATGGTGACGCTATCGCCGGGGCGGAGCCAGCGGGGATCGGGTTTGCGCGCCATGCCGACGCCCTGCGGGGTGCCGGTGAGAATGACCGTGCCAGGGACGAGCGTGGTGCTGCCGCTGAGATACTCGATGATGGCCGGCACGTCGAAGATCATGTCGGAGGTGTTGGAACCCTGCACGCGCTCGCCGTTGAGCGTGGTGGAGATGGCGAGGGCGTTGGGGTTGGGGATCTCGTCGGCCGTGATGAGCCGAGGTCCGAGCGGGGCGAAGGTGTCGAAGAACTTGCCGCGACACCACTGGCCGCCGCCGAGCTTGATCTGGTGGTCGCGGGCGGAGACGTCGTTGGCGCAGGTGTAGCCGAGCACGTGGCTCAGGGCGTTGGCGCGGGTGACGTTCTTCGCGGCTTTGCCGATCACGACGGCCAGCTCGCACTCGTAGTCCACCTCGTCGCTGCGCAGGTGCTGCGGGATGAGGATGGCGTCGCCGGGATGCGCGAGCGTGTTGATGCCCTTCACGAAGAGGATCGGGCGCTCGGGGATCTTCGCCTTGGTCTCCTCGGCGTGTTGCCGGTAATTGAGGCCGATGCAGAGGATCTGGGACGGCACGATCGGAGCGAGGAGCTTGCGCAGGTCGGCGCGCTCGGTGGTGACGCGGTGCGCGCCGTAGAGGTCACCTTCGATGCGGAGGGCGGAGCCGTCGGGTTGCTCGGAGCCGTAGTGGGCGCGGCCGGCGGAGTCGAGGTAGCGGATGATCTTCATTTTTTGGAAAGGAGTTTCTGCCAGACGGCGCCGTGGGGGTAGGTGTGGTCGGCGAGCGAGACGGGTTTCATGGTGATGCTGGTGCCGGGGGCGCGGGGGGTCTGGTAGCGTCCGCCCTTCACGACACAGGGGTCAAGGAAGTGTTCGTGCAGGTGGTCCACAAACTCGGTAATACGCCCCTCCAGCGAGCCGCTCACGCAGATGTAGTCGAAGATGGACTCGTGCTGCACGTATTCGCAGAGGCCGACGCCGCCCGCGTGCGGGCAAACCGGCACGCCGAACTTCGCCGCGAGGAGCAGGACGGCCACGACCTCGTTCACACCGCCGAGGCGGCAGGAGTCGATCTGGCAGTAGGAAATGGCGCGCGCCTGGAGCAGCTGCTTGAACATGACGCGGTTCTGGCAGTGCTCACCCGTGGCCACGCCGATGCCGAGCGGCTCAAGGGCGCGGGCGATGGCCGCGTGGCCGAGCACGTCGTCAGGCGAGGTCGGTTCCTCGATCCAGAGCGGCTTGAACGGCGCGAGCGCCTTCGTCCACTCGATGGACACACCGACATCCCAGCGCTGGTTCGCGTCGATCATGAAGCCGCGCTCGTAGCCCAGCACCTCGCGAAAGATGGCGGCGCGGCGCAGGTCGTCGGCGCGGTCGGCGCCGACCTTCATCTTGAAATGCGTGAATCCCTCCGCGATGCCCTCGCGACACAGGCGGCGGATCTTGTCGTCGGAGTAACCGAGCCAGCCGGCGGAGGTCGTGTAGGCGGGATAACCGTCGCGCAGCATCTCGGCCTCGCGGGCGGCCCTCGTCGGGGCGAGCTTCTCCAGCATCGCCTGCGCCTCGGCGGGCGTGAGCGCGTCGGTGAGGTAGCGCCAGTCCACCATCTCGACGATCTGCGCAGGCGTGAGGTCGCTGAGGAGTTTCCAGAGCGGCTTCTGCTCCAGCTTGGCCCAGAGATCCCACAACGCGTTGACCACGGCGGCGGTGGCGAGGTGTATCACGCCCTTCTCGGGCCCGATCCAGCGGAGCTGCGAGTCACCGGTGAGGTGTTTCCAGAACGCGCCGGGCGCCGACGTGAACGCCGCGATGGACTGGCCGACGACGAGCGGTTTCAGCGCCTCGATCGCCACGGCGATGATGTCGTTGCCGCGGCCGATGGTGAAGGTGAGGCCGTGGCCCTCGACGCCGTCCCCGCGGTCCGTCGTGAGCACGACGTAGGCCGCGGAATAGTCCGGGTCGGGATTCATCGCGTCGGAACCGTCGAGCGACAGCGAGGTGGGGAAACGCACGTCTAGGACGCGCAGACCGGTGATTTTGCCAGGGTGGTTCAAGGGAAGCGGTGAAGTTTAACCACGGATTGCACAAATGGGCACGGATTGAAGCATCCTATTCGCAGCGTCATGCTGAGCCGTGCGAAGCATCCAAGGGAATGCGTGACTCGAAACCCGCTTGGATCCTTCGCACGGCTCAGGATGACGGGAACGAAAGTGATGAGATTGATCCGTGGTCATCCGTGAAATCAGTGGTCCAATAGAATTTGGCTACAGCTCACTTCCCCGCGGACCAGCCGCCGTCGATGAGGAGGTTGGAGCCGGTGACCATGGATGACTCGTCCGCGGCGAGGTAGAGTGCGGCGGCGGCGATTTCGTCGGGCTGGGCCATGCGGCCGTTGAGCTGGGTCGAGGCCATCTCGCGGTAGGCCTTCTCCGGGTCGGGATACTCGGCGAGGCGCGACTTCACGAACGGCGTCTCGACGCGGCCGGGGCAAATGGCGTTGAAACGCACGCCCGTGTGCGAGTGGTCGAGGGCCAGCGCCTTGGTCAGGCCGACGACGGCGTGCTTGGTGACCGTGTAGGCGAGGCGGTCGCGCACGGCGACCACGCCGCCGATGGAGGCGAGGTTGATCACACTGCCGCGCTTGCGCTCCAGCATGGCGGGGACGAAGGCCTTGCAGAGGTTGAAGGGGCCGCGGACGTTCACGGCGTGCAACCGGTCGAGGTCGGCGGCGGCGGTGTTGAGCAGGCTGCCCACGTGGCCGATACCGGCGTTGTTCACGAGGAGATCGAGCGCAGGCAGGCGCTTCGCGAGCGCGTCCACTGCGACGGGGTCGCTGACGTCGAGCTCGGCGTAGTCGGCCTGGCCGCCCGCGGCGCGGATCTCGGCGACGACGGCGGGGCCGGCCTTGGGGTCACGGTCCGCGATCCAGACAAAGGCGCCCTGGCGGGCGAAGAGCAGCGCGATGGCGCGACCGATGCCGGAGCCGGCTCCGGTCACGAGGGCGGTTTTGGAGGCGAGGGAGAACATGGGGAATCAGGCGAGGCGGTAGACGCGCAGGGCGTTGCGTCGGAAAATGGCTTCCTGGTCGGCGACGGGAAGATGCGACACCAGCGCGCGCGCAGTGTCGAGCCAGCGCGGGTAGGCGCCGGCGAGCTTGGCCACGGGCCAGTCACCGCCGAAGAGCAGACGCCCGGGGCCGAAGGTGGCCAGCGCGTGGTCCACATAAGGCTTCAGGTCAGCCGGCGTCCACGCGGCGTGGTCTGCCTCGGTGATGAGACCGGAGAGCTTGCAGTCCACATTGGGCAACGCGGCCAGCTCGGCGAGGTGCGCGCGCCACGGGTCGAGGAGCCGGGCGCGGATGCCGGGCTTGCCGAAGTGATCGAGAATGAAACGAGTGTCGGGGCAGGCCCGCACCAGGCGGGCAACCGCGGGCAGCTGGTGCTGAAAACAGCAGAGGTCGAAGCTCAGGCCCGCCGCACCGACCGCGCGCACGCCGGCGATGAACTCCGGCCGGGCGGCGAAATCCGGATCGGGCTCGTGTTGCACCAGGTGACGCACGCCGCGCACGAGCGGGTGCTTTTTCAGCTCGGCGAGATTGGCGAGCGTCGTCGCGCCTTCGTTGACCATGCACTTGGCCACGATGCCGGCGAGACGAGGTTCGGTCGCGGCGAGTTGCTCCACCCACTTCACCTCGTCGAGCCAGGGTGCGCCGCATTCTACGAAGACGATTTTCTCGGGCAGGGGCCCGGCGGCCTCGGCGCGCAGCTCCGCCGGCGTGTGCGGCCCGGCGATCGCCGGCACCTCAACCAGCCACGGATAGGGCAGCTGGCGCTGGTCCCAGAAATGGACGTGAGTATCGATGTAGGCGAAGCTCATGGGGCGGGCTGGGAAGAACTCGGGCACCCCTTCTGATCGGTCATTCTGAGCCGTGCGAAGAATCCAAGGTGACTCGCACAGCCTCTTGGATCCTTCGCACGGCTCAGGATGACGAAAATGGGCATCATGTCGCGAATCGGTTTCTCAGGTTTTCCAGATTCCGGACCTCAATCCTGGTGAAACACCTCTTCCATGCGCGACCACCATTCACCAGGGGCGCGGTCGGGATACGGGTTCTGCATGGGTTCCATCAGTGCCCACCACATCTGCGTGGTGGGATCGTCGGCCATGCGCCGCATGTCGGCGGCAAAGTCGTCGCCCCAGTATTCGAAGTGCGAGAACAGCACGCCCTCGCGATGGTAGATCGTGTAGTTGCGGATGTGGCAGGCCGCGATCATCGCGAGCACGCCGGGCCAGACCGCGGCATGGTGCCGCTTGTATTCCTCGAAGCGCTCCGGGCGCACGCGAAGGGTCATGCCGTAGCGGACGGGTTTCTTGGAGGTGGCGGAAGAACTCATGCGGGAAATCGAATTTAACCACCGAGGCACCAGGACACGGAGTGGAGGAATAGCGTCTTCCTTTGTGCCTCTGTGCCTTCGTGGTTCATTGCTTTGCTCAGGTGCTGGCCTTGGTCGTGCAGGCGCGGTCGAAATGAACGTAGCCGCCGTCCACGTAGAGGATCTGGCCGGTCGTGTGCGAGGAGCGCGGGCTCGCCACGAACACGACGGTGTCGGCGATCTCCTCCGACGTGGTCATGCGGCGCTCCAGCGGGATGGTCGCCTTGATGGCGGCGAGCGACGCAGCCGGGTCGGGCCGGGTGGACAACCAGCGCTCGTAGAGCGGCGTCATGACCTCAGCGGGCAGCACGGCGTTCACGCGGATGCCATGCTTGGCGAGGTCGAGGGCCCACTCGCGGGTGAGACCGTTCATCGCGCCCTTGGCGGCGACGTAACCGCTCGTGCCGCCCTGCCCCGTCACGGCGCATTTCGAGCCGATGTTGATGATCGTGCCCTTGCTCGCGATGAGCGCATCGAGCGCGGCCTGCACGAGGACGAAACACTGGGTGATGTTCTTCTCGAGCGAGGCGCGGAAATCGGCCACCGGGCTGCGCAGGCCCACGCCGTCGTTTACGCCGGCGTTGTTCACCACGCTGTCGATGCGGCCGTATTTCTTCTGCACGGCGGCGACCGCGGCGCGGACCGCCGGTTCGTCGGTCATTTCGCAATGGAAGCTGTCGGCCCGGCCGCCCTTGGCCGCGATCTCGGCGACGAGCGCGGCGGCCTCCTCGCGGTTGCGCCCGAAGATGCAGGCGACCGCGCCCTCGGCCGCGAAGGCGCGCGTGATGGCCGCGCCGATGCCCTTGGCACCGCCGGTGATGATGGCAACTTTGTGTTCGAGTCCGAGGTTCATGGGAAAGGAATTGGGTCTGTGGATCTGGGACCGGGGGACGGGGTGGCGGCCGTGAACGGCCGGAATGGGCAGGATGACGAATCAAGGCCTGCGTTCCACCCCTTCCCAATGGAGATAGCGGGCTATGGGATGGATATTCTTGCCAAGACTTGCCAAAGCCCGGGCGTCCGGCCTACCCCATTGGCGTGCCCCGCCCCACTCCCAGCGATGCCGTGCTCTCGACCCAGGTCTCGGGTTCGCGGTATTTCTTCCTCGGGCTGGCGGGCACGAGCAAGGCGGGCGTCCTGCCCGCCTACGGCGGCTTCGAGCAGTGCGACCCCGACTACGTGGTGCAGCGCGAGGACTTTGCCTTTTGCTCGCTGGAGTTCGTCGTGGCCGGCGAGGGCACGGTGCAGCTCAACGGCACCACCCACCCGCTCCGCGCCGGCAGCCTGTTCCACTACGACCAGACCACGCGGCAGGAGATCCGCACCGACCCGGCCCGGCCCATGGCCAAGTATTTTCTGTGCCTGACCGGCGCACGGGCGCGCCCGCGGTTGCGCGCCGCCGGCCTGCGCCCCGGCGGGCTGCTGCAGCTGGCCATGTTCACCGAGGTCCAGCGCCTGTGGGACGACCTCATCCGCGAGGGCAGCCACCACCGGCCCACGGCCGGACGCCTCTGCGCCGCGCTCACCGAGGTGCTGCTGCTGAAAATCGAGGAGCTGGCCGGGCTCTCCGTCTCGCCCGGGCAGGCCGCCGAGGAGAGTTTCCTGCGCTGCAAGGGCGTGATCGAGGGGCAGGCCGCCACGCTCGGCACGCTGGCTGACATCACCCGCGCCGTCGGCGTCGGCCCCACGCGCCTGAGCCGGCTCTTCCGCCGCTACCAGGGCCTCAGCCCCTACCAATATCTGCTGCACCGCAAGATGGCACTCGCCGCCGAGCTGCTCATGAACCCCGCCACACTCGTGAAGGAGGCCGCCGCGCAGGTGGGCTTCGCCGACCCCTACCACTTCTCCCGCTGCTTCAAACAGGTCCACCGCGTCGCGCCAAAGGATTTCCAAAGATCCCTCAAACACGTGTGAGGGATCAGACCGCTGACCACCGACTACAGACCACCGACGTCTATTCGATGAACATGGATCACCCAATGTCCTTGGACACAAAGGAGCCAAGCAGCCAAGGGTCGAACTTTGCTACTTGGCTGCTTCGTGTAAGTTAGTCCTCTGATTTCCGACCTCCGCCATCCGCACCACTCTCCCATGCTGACGATCATCCTCGAGAAACCCGGCCAGTTCGCCGCTGCCGACCGTCCCGAGCCCGCCGCCGCGCCCGGCACCGCCCTTGTGCGGGTCCACCGCATCGGTGTCTGCGGCACCGACCTGCACGCCTTCGCGGGCAAGCAGCCCTTCTTCACCTACCCGCGCGTGCTCGGCCACGAGCTCGGCGTCGAGGTGATCGACCCGGGCGACGAGCCCAACGGCCTGCGCGCCGGCGACCGTTGCTCGGTCGAGCCCTACCTCAACTGCGGCACCTGCATCGCCTGCCGGCGCGGCAAGCCCAACTGCTGCACTGGTCTCCAGGTGCTCGGCGTGCACACCGACGGCGGCATGCGCCCGCAGTTCCGCGTGCCCGCGCGCAAGCTGCACAAGTCCGCCAAGCTCGACTACGACCAGCTCGCCCTCGTCGAGACACTCGGCATCGGCGCCCACGCCGTCGAGCGCGCCGCGCCGACGAAGGACGACTTCATCCTCGTCATCGGCGCCGGCCCGATCGGGCTGAGCGTGATCCAGTTCGCCAAAGTCTCCGGCGCCACACTCGCCGTGATGGACGTGAGCGACGCCCGCCTCGAATTTTGCCGAAAGCAACTCGGCGTCCAACACACGCTCAAGCCCGGCGCCACCGCCGTCGAGGAGCTGAAAAAGATCGGCGGCGGCGACCTGCCGACCTGCGTGATCGACGCCACGGGCAACCCGGCCTCGATGATGGGCTGCTTCGACCTGCCGGCGCACGGCGGACGCATCGTGTTTGTCGGCCTCTTCCAGGGCGACGTCACGTTCAACGACCCCAACTTCCACCGCCGCGAACTCACCGTCATGGGCAGCCGCAACGCCTTGCCCGCCACCTTCCGCGAGGTCATCCGCCTCGTCGAGGAGGGCAAGGTGGACACCCGCCCGTGGATCACCCACCGCTTCAAACTCGACGAGACGCCGACCGTGTTTCCGCGAGACATCGCCGGCAATCCCGCCGTGCTGAAGGCGATGATCGAGGTGGCGTGACGCGGACAATTGCCCCGAGACAACGTCGCGGAGCCCAAGGGCACAATCTCCGGGGATAGCCGCGCTTGCGTCCCGCGACGCAGGAGGAAGGCCGGCCGCTTGAGGCTGTAGATTTCAGGTGCAAAAAGTCCCGCCACAGGGCATGATGTGGCTGTTGCTTTCATGAAGACGAAGCCCACGGTGCTGATCCTCGACGACGACCCGACGACCCGCAAGGTGCTGACCGGCGGGCTGGCCATGGCGGGCATCCCGATGCACATCGCCGCGTCGGCCGAGGAGGCCGGCAAGATCCTCGAGGAAAAGAAGGTCGATCTGATCGTGACCGACCTGATGATGCCCAACTTCAACGGCGTGGACCTGATCCAGGCCGTGCGCGAGGCCGATTATACAAAGCATATCCCGATCATCGTCTTCACCTCCGGCGGCAACATGGAGCTGATCGAGAAGGCGGCGATGTCGGGTGCCAACGAGATCCTGCAGAAGCACAGCACCCCGCCGGCAAAACTCATCGAGCGCATCCTCAGGCTGCACGAGGATTCCAAGAAGTAAGCGCGGCCGCCGCCTGTCCTCCCTGCAAATCGCCGGGACTGCGCAGACCGGCTGTCCTTCCCCGTCGACGGAATCACCGCCTTCGTATTGTCTTCGCGCATGACCACCGCCGCCGACTCCCCGATTCGCTATCTCCAGGCCGACCTCGACCGCCCCGACCACCAGGCCGCGGTGCTGGCGATGGTGGACGCCTACTCGCGCGACCCGATGGGCGACGGCGCGCCTCTCTCCGCCGCCGCCCGCGAACGCCTCATTCCCGGCCTGCGCGCGCATCCGACGACGCTCGTCTTCCTCGCCTACGACGGCGACACGCCCGTCGGCGTGGCCGTGTGCTTCCTCGGCTTCTCGACCTTCGCCGCCAAGCCGCTCGTGAACCTGCACGACGTCTGCATCGTGTCGTCGCACCGCTGCCGCGGCATCGGGCGCGGCCTGCTCGCCGCCGTCGAGGCCAAGGCCCGCGCGCTCGGCTGCTGCAAGCTCACTCTCGAGGTGCTCGACCAGAACCACCACGCGCTCAAGACCTATACCGCCGCCGGCTTCAAGCGCTACTCCCTGCAACCCGGCGCCGGCGAAGCGATCTTCCTCACCAAGCCGCTGGCGTGAGGCGTTGAACCCAAAGCAGCCAAGGAGCAGAAGTCCGGACTTCGCTGTTTGGCTCCTTTGTGTTCAACTCCCCTCCTCCCCATGACCACCAAGCACCGCATCTTCGCCATGCCCTTCGCCAAGGTTTATCCCTTCCTGGTCGCCAAGGCGGAGAGGAAGGGCCGCACCAAGGCCGAAGTGGATGAGATCATCCGCTGGCTGACGGGCTACACGGCCAAGGGATTGGAGAAAGTGCTGAAGGCGCAGTCCGATTTCGAAACCTTCTTCGCCGAGGCGCCGAAGAAACATCCCAAGCGCAAGCTCATCACCGGCCTCATCTGCGGTTACCGCGTGGAGGAAATCGAAGACCCGCTCATGCGCGAGATCCGCACCCTCGACAAACTCATCGACGAACTGGCCAAGGGTAAGCCGATGGAGAAGATTCTCCGCGCCTAAGGCGTGCGCGGAGAACGCAGATTCCTGAACGGGTCGGGCGCAGATCAGCCGGACCTGCGCTCCGGTCTTTCAATCAGTCATCGACTTCTCCGCGGGCCTCACGGCGCGCGAGGAAGAGCGCGAGGATGACCAGGACGCCGGCGACGGTGAACGTAGCCTGCATGCCGCGGGCCACCGCGACGGGACTCGCGGTGGCAAGGTCGGCGGTGGCGGCAGCGAACACCGCACCGAGCGCGGCGGCGCCCGTGATGCGGCCGAGGTTGCGCGAGAGGTTCAGCAGTCCGGAAACCGCACCGCGCCGGTCGGACGGCAGGTCGCGCATCACCGCGGTGTTGTTGGCCGTCTGGAACACGCCGTAGCCGGCGGTGATCAGGACGAGCGGCCCGAGGTAACCACCGACGCCGAGCGACGCCGGCAACAGCGCCAGCAACAAACATCCGGCCGCCATGCCGACGAGCCCGCCGAGAGTGGTGCTCCGAATGCCGAGCCGGTCCGTGAGCTGTCCGGCCGGTCCCGCCGTGAGGGCGGCGACGAGCGGGCCGGCGGACAGCACCAGGCCGACCCGCGCCGCGTCGAGCCCGAGTCCGCGGGCAAGGTAAAATGGTCCGATCACCAGGGTCGAGGTGACAACCGTGTTGACGAGCACACTCGTGGCCAGATTGGTGCCGAGCCCGTCTTGGCGGAGCATCGCCGGCGGAACGAGGGGGACGCGGGCCCGTTGCTCGACCCACCAAAACAATCCCGCGCCGAGGCCGGCCGCCAGCAGCAAGGCCAGGTTGAGCCAACCGAAACTGCCGCGACCCAAGGTCAGGGCGAGAGCGTAGGCTGTCAGCGTCAACATCAGCACGGCCGTGCCGGTGGCGTCGAAGCCCGCAGGAACCGCCGACCCGGTGGGGCGGCTGGCCGGCAGGTGGCGTCGCGCGAGGAGAAACGTGAGCAGGCCCAGGGGAACGTGGATGAGAAAGACCGCGCGCCAGCCGAGACCGGCCAGCAGCAGGCCGCCGAGTGAGGGGCCGAGAGCGGTGCCCACCGCCGACATCGTGCCGAGCAGCCCCATGGCGCGGCCGGTCCGCGTCGGATGCACCGTTTCCCCGATCAGCGCGAGGGACAGAGCCATCATGATGGCGGCGCCGAGTCCCTGCGCCGCCCGGGCCGCGATCAGCCAGCCGAGTGATGGAGCGAATCCGCTGCCGATCGCCGCCGCCGTGAACAGGAGGATGCCGCCGAGCAACAGCCGACGCCGGCCGAACCGGTCGCCAAACCGGCCCACGCTCACGATCAGCGTCGTGACCACGAGGAGGTTGGCGACGACCACCCATTGGACGGCTTGGAAAGGGGCGGCAAACGCCGCGGCCAGCGCGGGCAGCGCGGTGTGGGTAATGCTGGTGTCGAGCGAGGCAATCAGCATCGCCAGGGACAGGGCCGCGAGGCTCAGGCGGGCCGGCGCTGCGGGCGCGGCCGTGGCGAGGGCGGGTGGAGCAACGGGACGGGCAGGCAGGGTCGTGGCGGGCATGCACGAGCTTAGCAGCCGGCCGGAAAACGCGGAAGGCGCGCCGGGTGCACGTTATCCGTGCGTTTGACGCCGTGTCACGGGCGTGGTGTGCTGCGTCCGCGCATGACGAGGCCCGATCTCAATCTGCTGGTCACTCTGGATGTGCTGCTCGCCGAGGGCAGCGTGGCGCGCGCGGCCCGGCGGCTGCGGCTGAGTCCGTCGGCCATGAGCCGGGCGCTCGCCCGGTTGCGCGCGGCGACGGGGGATCCGCTGCTGGTGCGGGCCGGCCGCATGCTCGTGCCCACGCCGCACGCGCGCGAACTGCGCGAGCGCGTCGGCGCCCTGGTGGAAGGCGGCGAGGCGGTGCTGCGCCCGGCGGGGAAGGCCGATCCCCGGCAGCTCGTGCGGACCTTCACGCTGCGAACCAGCGAGGGCTGGGTGGAAAATTTCGGACCGGCGCTCATCGCCCGCGTCGGCACGGAAGCGCCCGGCGTGCGACTGCGCTTCGTGTCGAAGCCGGACAAGGACAGCACCCCGCTGCGCGATGGAAGCGTGGATCTGGAAACCGGCGTGGTGGAAAAGGAGACGAGCCCGGAACTGCGCGCGCAGGCCCTGTTCCGGGATCGCACCATCGGCGTCGTGCGCAAGGGTCACCCGCTGAGCCGGGGCAAGCTCACGCCGGCCCGCTACGCCGCCGGCCGGCACATCTCCGTATGGCGACGGGGTCCTGACCACGACCCGATTGACGCAGCGCTCGCAGCCTGCGGCTTGGAGCGGAAGATTGTCGTCTCGCTGGCCGGGGGTTTTGCCACCGCGCTCGCGCTGGCGCGGTCCTCCGAACTGATCGCGAGCGTGCCCGAGCGCCATACGGGCCACCTGCGCGTCGGGCTGCACAGTTTCCCCCTGCCGTTCCCGCTCCCGGAGTTCACGGTCTCGCTGCTCTGGCACCCGCGGCTCGACGCCGACCCCGCGCACCGCTGGCTGCGCGGAATCGTGAAAGAAGTGTGCGGGGAAAAATGAGCGGTGGACCGTGAGCCGGCGACCGCTCGCCGGTCGGTCCACTCTGGCCGCAACGAGGAAGACGCGACGTCGCCCGGAATGAAATTTCACCCGCTTTTTTGCGGCGAAAGCGGGGCGGGGTGTTTTCCTCGACGCACCCCGATGTTTTTCCGCCGCCGCTCGCCGACCTGCCCCGACCCCGCCCTCGACGCCCTGCTCGTGGCGCCCGAAATGATGGTCGATCCCTACCCGACCTACCGCCGCCTGCGCGAGGAGCAGCCGGTGTTCTGGAGCGACCGCTGGAACGCGTGGGTCGTCAGCCGCTTCGACGACGTCGCCGCCTCGCTCAAGGACAAGGAGAACCTCTCCAACGAAAACCGACAGGCGCTGCTCTTCGCCGGCCTGACCGACGACGAGCGGCAGAGCCTCTGTCCGCTGCGGCACTACTTCGCGCAGAAGGACGTGATCGGCTCCGACCCGCCGGACCACACGCGCATGCGCGCCCTCGTGCAAAAGGCGTTCAGTCCGCGGACCATCGCCGCGCTGGAGCCGCGCATCCGGGAGCTGGCCGAGAACCTCGTCGGCGGCGCCGTGCGCACCGGGCGTTTTGATTTCATCGCCGAGGTCGCGCACCCGCTGCCGGTCGTGCTCATCGCCGAGATGCTCGGTGCTCCGGTGGAGGACCGGCACCTGTTCAAGCGCTGGTCGGCCGACATCCTCGGGTTCCAAGGCACGGGGCAGACGACCTTCGGGCCGGCGATGGTCTCGCAAAAGAGCCTCGTCGAGATGTTCGCCTACATGAACGCGCTGATCGACGACCGGCGGAAGACGCCGCGCGACGACCTGATCACGGCCCTCGCGCTCGCCGAGGAGGGTGGCCAGGGCTTCAGCCGCGACGAGCTGCTCGCCACCTGCAACACGATCCTGACCGCCGGGCACGAGACGACCACCAACCTGATTGGCAACCTCGTGCATCTGCTCCTGCTGCATCCGGCCCAGTGGGCCGCGCTGCGCGACGCGCCCGCGCTCATCGCCCCCGCCATCGAGGAGGCGTTGCGCTACGAGGCGCCCAAGCAGCGGAATTTCCGGCGCGTGAAAAAAGCCCACACCTTCGCCGGCGTGGAGTTCGCGGAGAACCAGATGGTCTTCCAAGTCATCGGTGCCGCCAACCGCGACCCGGCCAACGTGCCGGAGCCCGAGGTGTTCAACCTCCACCGCCCGAAGATCGAGCATCTCTCCTTCGGCCACGGTATCCATTTCTGCCTCGGCGCGGCGCTGGCGCGGATGGAGGCGCGCATCGTGCTCGAGACCCTGCTCGCGCACCTGCCCCGCGCCCGCCTCGTCCCCGGCTCGATGCAATGGCAGGAGCGCGTCCAGTTCCGCGGCCCGGGCCGCCTGGTCCTCGAGGCCGCCGGCGCGTGACCGCACCGGCGCCCGCTCACTTCACCTCGTCGAAGGCATCGAGCCAGCGGGCGCTGCGCTGCAGTGCCATCTGCCAGGCCCGGAGCCCGGCCGCGATTTTATCGAAGTTCGCCTCGAACTCCGCCGTGGCCTCCCGGTTGCGCGCGCGGTTCGCCGCGTAGATCCGGGCGCTGGCGCTGTTGTCCACGCGAAAAAGCGGCGGATGGGTCATCGGCGCGTCGATGGACGGAAGCATCGCAGGCAAGGAACCGGCCCCCGCGCGGACGCCAAGCTGATTCCCGCCGCCGTGCGGCTTTGAAGATCTTTTTAATAGGAGGGAGGTGACCGCGTGCTCGCTACGACCTTCAGGAACTCCAACTGGGCTCGCCCACCCGCCCGCCGCTCATTCCTCCGCCCCGCGCTCTGCCGCCGTTGCCTCGAAGGCCGCAACCATGCTCCCGAGCTTGAGCCGCTGCTTTTTGGTCAGGCCCGATTCCAGGTTGTTGAGCAGGTTCATGGCGATGCGGAATTCCTCCGTGTTTTGGATCGAACCTCGCCTGAGCATCGCGGCTTCCTTCCGGTTCAGCTCCTCCTCCATCGCTTCAAGACTTGGCAGGCCCTTCTGGGCAAGCACCGCGTCGATCTCGGCCGCGCGAATCCAGATGAAGCCGCTCCTGAACATATCGTTAATGGCCTGCCTCATGCCCTTCGCGAGTTGGGTGCGCTCAGCCCCCGAAGCGCGCGCGAAGTGTTCGAGAAATTTGGACTCCATTTCGGTCACATCGGCGCCGGAGGACGCCATCACGGTGCAGAGCCACCTTACTTGGTCCTCAAGCGTCGTCTTCATCGCGTGATGCCTTCTGACACGCCCCATCCGTCACTTGACCGCGTTGATCCCGCCATCCTTCTCAGCCTGTTTAACCAGGCTCATGGCTACATCGAGGTTCAGGTCCTCGAGCTTGTTGAAATTGATGCAGCTCCGGCCGCACTTAACCTTGCCGAGCTTTTTGGCGTTCTTCTCGACGGAGTAGCTCTCGCTGCCACCCGAGCAGATGTGGAGGCTGTAGTAGGCCTTGCCCGCGGCAAGGCCGATGAGGAACCACTCCCCTTCCCGCCCGCTGGCCGAGCGGTAGCGGTATTTGCCGTAGCCGATCAGGCCCAGCCCCATGCCCGCCGCCACATACGGCTTCTGCTTCGGCACCGTCTTCTTGATGGCCTGGTGCACCGCCTTCATCGTGGCGCGACGATCATCCGGCAGGGAGGCGAGGAATGCGGCAACGGTGGAGGCGGTCTTGGGCATGGGTTAGACATTAACCACGAATGCCCGGAGAAAAAGCCCAGACCTTCATTGGCCACAAAAAGCACCCGAAACACAACAGGCTTGGCGCTGTTCGTCCCGACGCGGTCGTATGGACCCAGTTGCCCAGTTCAAACCAGAGGCTTGCCGTGTTTGCGCGCGAGTTTGCGCAGCGCGGCCAGTTCGAGCTGACGCGCCTGCCGGAAACGGCGCTGCCGCTCGGCGTTGACCCGGCGCTTTTCCTCGGGCGTCGTCGACGGCCGCCCGGCCCGCAACCGCAACGGCAGGTCCACCGCCGGCGTGAAGATGTTGCGCCGCTTGAAGGCCAACGGCGACTGCGCCAACGCCAATGTCCGCAGAGCCGGAGTGTCGCCGCCTTCGTCAAAGAGCGGCTCCGCCGCGATGCGCTCCGGCGCAAACGCCCACGCCGGCGCCGCGACGCCGAGCTTGCCCGCCAGATGCTCGGCGTAGGCGCCCAGCCAGGCATCCGCCACGTCACCCCCGGAAAATTTCCCGGCCAGGCGCGGCGGCTCCTCCGCCACGGCCGCCGCGGCCTGCGGACGCGACGAAGCCCGCCGCAACTCGTGCAGCCAATCGCGCAGATGCAGGCCGAACTCCGCCAGCGACGCCGACTGCACGGCGACTTCCTTCAGGGTTTTGGGACGGGGGTTCATGACTTGGCCGCGAGCGCGCTCTTCACGACCTCCCGGGCGGTGTCCGAGAGTTCGTCGTGCGGAAAGAATTTATCGTGGACGGCCTCGGCTTCCCGCACCGAGCCGAGCCCCATTTTCTTCACGAGAAACCGGATGTCGCCGTAATCGCCGGCGTAACCCGGCAAGGGCGGACGGCACGCCCTCAGCTTCATGGCCAGCAGGTAGGCCGCCGTCGGCACCGACACCCGGAGACCGGGCCCGAAGTCCACCTCGGTCAACTGCCGCTTGGCCTCCTTCTCGGCGAGAAACTGTTTCACGTCGTCGTTGAGCCAGTCCTCCGGCAGCCTCAGTTCCTTGGCCACCTGCCGGGCGAGCGTCTGCGCCACCCCACTCTGGCGCACGACCGCATCCACGTCCTTGGTCGCCTCCCGCGCGCCATAGACGAGGGTGAAAACCGCCCCGCCATACAGGGACACCTCCAGCGTCACCTTTTGCCCATGCGCCAACTCTCCTAGGCGACGCAGCGCTTGGGTGAGGCGGTTCCGGTTGAGTGGCTCGTAAGGCATGGTTTTATAGTTACGTAACGTTTTATCCGATGACAAGCATCATCCCGATGTCGCTTATGTGATGGCATGCGCGCGACCTCGCCCGCGGCTCGCCGGAGTGCGCGGGGGAACGTGCCGTCAGTTGCTCATCTTGTGCCTTTGGGCAGGCGTGAAGGCGCACCGTCGCTCGGTGCAACAGGCCGACTCACGCCAGTGCCGCCTGGAAACCCTGCTCCGGCAACTCGACGACCGACCCTGATTTCCGCGCCCGTGCGGCAAAAGTCGGACCTGCCGTCCGCTTCTCCGACCGCCCAATTGAAGCGCCCGGACGGACGCGGCTACTCGAGCGTGAGCACCACGCGATGCTCCGGGATGCACTCCGGCGTTCCGACCGTGAGGTGCTGCTTCTCGCCGGGCGCGAAACGCGGACGGTGCGCGGGCGGGATGTCCGGCAGGCAGGTGGCGTCGGCCATCATCGGCTGGAACACGAAGACCAGCTCCTCGCCGGCCAGCCGCGGCAGGAAACGCTTCAACCCGATCTCCCAAGGACGCCCGAAATAGAAGTCGTCGTCCACCAGCTGCCCGCGGATGAAGGCCATGCCGGTGTCGCCCACGTAGGGCACCCGCAGGTAAACATTGTGCAGGCCGCCGAGATCCGCCGGCAGGCGCGCGACGAAGCGCCCGCGTGTCAGCTGCCGCCACTCCACCGTGAACTTCGTCGCCGGTAGCGCGAGCCGGTGGGCCGAGAAGCCGGCGTGCGGGGCCGGGCGGTTTTCGAGCGCGGCGCCCTGCACCTGTGTCGGGTTGACCGCAGGGTAGAAACTCACGTCCACCGCCTCGGTGCCCGCCGCGACCAGGGCCAGCGACGAGCCTTCCGGCCAAGCCGTCGCCTCCGTGAAGGCGAGCCGCGCCCCGGGTAACACCACGGCCTGCGGCGCCCAGGCGGGCGGCACGACGAGGACCCGTTGCCCGGCAACCCGGCAGGAAAAGAACGCGCCCGGCGCGCCGCGCACGACCGTGGTGTCGCCCGCGCGCTCGGCCGTGCAACCCATCAGGTCCGTGACCTCCGTCGTCGCGAACACCAGCTCGGGCGGCAGGCCGTCGAGGGAGAAGAACACATGGTGCGTCGCCTCCGGGCGCCGCAGGATCGTCAGCGGTTGCACCGTGGCAGAGCGGAGCGTCACGCCGCCGAGGTCCAGGTTCACGGGCAGGATCGCATAGCCGCCGCGCCGGAGCGTGAAGTCACCGCGGCTGGGAATCGTGAGGCGACCGCGCCCGGTCTCGAGTTCCAGCCGCAGGCCGGTGAGGTCCGCGACCTCGACGTGGTCCTGGTAATTGAGCAGGAAGACGAAGCCCGCGCCCTGCGCCGCCCGCGCCGCGTAGCGGAGCGTCGTCACCTCGGTGGGCTTGAGCGCCGCGTGGCCCGCGGGGAGCACACTCGGCAGCGGGGCCAGCGTGGCGCCGTAGCTCTCGAGGAAAAGATGCAGCGGCCGCAGCTCGAAGTAATGGGCCTTGGCGCGGCCATACTGGCCGAGCGGCGCCTGGTAGTCGTAGTTGATCTTCGGCAGCCCGCCGGCGTCCTCGTTGTAGAACACGTTCCCGAAGGCCGGCGTGGCGCCGCCGTGATACATGTAATACCCGACCCCGTTGGAGCCGCTGCCGAGGACGCGCACGATCATCGGCGCGACGCTCTCCTCGGGCACATAGGAACGCCGCGCGTAGGTAGCCGAGATGCCGGCGCCCAGTTCGGCCGGGATCGACGGATAGAGCTCGGTCTCGTAGCTCGCCGGCGGGTAATCGGGCCGCTTCACCAGGTCGGTGAACAGGTAGAACGGCGAGGGTGTCGGGACTTTCGTCCAGAACGGATACGGGTAGGCCGCGTTCACCGGCAGGGAGCCGCGCGGGACGATCGCGGCGTTGCCCCAGCCCGTGGCGGTGTAGAGCGGCGCGTCGAGACCGGCCTGTTGCGCGAGGCGCTTGAGCGTCGTCATGTGCTCCTCGCCGTAGGCGGCGTGGCGGTTGGCCACCGTGCTCGCGCTCACGCCCTCGTGGGTCACGCCGACGTCGCGCTCCGCCACCGTGCGGGTGATGGGCGACCCGGCGTAGCGGATTTCCCACGGCGCAGACGAGTGCTGGAACTCGTTTTCCAACTGCACGCCGATGATGGGACCGCCGTCCTTGAAGAACAGCCCGGCCACCTCCCGGCCGATCTCGGCGTAGAGCCGGGCGGTGAGCTCGAGGTAACGCGGGTCGTTGGAGCGCACCTCGAAGGACTGGCCATAAATCCAGTCCGGCAGGCCGCCGTTGCGGATTTCGCCGTGGCCGAAGGGGCCGACGCGCAGGATGACCTGGAGGCCGACGCGGTGGGCCAGTTCGACGAATCGGCGCACATCGAGATCACCCGACCAGTCGAACTGCCCCGGCGCGCGCTCATGGAGGTTCCAGAAGACATAGGTGGCGACGACGTTCACGCCGCCCGCCTTGATCTTGCGCAGGGATTCCTCCCACTCGGCGGCCGGCGTCCGACAGTAATGAAATTCGCCCACCACGGGCACGATGGGGCGGCCGTCCGCCTCGAGGTAGTAGCTGTTCACCGCAAGGGACCGGCCGCCGGGGCCCGTCCCGCCGAGATCGAGGTGCCCGCGCTGAATCGCCTTGGGCGGACCGGAGAGATCGAGCGCGTAAACCGTCTCGGCTGCCCGCAACCGACTGCCACCCGCAAGGGCCGCGAGGGCCATGAACCAATAAACGCAGAACCGGGGGAGCAGGCGCAGGGGAAACATAAACAGGGGTGCCGGACGTTGGCCCCCAACTCGCAGTGCCGGCAAGGTCGCGGCATTCGGACACTCCGCCCGAGCCCGCATGGCACATGGCTTGCTAACCGCAAATTGGGAGAAACCTGAAACCTGAAACCTGAAACCTGAAACCTGAAACCTGAAACCTGAAACC
>CBINOW010000065.1:0-24354 GCA_966252395.1 uncultured Oleiharenicola sp. | reverse complement strand
GCCCGGGATCCCACCTTCCCCACCCCGCTCTCCGCCTACCGCCAGGACTCGTTCGCCGCGCTGGCCCCGGTGCTGGCCGCCGCGCCGGCGCAACCCACCATCGTCCTGTTGCAGGCCGGGGATTTGAACACCGGTTCGTTCGATCCGTTTCCCGAGGTCATTCCGCTCGCGCACCAGGCCGGGGCCTGGGTGCATGTTGACGGGGCCTTCGGGCTGTGGGCCGCGGCCAGCCCGGCGCACCGGCATTTCACCACCGGGGTCGAACAAGCCGACTCGTGGGCCACCGACGGCCACAAGTGGCTCAATGTCCCCTACGATTGCGGCTACGCCTTCGTGACCGACCGCGAGGCGCACTACCGCTCAATGGGACACCACGCGAACTACCTCACCCACTCCGAGGCCGCGCGCGACCAGGTGGACTGGAATCCCGAGTATTCGCGCCGCGGGCGCGGCTTCGCCACCTACGCCGCCATCGCCAGCCTGGGCCGCCAAGGCATCGCGCGCCTGGTCGCCGGCTGCTGCGAACACGCCCACACCCTCGTGACCCGCGCGGGCACTCTGCCCGGCGTAGAGGTGCTGCATGTGCCGCATATCAATCAGGGCCTGTTGCGCTTCCCCGATCCCGTTCCCGGCGCCACGGCGGAGGATCACGACCGCCACACCGAAGCCGTCGTGGCCCGGGTAGTCGCCTCGGGTGAGGCTATGTTTGCCTGCACCACCTGGCGCGGTCGCCGCTGCATGCGCGTCTCCGTCTGTGGCTGGGCAACCACCGCAGCGGATGTGGAACGCGCCGTGCAGGCCATCGCCCGGGCCCTGCGGGACTCGCGTTGAAATGCGGCGAATCATGGTTCTGTTTCTGCCGGGCTGACGGTTTTGGTCTCCATTTCCTTTTTTGCGTTTCTTGTGCTTTTTGTGGCCAATCTCTCTGCAGAATATAGCTTTGCGGTCATGAAATACCTGCTCCTCGCCATGTCGCTGTTCTCCTCCCTCCTTGCCGCCGAAATTCCCGCCCTCTCCCCCGCTGAGGCCGCCAAACTCGTCGCCGCCGGCCAAGCCGTGCTGATTGACGTTCGCGAGCCCTCGGAATGGGCCGAGTCGGGCGTCGCCGCCCCCGCCGTCCTGCTGCCCAAGAGCGAATTCGATGCCGGTCAGGTCGGCGACTGGAAGGACTTCCTCGCGAAGGTCGGCGACAAGCAGATCATCACCTATTGCCGCTCGGGCCGCCGCTCAGGCGCCGTGGCCGAAGCGCTGGCCAAGGCGGGCCACAAGGTGGCCAACGCCGGCGCCTTCCAGGCCTGGCAGGATGCCGGCCTCCCGACGCGCAAGCCGACCGAGCCGGCGAAGTAAGCGCCTGTCGAGCGCACCCGCGACAAGACGGGTAGGACCCGACCTCCGGGCGGGCCGGAGTGATTCGCAAACCCTCACGGGCCGCCCGGAGGTCGGCCCCCACCCGCCGCCCATGCCGACGGTTTCGCAAGATTTGCGGAGGCCGTCACTCGCAGCGGGCGTAGAATGCAGGTATGAAAGCGCGATTCTACCCCGTCGTTCTTTCGCTGGCCTGCGGCCTCGCCGCCGGGTCCGCTGTGCTGGCTGCGGATGCGGCCGCCCCCACCCCGCATGCGTTCGTTGATCCCGCCGATCCGGCCGTGGCGGAGATCCGGAAGATCGGCGAACGCGCCCTCGACCTCTCCGGCACCGCCCTGATCGTGGAAGTCCGCCGCGTCATGGCCGACAACACCGCGGCCCTCGCCATCGGCAAGCTGCACCTCAAGGACTACAAGCTCCCGGCCACCCAGCCGGGCCAGCCGGCCATCACCGCGATCCGCCGCACCGGCCTGCGGGTGCGCAATCCTGCCAATGCCCCCGATGCGGCCGATCTGGCCGCCTTGGAGCGCATTCAGGGTCAGCTCGAAAGCGGCGACGAGGTCTCCAAGGTGCTCGTCCAGCGCGTCACTTTGCCCGGCCAGCAACCGGAATGGCGCGTTTATCGTCCGCTCGTCACGCTCAAGCAATGCCTCGACTGCCACGGAGGGCCCGAGGCCCTCGCGCCCGGCGTGGCCGACACCCTGAAGGTGTTTTATCCCGCCGACCAGGCGACGAATTTTCGCACCGGCTCCTGGCGCGGCCTGATCCGCGCCTCGATCGCCGACGCGCCCGGCAAGCCTTGAATGATTCCTTCACCAGCGGGGCCGCGTCGGCAGATCGGTCGCAGCGGCTCATCGTCCTGCCCTGCTCGGAATGCTGCGCCGCCTTCCGTCCGCTGGATCCGTATCGCTGGCCGGCCTTCGGGCTGTGCACCAATCCGCGTGCGCCTCTGCGTGGTGCCCCGGTGCGGATCGGCCGCGACTGCCGGGAGCATCACGGGCGGCAAAGCGGCCTCTCGTAGCCGCGTTTGAATCCCGCCCTCGCGGGATGAAAGCGCGGTCCACCTCCGTGTGTGTTTTCCATGGAGCCGGGGTGCCCTCACCCCGGGGTTGGCAGCACTGGTCCGGGACCGACCGGCTCCCTTCACCCTCGCCAGCCGAGCAGCCGCGCGGCTTGGATCACACACACGCAGTCCTCGCCGTCCTCCGTGTGTAGCCAATGCAGATCGAGTTCGGGGAAGGCGCGGTCCATCGCAGCGCGCAAGCCGCCGACCTCGAGCGTCACGAGGCCGTGTGGTTGCAGGCGTTCGCGGGCCTGACGCAGAAGCTTGCGGATGATGTCGAGACCGTCGCGTCCTCCGTCTAGTGCCATGCGCGGCTCCTTGGTGAACTCTTCCGGCAACCCGCGCAGCTCGCGCGTGGGCACGTAGGGCGGGTTGGAGAGGATCAGGTCGTATTTCACCGCCGGCACGGCGTCGAAGACGTCGGAGTGGTGCAGCTTCACGCGCTTCGCGAGGCCGTGGGTGGCGAGGTTGAACTTGGCGACCGCCGCGGCGTCAGGCGACAGCTCAATGGCGTCCACCTTCGCGGCCGGGAACTGGTGCGCGAGCAGGATGGCGAGGCAGCCCGAACCCGTGCACACGTCCACGGCGCGCTTCACGGGTTTTTTCGCCGGCAGCCAGTGCGGGATTTGCTCCGGCAGCAGCTCGAGGAAATACGACCGCGGGATGATCACCCGCTCGTCCACGTAGAAGCGATGTTCGCCGAGGAAGGCCTCGCGGGTGAGGTAGGCCGCGGGCACGCGCTCCTCCAGCCGGCGACGGAAGACCTCGGCCACGCGGTCGGCCTCATCGGGCGCCAGCCGTCGCTTCAACACCGTCGGTTTGCTGTCGAGCGGCAAACCGAGCGTGTGCAGGAGCAGGTAGAGCGCCTCATCGTGGGCGCTGACGGCCACCTGCCCGAGCGCCACCTTGTGCCGGGCGTAGGCGCGCACCGCCCACCGGAGCCACTCGCCAAGAGTCTGGGGCTTCGCGGGCATCGCTCAGGTCTTTTTCGGACGGTGCTCGCTGCAGTAGCAGCGGTCGTCGTCCGCGTAACGGAACTCCTCCATCGGGTGCGTGCGGTCCGTCTTGCCGCAGACGACGCAGCGGTGGCGGGGCTCGTCGTTGTCGCGGGCCGCGGCCTGGCGGGCCTGATGCTCCATGCGGCGCTTGCCGGTCTTCATGCGCTGGATGATTTCGCCGGCGAAAAAGACCAGGAAGTTGCCGATGGACGCCAGCACGGCGAGGCGGACGGGCCAGGACCCGACGATCAGCGTGTAGCCGTAGAGCAGCCACTGGATCAGGGCGAGCCACTTGATCTTCACCGGCAGGATAAAGAAGATGAGCATCTCAAAGTCCGGGTTCAGGAACGCAAAGGCCAGGAACACACTGCCGGCGAGGAAGAGGTTGGTCGAGTAGTTGAGCGGAAACACGAACGCCACGGCGACCGTCAGCAGCCAGCCGAGGAAGATGAAGAGGTTGTAGCGAAACACGCCCCAATACTGCTCAAGCGCAGAACCCATCATGTAGAACATATACCAGGCAAAGGCGATGAACACGGGGTGGGCATTGGGCGGGAGCAGCAGGAACGTGAACAGGCGCCACGCTTCGCCCTCCAGCACCGCCACGGGCAGCAGCGCAATTTTCTCCAGCTCGAAGAAGCCAAGGTAGGACACCGCCCAGAACAGGACCTGGCCCATGACCAGGTAGAGGGAGATGTTCGGGATGGCGAAGCGCCCGAAGGCGCGCTCCAAGCGGTTGAGGAAACCCATGACGGGTTACTTTGCGGCGGACTGCGCCAGCTCGTCCAGCAAAGTCTGCTTCTGTTTCTGGAGCGGGGCCTCGGTGACGGTGATGAGCAGAGCGCGGGCGTGGTCGCGGCGGCCGAGCTTGATAAGCACGTTGGCGGCGTGCAGGCGCATCGTCTGCTGCTCGACCCCGGGGCCCGCTTTTTCCTCCAAGGCGCCCCACGCCTTGAGGGCCTCCTCCCAGCGCGGAGTTTCCAGGTCGTAGTAGGCCTCGGCGGCGCGGTAGGCGAAGGCCATCTTGTCCGGCGCGAGCTGCGCGGCGCGCTGGAAGGCCTCGAGCATAGACTCGTCGAGCTTGGCGCGGGTGAAGTTGCCCGTGGCGATGAGGTCGTCGCGCGCCTCGGTGAGCAGTTTGCCAAGGTGGTAGTGGTAAACCGGCTCGTTGGGCTCGAGCTTGATGGCAGCGGTGATCCACGGCAGCGCCTCGGCGGGCTTGCCGTCCTCAGCGAGCAGGCGGCCGATCTCGTTTTTCACGAGCGGGATTTCGCCGTCGAGCTGGTTGGCCTTGAGCAAAATGCCGACCGCCTCGCGGTTCATGCCCACCTGCCCGAGCAGCTGTCCGTAGGCGGCGTGCGCGGCGGCGAACTCGGGGTTCTTCTGGATCAGCACGTCGTAGCTGTTGATGACCGACTGCAGCTCACCGCGTAACCAGGCCTGGTCGAGGTTGTCTTTCTCGGCCTCGGCCCGGGCGAAGATATTCTTCTGCCGGGCCACGATCTCCTTGAGCGTCCGCTCGGCGAAGGTCTCGGCGTGAGCCGCGCCCAAGGCGGACAGGAAAAGACAGGTAATGAAGAACACACGGCGGAGGAACGGCATGCCCCTAACGACACGCCGGAAGCGGAAGCGTTCAAGGCTTTACGCGGTTTCTAATCCTGCGCTCCATCAGGAGTGATAGCCCTGCAAATTGTAAATTTTACCGGATTGCCACACACGACATGGCATCCGTCGTGCTATTCTGGGGTCGGTCGCAAGGCGGCTGCCTGTGAGGGTGGCCACCGGGCGAGGTTCCTTCGTTCTTTGACTGGGTCGTGACCGGCGCGAGGCTGCCGGATGCGACCGGACTTATGTGCGTGTGCTGCTTCTTTTTGTCGGGCCCCGGGCTGGCTGTGAAACCGTGCCCCTGGCGTTGCCCCAAAGCAGACTTTTGCCGCCTGCGGCCGATTAACGGGCCGGAGGAGGCAGAACGGGACACCCAGCCTGCGGTCATTCCGGCCGGTGGCCGTGTCCTGCCCTGAACAGAAAAAAGCCTCCGCCTCGCGCGGAGATATAAGCCATGAACATCAAATCCAAACTGACCCTCAGCCTCGGTCTGCTCGTTGCACCCCTCGCCCTCGTGGCGGCGGATTCCACCGAGAAGGCCTATGTCGAGTCCTACCGCAATCGCGCCGACGGCCCGATTCCCACCTCGGTCGTGAAGCCCGACGTGAGCTATCGTTTCGCCGGCAAGCAGGTGGTCCTCGAGTTCGTGGTCGATGCCACGGGCAAGCCGACCGAAATCAAGGCGGTGACCCCGGGCGTCGATACCGAGCTGGTGAACACGGTCGCCGAAGCCGTGGCGCGGTGGAAGTTTTCCCCCGCCCTCGTTGACGGCAAACCCGTCGCCCGCAAGGTCGCGCTACCGGTTAACATTGTCGCCAATCTCGACAGTGCCACCCGCTACGCGTCCAACTAAACCATAAAGCAAACAACCTGGGCCGTCCCTCGCCCCGTGCGTGGGGCGGCCCAGCCTATTTTGAGGGATTGTGGGTGGAACCCGCGCTCCGCGCGGGTTGGTTTGCTTCGCCTTGCCTGAAATCCTGTCAGGAGAGTTGGCCCGTTCCCGTTTTGTTTCTGGCGTCGCGCCAGCGCGCGTTAACGTGGAATGTATGACGCCGCGCCCCGCTCCCGCTTCTGTGCCAGCTCCGGGCCGCGGCACGGCGCTAAATCCGGCGAACCGTTTCGAGCCGCTCACCGTCGAGGCCGATCCCGACTACGCCGAGTTCGACGAACACGGCGTGCCGGTCGAACGCCCGCACCCGCGCACGCAGTTCTACGAGGACGCCACCGAAACGATTCTCAACCGCTACGACAGCCCTGACCTCGGCGCCGGCTGGAGCCTGAACGCCTACCGCGGCTGCGAACACGGCTGCGCCTACTGCTTCGCGCGGCCCTTCCACGAATACCTCGGCTGGAGCAGCGGGCTCGACTTCGAGACGCGAATCCTCGTGAAGACCCGCGCACCCGCCCTGCTCCGCGCGGAGCTGTCCTCGCGCAAATGGCGGCCCGAGTCCATCGGCATGAGCGGCGTGACCGACTGTTACCAGCCCGCCGAGCGCCGTTTCCGGATCACGCGTGCCTGCCTCGAGGTGATGGCCGAGTTCCGCCAGCCCGTCGGCATCATCACCAAGAACTTCCTCGTCACCCGCGACCTCGACCTGCTCGCCCAGCTCGCGCGCCACGACTGCGCGATGGTTTACGTGAGCGTGACCACCCTCGACGCCGACCTCGCCGGCAAACTCGAACCCCGCGCCGCCCGCCCCGAGCACCGGCTGCGCGCGATCCGGATGCTCGCCGACGCCGGCGTGCCCGTGGGCGTGATGGTTGCCCCGATCATCCCGGGCCTTACCGACCACGAGATGCCCGCGATCCTCGACGCCGTCGCCGCCGCCGGGGCCCGGCGTGCCAACTACGTCGTGCTGCGCCTGCCCTACGCCGTGAAGGACGTCTTCCTCGCCTGGCTCGACGCCCACGCCCCGTCGAAGAAAGACCGCGTGGTCGCCCGGCTCCGCGAGCTTCGCGGCGGCAAGCTCTACGACGCCACCTTCGGCGCCCGTATGCGCGGCGAGGGCATCTTCGCTGAGCAGATCAAACAGCTCTTCGCGGTCTCCGCCCGCCGCGCCGGCCTCAACCGCGACGATTTCCAACTCTCCACCGCCCACTTCCGCCGCCCCGGCGGCACACAGCTGGATATGAATCTATTGTGGGGCGAAACGCCGGCTCCGTCCGCCACGACTGGTCCGGCACCGGGTAGGCGGTGCTGGCGTCCCACCCCCGCGCGGCCGCGAACGCTCCGCTACACAAACCGGCCGCCCCGGAGCGCGGCCCTCCGGATCGAAATTAGCCGGCTTCCCCCGCCGGCCGCATCACCCGTCGCCACGCCAGCATCACGATCCACGCGAGCAGCATCGTGACCACGGTGTGACTGAGGTAATGCGCACCCTTGAGCATCTGGTAGCCGCCCATCCACCACCCGGCACCGAGGCCGAGCGCCAGCCCGCCCAAGCGCCACACAGGTGATCGCCGCAGCCACATCAGCCCGAGCAGCGCAAAACCGCCGCTGGCGTGTCCGGCGGGAAAACCGCGTCCGCGCCGCGCGGGGCGGTCGTTCTCCGGGTAACGCTCAAATACTTTCACGTAGGGCACGTCACCGCCGTAGCGGCGGATTTCCGAGGGACAAAAGGTGTTGGTCGTATCCTTGCCCCATCCGGCCAGCACGGGCACGGACACGAGCGTCAGCACGGCAACCCACAGGTCGCGCCGCCCGAAACGCCACCGCTCGCGCCAGCGCGCCGGCCCGAGGGCGAGCGCCAGCAGCGCGACCGCCGTCAGGATGATGAGCCCCTTCGGGCCGTCGTAGAACACCAGCCGTCCGAGCGGATCGGCGGCATCCACCAGCCAATGGCCGGTGCCGGCGTCGTAGAATTTGTCCTGCAGCCACAGGTCCACGCCGGTGAACTCGAAGAGCGCGAGCGCGGCCGCCAGCACCAGCGCGGCGGGCCCGAGCGTGCGGTCGAATCCGGTGGGACGGAAACTCATGGCGCCGAGGAATGGGCCGGCTTGCGGCCCATCAGCCGCTTGAAGTCGAAGTTCACCCGCAGCTTGGCCGAGGCACCGACATCGTAACCGTCTCGACCGTGGCCGAGTCGCAGGCCGAGGCCGAGCAGCCATTTGCCCTTCGCGCCAAAGGTGTAGCGCTCGGGCACCACCCACACGAGGCCGGGCCGGAGGACGAACACATCCTTGCCGACATCCACCGTGGGATGCTCGGTGTTGTAGGCGGCCTCGAGCGAATAGGTCAGCGCGCCGCGCGTGTAGAGGAAGCCGCCGGTCAGGCCCACGTTGTCGGCGTCGAGCTGGTTCTTGCGGAGGCGGCCGGGGATCTCCGTGTAGTCCACATCCTCATAGTTGGCGCCGAAGAACACGCGCCAGGCGGGGTGCGTCTCCAGTTGCCGGGAAAACGTGACGAACGACATCAGGTGGCTGAGCCCGTCGGTCACATCCGAAGGCGGGCTGCTGACCGGCCGGCTCCAGTCGAGCCCCACCGCGGTGTCCCACCCGCGCAGCACCAGGTCGCCGAGCCGGTATTTGGTGCCGAGGTGGACGCCGGAAAAACCGTAGTCGGAAAACAGGCCGCCCTCCTTGAGTCCGTGCGTGAAGAAGGTCTCGACCTCGGCCGTGGCCTCCCAGTTTTCATTCACACCGTAGCGGAAACCCAGGGCCGTGCGCAGGTGGTCGCGCTCGCTGAAGTCGCCGAGGTGCGGGTGCAGAATCAGGCGGAGGGAATGCTTGCGCTCCGTCTTCGGCAGCGAGGTCTCGAAAACGCCGCGAATGCGCAGGTCGTCGTCCGTGGCCGGGGAATCCACGGCCCGGGCCGCCGGCAGGACCGCCAGCACGACGCCGAGTGCGCAGCAAAGGGGTTTCATGGCGTGGGGGCGGGCGGCTCAGGGGTTGGAGACGAAGCCGAGCTTGCCGGCCGCCTTGGCCTCGCCGGCCTGCGTGTAGCGGACGACCTCCTCGGGCGAAAGCGCCCGGTAGAGGTTGTTTTTGTAGAGATAGCTCGCCGCCTGGTAGAAACTGATGGTCTCGAGCGTGCCGTAGTCGCTGTCCTGGGTGGGCGTGAGCGCGGTGCCGCCGAGCTCGTAGCGGTAGGTGGACTTGCCGCGCGGACGCAGGACGACGAATTCGCCCTTCTCGAGGTGGCCGAGTTTCTGGTAGCTGCCGACCAGCGCGTGGGCGTCATCCGGCGGCACCTTGCGCACGTCGTGGCCGAAGAAACGCGAGGGATAACTCCAGTTGAGCAGGCCGAGCAGCGTGGGCGCGTAGTCCATCTGGCTCGTGAGCGTCCGGATGCGACCGGGCGTGATCTGGCCGCCGGGCGCGAAAATGATGAGCGGGATGTGGTAGTTCTGCACCGGCAGCTCGGCCTTACCCGCGCTGGCGGCGCAATGGTCGGCCACGATCACGAACACGGTGTTCTTGAACCAGGGCTTCTGCGCCGCCTGCCGGAGGAACTCGCCGATGGCGTAGTCGGTGTATTTCACCGCGCCGGCGCGGCCGGAGACCTTCGACGGAAGGTCGATGCGGCCCTCGGGAAAGGTAAACGGCCGGTGGTTCGAGGTCGTCATCACGAAATAGTGGAACGGCTTCCCCGCCGCGGCGCTCGCGTCGGCCTCGCGCATCGTCCAGCGGAGGAGGTCCTCGTCGCAGGCGCCCCAGGCGTTGGCGAAGGTGATATCGCTCTCCGCCACGGCGGCGCGGTCGATGACGCGGTAGCCGTTCTCGCCGAAGAAGTGGTTCATGTTGTCGAAATAGCCGTAGCCGCCGTAGAGGAACGCCGTGTCGTAGCCCTTGGCACGGAAAACGGAGCCGAGCGTGAACAGGCCTTCGTTGCGCGGGCGCTTGATCAGCGAACGGCCCGGCGTGGGCGGCAGCGAGAGCGTGAGCGCCTCCATGCCGCGGTCGGTGCGCGTGCCGGTGGCGTAGAAGTTGTCGAACACCAGGCTCCGGCCCGCGAGGTCCGCCAGGTTGGGCGTGAGGTTGGACGCGCGGTTGAAGATGCCGAGGAAGTCGGCGCTCAGGCTCTCGACCGTGATCTGGATGACGTTGGGCCGCAGCTCGGGGCCGGGGTTCTTGACGTAACGCAGCGTGTCGCGGGCGCCGGGGTTGATCATCACGGACCCGTCCTCGGTCAGTTCCTGCTCCAGGCGGGCGAAGACCTGGTCGATCGGCTTGGTCGGGTAGAACTCGTCGTAATCGAGCACGTTGTTGCGGAAGGCCGCGAAGAGCGACCACAGGCCGTTCTTGGCCAGCTCACGGTTGAAGTTGTTGCCGAAGGCCGGGAGCCAGTCGGCGTTGAGCGCCAGCCCGAGCGTCAGCGCGCCGGCGAACCAGAGGAAGCCGCGGCGGTAACGCTGCCGCCAGGGCTCGGCCGCCGCATCCAGCCACTTCGCGGGCAGGCGGCTCCGCCACAACAGCCAGCCGATCAGACCCGCGCCCGTGGCCAGCCCGCCGAGGATCAGCGGCAGCGGGTAGGATTCGCGGATGTTGCCCAGCACCTCGGTCGTATAGACGAGGTAGTCCACGGCGATGAAGTTGAAGCGCACGCCGAACTCGTCCCAAAAGGTCCACTCCGCCACCGCGCCGAGCAGCAGGGCAAACAGGATGAGCAACCCCACCGTTCCCGCGATCCAGCGCACGACCGGCCGGCGCAACGCGCCCGCCGGCAGCACGGTCAGCAGCACAATCAGCGGCAGCGCGGCAAAGCTGGCCGCGCCCAGATCATACACCAGCCCCCAGCCGAACGACGCCACGAGGCTCAACGACCACGTGACCTCGTGCGCGGCCTTCAGCAGCAGCGCCACGCGGGTGAGAAACGAGATGCCGAGAAACACGGCCAAGAACAGCACCAGTCCGCCATGCCGCCGGCCCAGCAGTCTGGCGCGCAGACCGGGCGGACGGAGAAGCGGGGCTTGGGGATCGATCGTAAGCATGCCCCATGTTGCCAGTAGGATATGAATGCGTCATGAACGGGTGATTAATTTTGTTTCATCTGCTCCGCCGGCCCGCGTGGGCCTCTGCCTTGCACCGGGTTGTGCGTCCGCCAGCCCGACCGGAACCGGAAAAAACTTGCGCCGGCCCGCATTCCCGGGTCTTTTCGCCGCCTCGAATGAATCACCACCACCATCACCACGCTTAACGCCTTCCCGGCGCGGGAAGGCCTTGATGTGCCTTCCTGGGTGATAAAACGACTTTTCCGAAACCCCGGCTGGCATGTCCCGCCGGGGTTTTTAATTTCCCGGCATAAGTCCGCCCCGCGCTTGGCTCACGCCCACCGTCCCTCTTCACTCTTCCCTTAATTTTTTACTTTCCGCCCATGCCTCCCGCCAATCTGCCCAAAGACCGCCTCCGCCTCGCCGTGCAAAAGAGCGGTCGTCTCCACACCGATTCCCTCGACCTGCTCAAAGCCTGCGGCATCAAAATCAAGTCGCCCAAGGAGAAGCTCCTCCTCCACGCCGACAACTTCCCGCTCGATCTGCTCTTTGTCCGCGATGACGACATCCCGCAGCTCGTCATGGACGGCGTGTGCGACCTCGGCATCGTCGGCCAGAACGTCCTCGAAGAGTCCGCCCTCGAGCGCGGCACGGCCCACGCCTACGTCTCCGAGCGCGTGCTCGATTTCGGCGGCTGCCGCCTCGCCATCGCCCTTCCCGAGGAGCGTCCCTATGGCAGCATCAAGGACCTCGCCGGCCTCCGCATCGCGACCTCCTACCCGCAGCTCACCAAGCGCTACCTCGACCAGCAGGGCGTGAAGGCCGAAGTCGTCACGCTCAGCGGCTCCGTCGAGATCGCCCCGCGCCTCGGCCTCGCTGATGTCATCTGCGACCTCGTCTCCAGCGGCTCCACCCTCGAGGCCAACAAGCTCCGCGCGGTCGAGACGATCTTCAAGAGCACCGCCGCCCTCATCCGCAACGCCCGCCCGTTCAACGCCGAGAAGGCCCACGCGTTTGAGATCATCCTTCGCCGCCTCGACGGCGTGCAGAAGGCCGCCGGCACGAAATACATCATGCTCCACGCCCCCAAGGTGAACCTGCCCGCGATCCGGCAATTCCTCCCCGGCTCGGAGAACCCCACCATCCTTCCGCTCGCCGGAGACGACTCCAAGGTCGCCCTCCACGCCGTCTGCTCCGAGGACGTCTTCTGGGAAACCATGGACGCCCTCAAGAAAGCCGGCGCCAGCAGCATCCTCGTCCTCCCGATCGAGAAGATGATGCTCTGAAAAATCATTCTCGTTCTCATAATCCTAATCGTTCTCTCCGCCGGAACCCATCGAGATTACGAGAAAGATTAAGAGAACGAGAACGAACCGATCCCCGTGAAACCCCTCGTCTGGAAATCCCTCTCCGCCACCGCCCGAAGCGCCGCGCTCCAACGCCCGGCGCAGAAGGCGCAGAAGCGGACCGCCGTGATCGTCGCGGGTATCCTCGCGCTGGTCCGCCGCGGCGGCGACCGGGCCCTGCGGAAAATCACGGCGAAGTTTGACGGCGCGAAACTCACCTCGCTGCGCGTGAGCGAGGCGGAATTCGCCGCCGCTGAAAAAGCGCTGTCCGCCGCCGACCGCGCTGCCCTGCGTCGCGCCTACCGGAACATCCGCGCCTTCCACCTCGCCCAGCGCCCGCAGCCCGTGCGCGTCGAAACCATGCGCGGCATCGTGTGCGAGAAGGTCTCGCGCCCCATCGAGCGCGTCGGCCTCTACGTGCCCGGCGGCAGCGCGCCGCTCTTCTCGACCGCGCTCATGCTCGGCGTGCCGTCGCAAATCAGCGGCAACCCCGTGCGGGTGCTCTGCACCCCGCCCGGACGCGATGGACGCGTCAGCCCGTGGATCCTGTTCGCCGCCCGGCTCTGCGGCATCACCGAGGTCTTCAAGCTCGGCGGCGCCCAGGCCATCGCCGCGATGGCTTACGGCACTGAGTCCGTGCCGAAGTGCGACAAACTCTTCGGCCCGGGCAACAGCTTCGTCACCGAGGCCAAGCTCCAAGTCTCCCGCGATGCCGCCGCCATTGATCTGCCCGCCGGTCCGTCGGAGGTCATGGTCATCGCCGACGCCTCGGCCGACCCGGCCTTCATCGCCGCCGACCTGCTCTCGCAGGCCGAGCACGGCCCCGACTCCCAGGTCGTGCTGGTTTCCCTCTCCGCGAAACTTGCCGACCGCGTGCAGGCCGCACTCGCCGCGCAACTCGCCGTGCTCCCGCGCGGCGCGATTGCCACCGAGGCGCTCAAGAAGAGCCGCATCATCATTGCCGCCTCCCCCACCGAGGCCGTAGCGATCGCCAACCGCTACGCGCCCGAGCACCTGATCCTGCAGGTCAAGAACCCGCGCGCCCTGCTGCCGGCCATCACGACCTCCGGCTCGGTTTTCCTCGGCGCGTGGACGCCCGAGTCACTCGGCGATTATGCCAGCGGCACGAACCACGTCCTGCCCACCTACGGCTGGGCGCGCGCCTGCTCCGGTCTCGGCCTCGCCGACTTCCAGCGCACCATGACCGTGCAGGAAGCCAGCCCGCGTGGCCTCGCCAAACTCGGCCCCGTCGTCGAGCGCCTCGCCGCCGCCGAAAACCTGCTCGCCCACCGCCGGGCCGTGACCGTGCGCCTGCAAAAACTCTCCCGATGACGCCCCTCGACCAAGTCCTCGCCCTCGTCCGTCCCGACATCCTCGCGCTCGCGCCTTACAGCTCCGCGCGCAAGGAGGCCAAGGGCGGCCGCGCCAGCCCTGAGCCAAGTCGATGGGTGTGGCTTGACGCGAACGAGAACCCCGAGACGCCCGCCGCCGGCCAACCGCTGTTCAACCGCTACCCCGATCCGCAGCCGCCCGATCTCGTCGCAAAACTCGCGGCCCTCTACGGCGTAGCGCCGGCGCAGTGCCTTGTCACCCGCGGTTCCGACGAGGGCATCGATCTCCTCCTGCGCACCTTCTGCCGTGCCGGACAGGATGCCATTCTCATCACGCCCCCGACCTACGGCATGTATGTCGTCGCCGCCGGCATCCAGGGCGCCAAGGTCGTCAAGGTCCCGCTGCTCCGCGAACAAAACTTCGCGCTCGATGCCGCTGCCGTGCTGAAGGCGGTAACTCCGGAAGTAAAACTCGTCTTCCTCTGCTCGCCCAACAACCCGACCGGCGGCCTGCTCGCGCGGGACGCCGTGCTCAAGGTCGTGCGCTCGCTCGCCGGCCGCGCCGTCGTCGTCGTGGACGAAGCCTACGTGGACTTCTCCGAGCAACCGAGCCTCGCAGCCGAAATCCCGGCTAACCCCAATCTCGTTATCCTGCGCACCCTCTCCAAGGCCTTCGGGCTGGCGGGGGCGCGCGTGGGCACGACCATCGCGGACCCGGCCGTCATCGCGGTGTTGCAGAAGGTCATCGCGCCCTACCCGGTGCCTGTGCCCGTGGTGCTCGCCGCCCTCGGCGCACTCTCCGACGAAGGCCTCGCTGCCGCGCAGCGCTCGGTGGCGACCTTGCTCAGCGAGCGCGCCCGCCTCGCCGCTGCGCTGGCGAAGCTGCCGGTGGTGAAGAAGGTCTGGCCCAGCGACACCAACTACCTGCTCGTCGAGGTGCCCGACGCCGCCAAGGCCATGGCCCTCGCCCGCGGCACCGGCGTCATCTGGCGCGACCGCAGCAAGGACGTGTCCAACACCATCCGCATCACCGTCGGCACCGCCGCCGAGAACACCGAAACCCTGGAGGTCATGTCCCGTGTGTGATCTTCCAACCATGACCGCCACCGGTCATCCTGAGCCGTGCGAAGGATCCAAGCAGATGTGCGTCTGCACCTGCACTCTTGGATCTTTCGCTCCGCTCAGGATGACAGGTTCGAGTGTATTGGTTCGATGATCGAGAATACCGCCCGCCCATGAAAAAAATCCTCTTCATCGACCGCGACGGCACGCTCATCACCGAGCCCGCCGATTTCCAGATCGACCGCCTCGACAAGTTCGCACTCGAGCCGGACTGCGTCACCGCCCTCCAGCGGCTGCGTGACGCGGGCTGGACCTTCGTGATGGTCACCAACCAGGACGGCCTTGGCACCCCGAGTTTCCGCGAGGAGGAATTTCGTCCGCTGCAAAACCTGCTGCTCGACATCCTAAAGTCGCAGGGCATCGCCTTCGAGGCCGTGCGCGTGTGCCCGCACACGGTCGCCGACCGCTGCGACTGCCGCAAACCCAAGGTCGGCCTGCTGCTCGACTACCTCAAGGATACGTCCTGGTCGCGCGAGGAATCCTACGTCATCGGCGATCGCGAGACCGACCTCCAACTCGCCACCAACCTCGGGGTGAAGGGCCTGCGCTACAACCCAAAGACCCTCGGCTGGACGCAAATCGCGCGCCAGATCGCCGACGCCCCGCGCCGAGCCGTCATCACCCGCCAGACGAAGGAGACCAAGATTTCCGTGAGCGTGGATCTGGACGCGGCCGCGCCGGCGAAGTTCGCCACCGGGCTCGGCTTCTTCGATCACATGCTCGACCAGATTGCCCGCAACGCCGGCATCAGCCTCGTCATCGAGTGCACCGGTGACCTGCACATCGACGAGCACCACACCGTTGAGGACGTCGGCCTCGCGCTCGGCCAGGCGCTCAAGCAGGCGCTCGGCGACAAACGCGGCATCGGTCGCTACGGATTCACCATGCCCATGGACGAAGCCAAGGCAGAGGTGTCCATCGACCTCAGCGGACGCCCCTACTTTGTGTTCGAGGCCAACTTCCCGCGCGAAAACGTCGGCGAATTGCCGACCGAGCTCGTGCCGCACTTCTTCCAATCCCTCGCGACCACGCTCGGCGCGACGCTCCACATGTCTGTCAAGGGCGACAACACGCACCACATGATCGAGGCCCTCTTCAAGGGCTTCGGCCGCGCCCTGCGCCCCGCCGTGGCCCGCGGAGCGGGGAGCGAGATTCCTTCAACCAAGGGTGTGCTGTAAGGCCCGTTCGGCGGGCAAATCCCAAACGCCAAAAGTCCAAATGCCAAAGAAGCTTCAAATCTCCAAAACCAAACCGAATTTCGAAATTCCCTCCTTGGGATTTTTTTGGAATTTGGCGTTTGGCGTTTGGCGTTTTGTGCCGGCCGGCTTGTCGGCTGAATCGCCGCTGAATCTCCTGGAGGCCGGCGCATGTTAGCCATTGTTGACAGCGGCGGCGCCAATATTGCCTCGGTGCGTTTTGCGCTCGAGCGCCTTGGCGTGCAGAGCGAACTCACGGCCGACCCGGCGGTCATCCGCTCGGCCGAGCGAGTCATTTTGCCCGGCGTTGGCTCGGCCTCCGAAGGCATGAAGCGCCTGCGCGCGAAGGGTCTGGTCGAGTGCGTGCGCAGCCTCACCCAGCCGGTGCTGGGTGTTTGTCTCGGCATGCAGCTTTTGTTCGAGGAGTCGGAGGAGGACGGCGGCGTGGAGACGCTCGGCCTCATTCCCGGCAAAGTGGCGCTCCTGCCCAGTTCGCCCGGCATCACCGTGCCGCACATGGGCTGGAACACGCTCCTCACCGGCCGCGAGCCCAGGCTGCTCGACGGCGTCGAACGCGACGCGCGCTTCTACTTCGTGCATAGCTACGCCGCGCCCGTAAACGCCTTCACCGTTGCCAGCTGCACGCACGGCACGCCGTTCACCGCCATCGTCCAGCGCGGCAATTTCTCCGGCGCCCAGTTCCACCCCGAACGCTCCGGCCCCGCCGGTGCCCGCCTGCTCCAGAACTTCGTGGAGGGCCGCGTATGAGCTCCTGTTCTGTCTCATGGGTAGGGCCCGACCTCCGGGCGGGCCGTCAGGATTCGGGTATGCAACCGGGCCGCTCGGAGATCGGCCCCTACCTGTTCTTACCATGATAATTTATCCCGCCATAGACCTTCGCGGCGGACGCGTGGTGCGCCTGACCGAGGGGAAATTCGACCAGGAGAAATCCTACGGTGACGACCCGCTGGCCGTGGCCAAGGAATTCGCCGCCGCCGGCGCCACCTGGCTGCACGTCGTGGATCTCGACGGCGCCAAGGACCCGACCAAACGCCAGACTCCGCTGGTCGAAAAAATCGCCCGCGGCAGCGGCCTGCGCATGCAGACCGGCGGCGGCATCCGCGAGGAAAGCCAGATCGCGGCCCTCCTCGCAACCGGCGCCCAGCGCGTCATCGTCGGCAGTGTGGCCGTGAAGCAGCCCGCGCTCGTCCACGACTGGCTGAGGAAGTTCGGTCCCGAGAAAATCATTCTCTCGCCCGACGTCCGTCTCGACGAGGCCGGCGTGCCGCGTGTCGCCGCCGCCGGCTGGCAGGAGAGCACCGGCGTGGCGCTCGACGATTTCCTGAACGGCCTCCTCGCTTCGGGCCTGAAGCACATCCTCTGCACGGACATCAGCCGTGACGGCAAACTGACCGGCCCGAACACCGCGCTCTACGCTTCGCTCGTGAAGAAGTTCCCATCGCTGCACATTCAAGCCTCGGGCGGTGTCTCGTCGCTCGACGACCTGCGCGGCCTCAAGCCCACCGGCAGCGCCGGCGTCATCGTCGGCCGTGCGCTCTACGAGAAGAAATTCAGCCTGCAACAGGCTTTGGCCTGCTGAAGAAATCTCAAACGCCAAAGGTCCAAATGCCAAAGAAACCTCAAAGCCTCGAAACCAAAGCCATTTTTGAAATTTCCTATTTCGGAATTCTTTGGCGTTTGGAATCTGGCGTTTGGAATTTCCCCTCATGTTAGCTCGCCGCATCATTCCCTGCCTCGACGTTCGCGACGGTCGGGTCGTCAAGGGCACGCAGTTCCGCGACCACGAGGACGTGGGCGACATCATCGAGCTCGCCCAGCGCTACCGCGACGAGGGCGCCGACGAGCTGGTGTTCTACGACATCACCGCCAGCAGCGATGGCCGCACGGTCTCGACCGAGTGGGTCACGCGCGTGGCCAAGGTGCTCGACATCCCTTTCTGCGTGGCGGGCGGCATCCGCTCGCTCGACGGCGCGCGCGCCATCCTCCACGGCGGGGCCGACAAGATATCCATCAACTCCCCCGCCCTGGAAAATCCCGCGCTCATCGGCGAACTCGCCCGCGAGTTCGGCTCGCAATGCGTGGTCGTCGGCATCGACAGCCGCACGGAGGGCGGCGACTACTTTGTGAAGGCCTACACCGGCAATCCCGACAAGACGCAGTCCACCCGGTGGCGCACGCTCGACTGGGCCGTCGAGGCGCAGAAGCTCGGCGCGGGTGAGATCGTGCTCAACTGCATGAACCAGGACGGCGTGCGCCGCGGTTACGACCTCGTGCAACTGAAGGCCCTGCGCGCGCTGCTCCAGATCCCGCTCGTCGCCTCCGGCGGTGCCGGCGAGATCGCGCACTTCAACGACGTGTTCCGCATCGCCGGCGTGGACGGCGCGCTCGCGGCGTCGGTTTTCCACAAGGGCATCATCGCCATTCCCAAGCTCAAGGAACAGCTCCTCGCCGACGGCATCCCGATTCGTCCCTGACCCGAACTCCTCTCATGAAACTCCCGAAAATCGACTGGAAGAAGACCAACGGCCTCGTGCCCGCCATTGTGCAGGACGCCGCCACCCTGCAGGTGCTCATGCTCGGCTACATGAACGCGGAGGCGCTGAAGAAGACTTTGCGCACGAAGAAGGTCACGTTCTTCAGCCGCACCAAGGAGCGCCTTTGGACCAAGGGCGAGTCGTCCGGCCATTTCCTCAAGGTCGTGAGTGTCGAGGTGGATTGCGACAACGACACGCTCCTTGTGCGGGCCAACCCCATCGGCCCGACCTGCCATCGCGGCACCGTGAGCTGCTTCGGCGACGGCGCGCTCGTGGGCGGCGTGGGCTTCCTCGGCCATCTCGAACAGTTCCTCGACGAACGCATCAAGGGCGGCGACACCAGCAGCTACACCGTGCGCCTCGCCAAGGAGGGCGTCGGCCGCGTCGCCCAGAAAGTCGGCGAAGAAGGTCTCGAGACCGCGCTGGCCGCCGTGTCCGGCAAGAACAAGGATTTCGCCGGCGAGGCCGCCGACCTGATTTATCACCTCATCGTGCTCCTGCGCGTGAAGAAGCTGAAGCTCGCCGACGCCATCGCTGTCCTCGAGAAGCGTCACGCGCCGAAGAAGTGAGGCGCGCGTTCCGGGTGGAACCCGACCTCCGGGCGGGTTTTGCCTGATGGTCCGATCCAGCCCGTCCGGAGGCCGGGCTCCACCTGAAGCGTTGCCAAAAACCCGGAGTTGCACCGGGCGGCGACTCGCACACGTTCGATGGGCGTTCCGCCCCATGAAGCTGCCCTCGCTCCGCCGGTTTTTCCTGCACGGCCTGCTGGCCGGACTTTTAGCCGCCTCCGCCTTCGCCGCCGGTGATCCGCGCGCCGGACGCTGGGCGCACGAGGGCACGGCGCACAAGCCCGACAGCCGCGTGGTCTGGGGGCGGCTCGACAACGGCCTGCGCTACGCCCTCCTGCCGCACCGGGGCGTGCCCGGTCACGTGAACATGCAGTTTGTCGTCCTCGCCGGCTCGGTGGACGAACGCCCGGATGAGCTCGGCATCGCCCACTTCACGGAGCACATGGCCTTCCACGGCAGCGCGGAGATGGACGAGCTGCAGATGCTCTCGTTTTTCCGCCGGCTCGGCGCCGAATACGGGAGCGACGTCAACGCCTTCACGACCTTCGACAGCACGACCTACAGCCTCGATTTCCGGGAGAACGACCCGCGGTTCCTCGCCGACGGCCTGCGCTTCTTCCGCGGCGTAGCCGGCAGCATCAAGTTTGAGTCGGCGGTCATCGACCGGGAGCGGCGCGTGATCTTCGCCGAGAAGCGCAACCGCAACGGGCTCTCCGACCAGCAGCGCGACGCGACCCTGCCGGTGATCTTTCGCGGGGTGAATTTCGCGGAGCATTCACCGATCGGCACCGACGAAACCCTGCGCGGCCTGCGCCGCGAACAGTTCCTCGATTTCTACCGCCGGTGCTACCGCCCGGACCTCATGGTCGTGGTGGCCGCCGGCGACTTCGACGCCGCCGCGTTGGAGGCGGTCATCCGCGAAAAGTTTTCCTCGCTGGAAAAACCGGCCACGCCCGTGCCCCCGCGCCCGCCCGGCAAGCCCGAGCTGCGTGCGCTGCGCGCCGGCGTGTTCCGCGTCTCGGGCATCGGCTCGGCCGAAACCCTCGCGGCCAGCTCGGTCCCGCTGGCCAACCGCCAGGACCCGCGCGAGGCCAAGCTGCACGAGTGGCGCAGCTCCTTCGCGCTGGAACTTTTCGGCCGGCGCCTCGGCTACCAGATTCCGGGCGCAGCCTCGCCCCAGGCCTCCTACGAGACGATCATGGGCTACGAGTCGGTGGTCGCGTCGGTGGAGGTGCCGGGCGAGGCCTGGTCGCAGGGCCTGCTGGGGGTGGACCAGGCGGTGCGCGACGTCGTGAAGCGCGGCTTCACCGCCGCCGAGGTCGCTGAGCTGCGCTCGCGTTACCTGGAGTTCACGGATCACCAGATCCGGTTGCTGCCTGTGATGGAACCGGCCGAGCTCAGCAGCGCGCTGGTGGATTCGATCACAGAAAACACCGTGTTCTTCGGCCCGGCCACCGAGCTGGCCTGGACCAAGGAATGGCTGAGCGGCCTGCGGGCCGACGAGCTCAGCCGGGCCTTCCGCGCGCTCTGGAACCTCGACGCCATGGCCTTCCACGTCGGTGGCGACGTGGATCTCGAGCTGAAGCCGGCGGAGCTGCTGAAGACCGTGCAGAAGCACCGCCGCGGCGAGCTGTCCTACCTCCTGCCGCAGGCGCCGAAGGACGAACCCTTCGTGCTGAAGAAGCCGGGCCCTGCCGCCACCATCGTCGAGACCCGCACCGTGGCCGAGCTCGGCGCGGAACTGCTCCGGCTCTCGAACAACGTTCACCTGAACTTCATCCCCACGAAGAACGAGCCCGGGCTCGTGCAGGCCATCGTGCGCGTCGGTGACGGCCTGCTGACCATGCCGGGCAAGCAGCCCGCCCTGAAGGAATACGGCCTCAACACGCTGATGGGCAGCGGCACGATCTATTACCAGACCGACCAACTGGCGCAGATCATCGACCGCAAGCTGCTGAATTTCAGCTTCGATCTCGCCGACAACGACGCCTTCGCCTTCCGCGGCATGACGGCCACCGCCAACCTCGAGACGTTCCTCGGCATCGTCACGGAGATCATCCGCAGCCCGAAGTTCAACCCCTACGCCCACCAGGAGCAGCGCGCCCTCGCGGCCATGGGGCGCATGGGCTCAACCATGGGCTTCCAAGAAGGCCTGCGGCAGATGACCGACCATCTTTTCCAAGGCGACGCCCGCTTCATGTCAGGCACGCCCAAGGACTACGCCTCGCTCGGGGCGGCTGATGTGCAGCGCTGGATGGAACCGCCGCTCACCTCCGGCTACGTCGAGGTCACCATCGTGGGCGACATTCCGCGCGAAGCGATGCTGGCGGCGCTCAGTCGCACGCTCGGCACCCTCGGGCCGCGGGCCGCGACCAAGGACCGCGCGCTTCCGCCGCTGCCGGTGAAGGTGTCCGCGCCCGCCGGCGTGAAGCGGTTCGAGTTCATCGGCGAGCTGAACCTCGGCCTCGTGCAGGGCAACTGGCCCGTCACGGGCCGCATCACCTCGCGCGACAACGCCGCGCTGCAGGTGCTCAGCAAGCTGCTCGAGTTCCGCATCCGCGAGCAGGTGCGCGACGGCTACGGTTTCTCCTACGGCCCCAGCGCCAGCTTCAATCCCTACGGCGGCTTCGAAAACTTCGGCCTCATGGAAGCCTCGGTGGACTGCACGCCGACCGATGCCCAGCAGGTTGCCCAGGTCGTGCAGGATACCGCCGCCCAGCTCGCCGGCGGCGCGAGTGCGGAGGAATTTGAGGGCGGCGTCGGCATCGTGCGCAGCCAGTTGCGTCGCGGTTTCAAGGACAACGCCTTCCTCCTGAACCTGTTCAAGCGCGCCCAAGAGAAGCCCGGTCGCGTGGAGGAAATTCTCGCCCTGCACGACGGCCTCGTGGACCAGCTCACGCTCGAGGAGGTCAATGCCTGGGCGGCCAAGGTGTTGCCTGCCGCCAACGCGCGCACCGCCATCGTCGTGCCCAAGCCCTTCGTCGGCGTCTTCGACGGGGCGAAGCAGTAACAACGGCCGAATTACTTCACCACTTCGCCGGGAGTGCCGGTGAACTTGAAGCGGATCTTCACCTCGGGGTCCACGGTCAGCAGCCCGAGCTTGCGGTATTTCTTCAGGCCCCAGTTGCGGTAATCGATGCTCGCCTCGCCCGTGACGACCGTGGCGCCGTCGGTCTGCACCACGTTGACCGGAAATTCCACCAGATGGGTCTGGCCGTGGAAGGTGAGGTTGCCCGAGGCCTGGCCCTGGCCCGAGGGCGTGAGAGCGAGGATGCCGAGCTCGAAGCGGCCGGTGGGCTCGCCGCCGCCGAGCCACTCGATCATGGCGCTGTCGCGGTCGGTTTTGCCCGTCTTGAGGTCGGCAAACTTGAAGGCCAGCACCGCGGTCTTGATGCGGTCCTTCTCGTCCACCATCGCCCGCAGGTCGTAGGCATCGAGGCGGGCGGTGAAGGAATCCACGGTGGCCTTCACATCCACGTCCACATAGGAGCGGGTGCGGTCCGCCTTCAGGGCACGATCAGCGGCCGGGAGGGCAAGGGGCAGGAGCAGCAACAAAACAAGGGAGCGGATGCTTCTCATGGCGGCACAATATGCAGACTCGCCCTGCAGACCGCAAATGCGCAGTTTGGTGCCACCCCACCCCGCCATGAGCCGTCCGCGCAAGACCGCCGACCAGTGGTTCGCCGAATATGGCGAGAGCCACCAGGACGACACCAACGAGCTCATCCACTGGATCTGCGTGCCGGTGATCTTCTGCTGCGTGCTCGGCCTGGTCTGGTCCCTGCCCGTGCCGGCGGCGCTGGCCGGCGCGGCCCCGTGGTTCAACTGGACGCAACCGGTCGCGCTCGGAGTTCTCGCATTCTACCTGCGGCTGTCGGTGCCGCTCGCCGTCGGGATGTTTCTGTTCATGGGCGCCTGCTACGGCCTGATCGAATGGCACGCGGCGGCGTGTCCGTTCGCGGTGTGGAAAAGCTGCCTGCTGCTCTTCGTGCTGGCTTGGATCGGCCAGTTCATCGGTCACAAGATCGAGGGCAAGAAACCCTCCTTTCTGCACGACGTGGTGTTCCTCCTGATCGGCCCGGCCTGGCTGATGCACTTCGTCTTCAAGCGCCTCGGCCTGAGGTATTGAGCCGTCTCTCAACCCCGCCCGCCGCGCAGCAAGAAGACGTGGGCGAGGTCGTTCTTCTCGAACTCGGCCCAGTAGCGGTCCTCAAGCTTCTTGAGCTGCTCCTCGCGCGAGGGCGGGGGCTCGACGCCGGGCGTGTCCATCGTGCGTTTGGTCTGCTCGCCCGCGAGGTCGCGGTCGGCGAGCCGCTGCACCAGTTCGTGCCAGAAGACGTCGTTCTGAAACTCGCTCTGGATCTCGCGCACGCGGTCGTCCTCCGCCAGCTTGGGCGAGGGCTGGAGCGTGCCATCCTCGCGCTCCTCCACGAGATCGGCGCAACCCATGGCGGTCGCCATCTCCATGAGACGCTGGTCGAGGGCGAAGTAGCGCTTCGCGGCGGCGGTGTCCTCGCCCTGGTAACCGGTGACGGTCCACATGCCGAGATGCACCAGCTCGAGGAGCTGGCGGTATTCCTTCGCGGTGAACGAGGCTTTCATGATCTTGCCACGCTTGCCCCGGTCCGCGCCCCCGCAAGCGCGAAGTGGGCGGCTATTTTTCCGGCGGCTTGAAGGCCACGGGGATGCGCACCCGGACATCGGTCGGCTGACCGTTCCGGACCGGCGGCTCAAACACCCACTGGCTGACCGCCGTGGCCGCCGCCCAGCCGAAGGCCACCTCGGTCGCAGACACCACCAGTGGCAGACGCGCCCGCCCGCCGCGATCGATGATGAATTCGATCAGCGCCTCGCCCGAGGGTTTCCGCTCCAACAGCGCTTGCGGATAAACCGGGAATCCCCTCCACAGAGGTTGAATTTTCCGCTCCAGCCCCGCCGGACCATCAATCCCCTCGGCGCCCGGCTTCAGCTGGGCGCCGAGCCGGAACTCCGCCACATCGGAACGCTGGGCAAACTCATGCACCGCGCGGAGCCGGACCTCCACCGGGCCGTGTTCGTTTTGCGCGGGCTTGAAGGCCCAGGCCTCGATCGCCGCGGTGAAGGCCGCGCCGAATTCCGGATGCGTGGCGTTGAGGATCGATATCTCCCGCGGGACGCCCTGGGCATCAATCGTGAATTCCGCCTCACAGCTCCCACTTTCGCCCGCTAGCCAGCGCGCCCGGGGAAACACCGGCGGAATGAGCATCTTCACCTGGGGTTGCCGCACCAAGGACC
>CBINOW010000064.1:0-24429 GCA_966252395.1 uncultured Oleiharenicola sp. | reverse complement strand
CTGCGGTGCGCCGAGGTAGCTGCCGTTCTTGTAGCCGCGGCTGTCGGTGAGCGTCTGGCCGCTGTCGTCGAGGCGCCAGTAGGCGGCCGGCTGGTCGCCGCTGACGCGGCTTGCGTAGGCCGAGGAGCCGGCCGCATTGGAGGCGATCACGTTGTAGTCGCCCGTAAAGCCGGTGGTGGCCCCCGTGATGGTGAGGCTGGCGGTGGTTGAACCGGATACGGCTGCGCCGTCCGTTATGTTGATGCCGTTGGCGCGCCACTGATAGGTCAGGGGGGCGGTTCCGTCCGCGGCGGCGGTGAGCGTGATGTTTGTTCCCGAGGTGGTCGAGACGTTCGCCGGCTGAATCAGGAACGACGGCGCCGTCAGGGAGGGCGTGTTCACGCTGACAACGGCATCGCTGCTGGTGACGGATCCGGAACCGTTCGTGACCACGACCGAGTAGGTGGCGGCGTCGGCGGAGGTCGCGTTGGAGATGGCGAGGGTGCTGGTGGTGGCCCCGACGATGTTGCCGCCGTCGGAGAGATTGCCGCCGTTCTTGCGCCATTGGTAGCCCAGGGGGGGCACGCCGACCGCGACCACGGTGAGCTGGATGGTATCACCGCTGTCGCCGGTCTGGCTGGCGGGTTGGGTCTGAATGACCGGAAGGGTGGAAGCGGCGGAATTGACGGTCAGGGTGGAATTGTTGCTGGTGACGGAACCGCCCGCATTGGTGATGACGACGGAATAAATCGCGCCATCACCGGTCGTGGTGTTCGCCAGCGTGAGAGTGGCGGAGGTGGCACCTGAAATGTTGCCACCGTCGGAGAGATTGCCGCCGTTCTTGCGCCATTGGTAGGTGAAGGGAGCCGTGCCGGTATTGCCCACGGCGAGGACCACCGTGGTGCCGGCCGTCACAGTCTGGTCAGCCGGCTGGCTGGTAATGGACGGGGCGACAGCGGGCGGGGGATTGACGGTGAGGGCGGCGTCGCTGCTGGTGACAGAGCCTCCGGCGTTCGTGACGACAACGGAGTAGTTGGCGGCGTCACCACTGGTGACGTTGGCCAGCGTCAGGGTGGCGGAGGTGGCACCGGAAATATTGCCACCGTCGGAGAGGTTGCCGCCGTTCTTGCGCCATTGGTAGGTGAAGGGAGCCGTGCCGTTGGCGCTCACCGAGAAGACGGCTGTGGCGCCGGTCGCGACGGTCTGGGGGGAGGGCTGGGTTGTTATGGTCGGGGCGACCGGGGGCGGAGGATTGACGGTGAGGGCGGCGTCGCTGCTGGTGGCGGAGCCGCCTCCGTTGGTGATCACCACCGAGTAGTTGGCGGCGTCGCCCGCGGCCGCGTTGGTGATGGTGAGGGTGGCGGAGGTGGCGCCGGAAATGTTGCCGCCGTTGGAAAGGTTGATGCCGCTCTTGCGCCACTGATAGGTGAAGGGAGCCGTGCCGTCGTTGCTGACGGAGAAGGCGGCGGTGGCGCCAGTCGAGACCGTCTGGTTGGCCGGCTGGGTCAGGATGGTGGGCAGGGTGGCGGCCGGCGCATTAACCGTGACGGCTGCGTCGCTGCTCGTGACATTGCCGCCGGTGTTGGTGACAACAACGGAATAGTTGGCGGCGTCACCCCCGGCGGCGTTGACGATGGTGAGGGTGCTTGAGGTGGAACCTGAAATGTTGCCACCGTCGGAGAGATTGCCGCCGTTCTTGCGCCATTGGTAAGTGAAGGGGGCCGTGCCGCCGGCACTGACAGAAAGAGAGATAGTCCCGCCGGTGATGACCGATTGGCCGTTGGGCTGGGACAGGATGGAGGGGGCTACGGGCGGCGGGGGATTGACGGTGAGGCTGGCGTCGCTGCTGGTGGCGGAGCCGGCCGAGTTGGTGACCACGACCGAATAGTTGGCGGCATCGCCCGCGACAACGTTGCTGAGCGTGAGAGTGGCGGTGGTGGCGCCGGAGACATTGCCGCCGTTGGCAAGGTTGCCGCCGTTCTTGCGCCACTGGTAGGTGTAGGGAGCCGTGCCGCTGTTGCTGACGGAGATGACGACCGAGTTGCCCTCGACGACCGTCTGGCCGGCCGGTTGGCTGGTAATGGACGGGGCGACCGCCGGGGGAGGCGTAACAGTGAGACTGGCGTTATTGCTGGTGACGGAGCCGGCGGAGTTGGTGATGACAACCGAGTAGGCTGCCGCATCACCGCTCGTGGCGTTGGCCAGGGTGAGGGTGGCGGAGGTGGAGCCGGAAATGTTGCCGCCGTCGGAAAGATTGCCGCCGTTCTTGCGCCATTGGTAGGTGAAGGGAGCTGTGCCGCTGTTGCTGACGGAGAACACGGCGGAACCGCCGGTCGCGGCGGTCTGGTCGGCCGGTTGGCCGGTGATGGAAGGGGGCAAGACCGGGGGAGCACCCTCGGTGAGGGTAGCCGAGTTGGAGAGGGTGGAGCCCGAACCATTGGACACGGTGACGGTGTAGGTGCCGACATCGGCAGAGGTCACGGCCGTGAGAGTGAGGATCGCGGAGGTCGCACCGGCGATCGGGTTGCCGTTCTTGCGCCACTGGTAAGTGAGCGGCGGCGTGCCATCTGAGGTTACAGTCAGGGAAATGTCGGCACCGGTGAAGATCTCCGCCGAAGTCGGGGAAACGCTCGCGCTAGTGGGGGCGTTTACGACCGGCGGCGGCAGACCTGAGGCTAAAGGGTGAGGATAGGGGTAAGGAGTGTAGCGGAGATTCCAGGAAGATCCGTTCCAGACATACAACTGGCCGTCGTTGCCCGCATTCGTGGAGTCCCAATCGGCTTCATCGGTGACCCAAAAGGCGACATTGGCCTTGGTGGGGTTTGAGCCCTGCATCTGTGCCTTCGTGCCCACGCCCACGCCACCGGTCCCATCAAAGAAGGCTACTTCCTTGAAGTAGTCCCTATTCGCCTTGATAACGTCGTCCATCGTGTAGGTGGCCGTGGTATCGCCGACTTGCGTCCGGTAGAGATCTATGGCCGCGGCAGGAATGGGTGCAGTGGAGACAACCCAATCCTTGGTTCCCCGGCGATTATTCCACAGATACATCGGTTCGCTGCCCGCCGCCTTGGGATCCATGCCCACGCCGATCTGGTCGGTCACGGGGTAATTGGCGAGGGTCTGATAAACTTTGCCAAAGTTGGTCCAGAGGCCGGTGAAGCCGTAATCTGTCAGTCGAATTCTGCCGTGCTGATCAGAGGTGGTATTGGTGTTCTTATTGTTGAAGATCATTCCAGTTCCGCCGCGAATCTCCATAGCGTTCCAGAATGTGGCTGCGCTGCTCCAGGTATTGCCGTAGATTTCCATATGGCGCACGCCGCGGGCAGGTGAGTTGCTGGCCAAGCCGTGTCCGTCCACCTTCATGTTGCCCGTAATCGTGCAGTAGCGCACGACATAGCGAGTGTTGGCATTGGCGTCGCACACATAGCCCGATCCGTTAAAAGTGCAGTTCTCGATGTAAACCGCGTTGGCGGTGCCCATAGAGGACGGAGTCTGCCAAGAATCAGAAGGGCCGCGGCCGAAGATGAGTTCGTTGCTACCCGATGTGCCTGTAATGGTGCAGTTATCGATGATGCCGTAGCCGCTACCGGTGTAGCAGAAATAGGCTTTCTCAGTGGTCGAGCCCTGAGGGTTGTAGACAATATTTGTGATGCGCCACCCGTTTGCAGATCCCGTGGAGAAAGGGGCTACATTGAGTGCAGGTATGACTGAAAAGCCCCGCGCGGTAGCAGCAGCGCTTAGCCGAATCACACCAGCGGCGAGGGTCGGTCCGGTCGGATCCATGACCAAGGTGGTGCTGCCGGGACCGGCGCCGGCCAATGTGATGGCCTTGGCGATGGAGGTGGCGAGTTTGGCCGTGCCCCAAGTGAAAGAGCCGGCCGGGATGTTGATCGTGTCGCCGGCGGTCGCGTCGGCGATGGCCGCGTTCACATCGGCTTGGGAGCCATTGGTGGTATAAGTCGTGCCCGACTTGGTAAACCCGTAAAGGCTGGAGGAAGCAGTGAACAGCAACAGCAGCAGGAGCGGCAGCCAGACAGACAGCCTGTTTCGCAAGGTTGAAAGCATAGAAGGGTGCATAATAGGTAGGGGCTGCTCCTGCCAGTCTAATGTCGCAGTTTGTTGGGCTACTAACCGAGAGCTCGGCGGGGAGATTTGTTAATAGTCATCAAGTGCTTAGATAAGCGCTGATGGCGTTGAGCATGACGGTGGTGAAAGGGCCGGTGCGTGGCGAACGGACAGTCGGCACGGACCGTCAGACAATCGATCTTTTGATAAAATCCAAGACCAAGCATTCCGCGCCGGACAATCTTGACGACACTGTTACCTCAGGTGCGAACAGGCTGGGCTTCCAGCCCGGAAAGGCCGCGCCGGCCGTCACCGAATAACCGGTGCAATGGAATAGGCCTGCAGGGCTGCCCGCGTCATTCCGGGTGGGTTCATCCACGGCCGCTTTGGTTGCGCAGCCACTGTTCAAGCACGATCAGACTGAACAGGATTTTGTGGTGATCTTGTTCGCCGGCGACGTGCTCCCGCAGCAGGCCGTTGACGGTGTCGTGACGAAGGTGGGCATAGAGCAGCGACTGCGGGTCCACGAGGTAATCGTTGAAACGGCCGTGCAGGCTCTTGCGAAACCAGTCGTCCACCACGTTCACGGCGAAGCCGCGCTTTTTGCGACGGACGATTTCCGCCGGCAGAAATTTCTTCGCGACCCGGCGGTGCAGCCATTTCCGGACACCGTTCCGCACCTTGAGCGAGGCGCCCAGCTGCTGGACATGCTCGACAAGTTTGCGGTCGAGATACGGGACCCGCACCTCCAGCGCGTGGGCCATGGAAAGCTTGTCCCCATACATCAGCAACTCATCCGGCAACGAGGAGCGCAGCTCCAAAAGCTGGAAGGCGTTGAGTTCGTCGAGATGGCGCATCGCCGGCCGGAGCGATTCCCAGCAGTTGGTGGCACCCACTCCGGCGCCGGGCGCGGCGGACCCCGCCTGGAAGAGGCTTTGCATCGCCTCGTCGGAGGTAAGCGAGAACACCCGCTGGAAGCGCTTCAGCTGGTCATTTTCCTTCAGGGAAAAGAGCCCGCGCTTGACGGTGTCGCTGCGGTGCAACACCCGCCGGGCGACCGCCGCGCCGCCCGCTTGCAGCCAGCCCGGCAGCGAGCGCCAGGCTTCGCCGTAGTGCACCCCGAGGTGGCGGGTGTAGCCACCGAAAAGCTCGTCGGGCCCCTGGCCGATCAGCGCCACCTTAACCACTTCGCGCGCGCGCTGGCATACGAAATACATCGGCACGATGGAGGACGAGGCGACGGGTTCCTCCAGTGAATTGACGATTTTCGGCAGGGTCTCCTCGAAGGTGTCCTGACTGATGCGCACGACATGATGCTGGGCGCCGAAAATGCGCGCGGTTTCCGCGGCATCGTCGAGCTCGTCGTCGCGGAAGGAGCCGCCGTAACCCACCGTGAAAGTCGGCCAGCTCTTGCCATGCAGGTTCATGAGACCGAGCAGCAGGCCCGAGTCCATGCCGCCGCTGAGCAACAGTCCCAGCGGCACGTCGCTGATGAGATGACGTTGCACGGCCTCCTTGTAGAGTTCGAGAAGTTGCTCGCCCGCTTCCTCGACCCGCGGTTGCGGACTGAATGGGGCCGGTTCGAAACCGTAGAATTGGCTGACTTCGACGCGACCGTCTTGGACGACCAGCTTCTCACCGGCGGCCAGCTTGCGGATGCCGGCATAGAGCGTGCGCGGCGCGGGCGTGTAGCGGTAGCGGAGGAAGAGCCCGACGGACTCGATGTCCACCCCGGGTGACGCGGGCAGCGCGGCGAGGATGGTGCGGATCTCCGAGCCGTAATAAAGCGAACCGTTCTGGACTGTATAGTAGAGGGGCTTGATCCCCATCGGGTCGCGGGCGAGGACCAGCCGGCGCTTTTTGACATCCCAGATGGCCAGACCGAACATGCCGTTGAAGCGGTTGAGCACGGCATCACCCCACTGTTTGTAGCCGTGGACGATGACCTCCGTGTCACAGTTGGAGTGGAACACATGCCCGTGGGCCTCCAGTTCCCGGCGAATCTCCATGAAATTGTAGATCTCGCCGTTGAAAGTCACCCACACGGTGGCCTCCTTGTCCGACATGGGCTGGTGGCCGGCGGGCGAGAGGTCAATGATCGCGAGGCGGCGGAAGCCCAGTCCCAGGGGGCCATCCACATGGATTCCGGTGTCATCCGGTCCACGGTGCACGATCGTGCCGGTCATGCGCTCGAGCACCTTGGGGTCAGCCGGGGCGCCGGTGCCGAAATTGAATTGTCCGCAAATGCCGCACATGGATGGGTTGGGGTTAGTTTTTCGCGGTCGAGGCTTGGTCGGCTTTCAGCCGGAGACTAAGGGCCCGGAACATTTCGGATCCGCCCCAGCGGTGCATGGGCACGTTGTCCCAGCCGAGGAGCAACCGGCGGCTGCGGAAATGACCATCGGGCAGTTGCCAGTTCTGCACGATTTCCGTCACAGTTCGGTCCACGGCGGCATCCAGTGCCGGGTAGCGCCCGCGCAGGAGAACGCCGAGGTTGATGCATTCGGCGCAATCGTAGAGCTCGCGGCGGTAAACCGTCAGGCGCGGGGCGCGGGCAAAGGGGCGGGGCAGGCCCTCCTCATCGAAAAGGTGCTGCGTGTAATACGCGACGCCGCGGTCGAGCGCCTCGCGGCAGCCGGCATGGCCGGTGAGGGCCTCGATCTTCGCGAGCGCCTTCATCACGAAACAGGTGTGGAAATGGTCCACGAAGGGCCGCGCGCCGTCCACGGCGTAGGGCCAGGAGCCATCGGGCAGCTGGCACTGCAGCACGAAATTCAGGTTTCGCTCCGCGGCGGCTCGGTAGCGATCGTCCCCGAATTCGCGCCAGGCGTAGTAAAGGGTGAACGCCCGGTAGGCGCTGGCGTTCACGACGCGTTCGCCCCCGGTGGGCGTGTAAGTGCAGGTGGCTACACCCGGTCCAAGCTCCACGTCGCGATAATCCAACAGCACGTGCTCGGCAATGGAGCGCATGGTTTCGCGCCAGCGGGGCTCGGATGTAAGGCGGTGGACATCGGCGAAGGCTTCGTAGCAATAGGGCGTCGTGGTGATGAGCGGGGTGCCGCGGGGCAGGATTCCGCCCCGGGTCTGCCAATCGAAGGGGTAGCCCCAGCCATGTCTTTCGAAACCCGGGCAGCGCGTTTGCTCAAGCACGTCGAGGAAGTGAATCGCCCGCTCCAGATGGCGTCGCTCCCCGGTGACCTGATAAAGCGCAGCGTAACCCATGGCAAAATGGGCGTCGGAAATCGGGAGCCGCATCCGCGGGAAATAGAACCGGCGCGTCCACGGAAAAAACGCCTCGCAGGCCACCATCGGAAGCACCGCCACCTTGCCGAGCAGAGGGCTGCGGTAGTAGAGGTTCTTGGCCGCGCGCCCCACGCGGCTGGCATAGAAGTCCTGGTGGTCTTGCGAGGTTTCGCCGTAGTTTTCCAACCAGGCGACGAAACGGTCCAAGGCGGGCTTAAGCGGAGCGATGACGGGAGGAACAGACATTGGCGGTAGTCGGTGGACTGCAGGATTCAGGCCTGACTGTGGAAGAGCTACGAAAAAATGACGGCGTCAACCGGACGCCTCAGCGGAAGCGCGGCGCGCACAGCTTCGAGGTGGGGTCGGTGAGCGCGACGACGCAATCGCGGAAGCCGGAGAACATTTTCTCGATGGAGGCTTCGCGGAGGATGTCCTCGCGGGCGGCGGCGCTGAAGCGGGCGCGGAGGGCGTCGTCGCGGAGGAGCAGCATCATTTTCTCCTTCAGGGCGGCGGTGTCGTTTTCGGGCACCACGAAGCCGCTGCGTCCTTCCTTCAGGTAGTGGATCTCGGGCGGCTGCAGGCCGGCTTCCGTCACGACGGGCAGGCCCCAGTAGAACGCCTGGTTCATGCCGAGGCCGACGTCGCCGGGAATCACAAACAGGTCCGAGAGTTTGAAAATCTTGCTGATCTTGATGCCCTCGGGATCGTGAATCTCGCCGAGATGCATCACGTTCTTTTTCTTGATCATCGCCGGCAGGTCGTAGCCCATCGGGTCGCCTACGATGATGCAGCCGCAGTCCGGGTCGTCGATCTCGTTGAAGGCGGCAATGAGATGATCCACCTTCTTGACCGGGCGCATGCGGCCGACGAACAGGACGACCTTCTTGAACGGGATGCCGAGTTCGCGCTTCAGTTCGTCCTTGGAGGCCGTGATGGTGGGGAACGCCGAGAGGTTGATCGTGTTGTTGGCCACGAAGACCTTGTGCTGGTTGCCCGGGCGGATGTCCTTCACCTCATGGGATGAGTAGAGCACGATGGCGTTGCAGAGGGAATGGACGTAGTAGAAGGGCAGGTTGCGCAGCCAAGGATTCCGCACCTCGAGGTTCACGCCCTTGTTCCAGTAAACCACCGGGATGCCGCGCAATTTGAGCCAGTGCAGCAGCGGCCAGATCATCTTGTCCTTCAGGTGGAGAAAGAAGATGACGACGTCGGGCTTGAGCTCCTCAATCTCACGCTTGTAGGCGCCGAAGCCGAAGGGAACTTCACGGAAATCGAACTGGAGCGGGTAGGGGTTGCTGCGCTCGAGCTGATTGGCGCGGACGCAGAAATCCCAGCCCATCTCGCGAAAACGGCCGGCGAAATAGTTGTAGTTCGACACCCGGTAGTGGAACACCTTGTTTGAGACCAAAAGGACACGCCGCATCCCGGATTCCTTTGCTGGCTTCATCTTACTGATACAAGTGTTTAATCACGAGGCACTGGCGGTCCCATGAATACTTGTTGGCCTGGCGGGAGATGGCCTCCCGGTCATAGCGGCTGCGCGAGGCAAAAAAGCGGTCCAGGGCGGCGGCAAAACCGGCGGGATCGCCCGGCGGGGTGATGATGCCGGAGCTTTCATCAATGTATTCCGAGAGTGAGCCGACATCCGTGGCCACGATTGGCATGCCAAACCGCAGGCACAGAAACACGACGCCGCTTTGATAGATGTTGCGGTAAGGCATGACGACGACGTCGCAGGCCTGCAGCCAGAGCGCGACCTCCTCGTTGGGCACGAAGCCTTCGCGCCACGCCATGCTGGCGCTCCGCGGGGATCGTTGCATCGCGGCCCGGACCAGATCGGTGTAGGCGCGGTCCGGGCACCAACCGGCGATGGCCAGATAGGCATCCGGAGTGCGCACCGCCCCCCATGATTCAGCGAGCAAATCCACGCCCTTGTAGGGTTCCACCTTGCCAAAGAACAGGGCGATCGGCCCTTGGGCGGGCAGACCGAGCCGTTGGCGGGCTTCGGCGGGCGTGGCCGTGGTCGTGGGCATCTCCTCGTTCAGACCGATGGAAATGACGATGATCCGGTCACGGCTGACCCCGAAGTTCGATTCCAGCTGCTGGGCCACCTTTTCCGTGTGCGCGATGATCGTGTGGGGGAAGCGATAGATCCAACGATAGGCCCAGTGAAAGAGACGACTCTTCTCCCGGCTGTGCGGCAGGGCATTGTGTGCCGTGTGGATGTAGCGCCCGGCCCAGAGACGCAACCAGAGCGGCAGGAGCAGTCCATCGAGCAGAATGATGCGGCTGCTGAGCAACCCGTTGAAGTGAATCGTGCCGCCACGGAATTCGAAGACCACGGCAAGCAGCCGAAAATAGTAGCGGAGGATGTTGAGGGCCTTTTCCCAGGCCGGGCGCTTGGGGCTCAGGCTGCCGCGGAGGTTGCGCTGCGCGATACCCGCCGCCGCCAGCCGCGGCCCGATGTCGTCATCCGACGCCACGGTGAACTTGATGCCGTGAGCCGCGAGCCCGCGCGCGAAGCCCACGATGTAGTTGGCCTCGAAGCCGTGGGGAATGAGCAGATTCATGCGCAGGGTAAAATTCGCATATCGGCGTCCCGAAAGGGAAGGATCCGAGTGAAGGAAATCTTCGTATCTGAACGTAAAGCAGACACGGCAACAGTGATTCTATCGACGGTTTGCGTGATCCTGTTCCTTCTGCAGTGACTTCCGGTTGGAATGTGCCTCGTCGATAGCTTTGCTAAAAAGCACACGAACTTGCTCTGTGCCCACATCCGACAGGTGATCATCGTCTGCGTAGAAAAACGACCTGCCTTCCGCGTAACGAATTGAACCGTCTTTGTGATAAAAAGGGAGATCTGCTCTGAGCACATGCAGATTGGGAAAATCGATTTTGGCTTTTTCGGCAAAGGCCACAGCCTGTCTTCTCAGGTGCTCCCTGGGATCTGGTTTTAAAATAGGCAAGCCGGAGCTTTCGTTGATGCGCCAGTTGGCATACGCACGTAAGTTGAACATCTCGCCCAAAGAGGTTACTGGCGCTTGGGCTACAAACATGACCTGATCCGCGAGCGGCCCGACCTTAGAAAAGAATGATCTGAGATCTGCTTCAAATTCGTCATTGGATGTTCGTTCCTGATCCCATCTTTCGATGATGAACACGAGGGTTGGGTGCCATTCATGGAGCCACATTGGCCATGTCTTGTTGAAATCTTGAAACTCGCTTTCGGAGGAAAAATTCGGGTTTTGTGCGTTTGAACCCCTGAAAACGACGGAGGTTTGATTTACGCCCAAGAAGGCCACCGAGATTCTTCTTTCACGGCAAATGTCGTCTATCAGCCTAGAATACATCGTCGCATGTGAACTGCCCAAAACAACAACTGATGGATTACTTGATCCGTGCCGATGAATCACGCCTCCCGTTCGCCAAGGAGGGGCGGTGCGGTCTTCTACTGGCGGGAAGGCGACATCCGAAAATGCAACACCCCTCACAGGAGTGGTGTCGCGTCCTGCATTGTAGCTTTTGCTATGCACAGCAAGGGGGGCGAATCTGTCTTGGCGATCAACTTCGGTTAGTTGCATTGCGACCAAGCAAGAAAGGGCTGTGGCGCCAATTCCGGTAGCGATATAGACAAGACGGCGTGAGCGTCCCGGGCCTCTGTTGCGAAGCGGCTGTTCGACCAAGACGTAAGCCAGCCAGGCAAACAGCAGTCCAGCGAAGCCGCCGGCAATCGAGCCAACATGATGAGGCAGTCCGAACAACTCAGCCTGCAGTTTTCCCATAATCATTAGTGGCCAATGCCAAAGATAGATTGAATACGACTGACGCCCCACGAGCACCATGATCGGGTTTGAAAAAAGCTGCGCTACCCTTGTGTTTGCGTTCACAATGGAGAAAAGGAGCAACAGGGTGCCTGCGGTCGGAATGAGTGCCTTTAGGCCGGGAAACCCAGCGCCGCCATCGAGGATTACATAGCCTGTGATTATCAAACCTAGGCCAATCCAACCGGCTAGCTCTAGAATGGCCATTCCGTGGGGTAACCGCAGGAGCTTCTCCCGCGGAGAGTATCCCGTCTGAAAGGCGGCCAATATGGCACCGACCAGCAATTCCCAGCCACGTGTTGGCAGTAAATAGAAAGTGGCTGTGGCGTGCCCCGTGGTTCCATACAGACAAAGTCCCAAGCTCCCCAGTGCTGCGATAACCAGCCAAATCAGTATCCGTCCGGGCTGAAATCGATGCAGTATTATCAGGCAGGCAGGAAAGATGAGATAGAACTGCTCCTCGATTCCCAGCGACCAAGTATGTGTCAACGGTGCCCATTCCGCTCGGTTGCCCCAGTAACCGCCCAAGCTTTGCCAGCAGTAAATATTGGATAGATTGAAGACCGCCCAAAGGCCATGACGTCCGGGCTCACTAGCCATACCGGGTGGCAGTAAGAACGTCCACATCAGGATCACCGCAAATACAGTGACGACCAAATTGGGCAGCAGTCGTTGGACCCGGCGCAGATAAAATTCCGCGAGAGAAAACGATTCGCTTCGGAGATCCTGCAGGATGATTGAAGTGATTAAATATCCTGAAATAACAAAAAAGACATCCACTCCCGTAAATCCGCCAATCAAGATTTCCGGATAGGCATGGACTATGAGAACAGCGGCAATCGCTATCGCTCTAACCCCATCAAGCGGCGCAGAGTATGCCAGACGGACATGCTTGTCATTCTTCATCAAATGAGAGGTGCGTTCAAGTTCGCCTGAAACCAGTTGATGGGTTGAAACGGTCAGGTGCCTGTTTGGGCTGTCTAGGAAGAACCCATACGACCGATTGAAAGAGCAGCCACAAATGGTGGTCTCCGCGCAGGTAGGTAGATTCCGTGATGTTCACAAAGACGATCGTGAAAAAAAGTGCTATGCGGAAGCAGGCGAAATCGAAATCCTCGTCCAAGGTGTCTAGCAAACGGGTGACCGTGGTCAGCAACAGGATGGTTAGCAGAAAAGCTCCCACCAGGCCCAGCTGCAGATAAGTGTCAACGTAGCCGCTGTGAGCTTGGCCTAAGATCCAGGTCTTTGTGTTGGTCCAAGGGATATTGGCGTCTCGACCGATCCAAAAACCGCCGATACCCACCCCCAGCAACCGGTCGTTAGCTGCGGCGGCATAGACATCAGTCCAGATATAAGTCCGATCTGTCAGCGTGATGTCGCGGCCGAACTTGGTGATGATGTAACCGAAAGGGGAATCCTCCTTAAACAGGACGATGCTGTGCGTCAGGATCAGCAGAATCAAACCGGCCACACCGACGGTAATGAAGCGGGTGAAGCGGCGAATTTTCTCCGGGGTTTCGCGTAGGGATTGCAGGCGGTAGAAAATTGCCATCGCAAACACGCAAACTGACACGGCGGTCATGCTCATGCCGGCATCTGACCCCTTCAGCAGGTAGAGCGCCATTAGCAGGTAGATGAGGTGGATGTTTCGCCAGCCGGATTTGGTCCAGTTGCGCCAGACTTCCCAGGAAAAATAAAGTGCACCCAGCATGACGACCTGCCCCAGGGTGTTCTTGGAAGTGGAGATGCCCTGCCACAGGACCGAAGTGCCGAACCAATCGAAGTTCACACCGATATCACGAAAATACCGGATACAAACAATCGACATCGGTAAATGAACATAGAGGCAGCGGCGCAGGATGGTTAGGAGTGCGTCCAGAGGTTTTTCATTCGAAAGCACCACCAGTGCCATGACGACCGAGCCCAGAATCTTGATGTAGCGTTTAAAGGAAACGAAAGGGTAATCGGACCATACAATGCTCATGGCCATGAAGACCAGCAAAGCAGTCGGCCAGGGGTTATTGGCGAAGCAATCCCGCCAGGAGAAGCCCCGCTTGGAGAGAATCCTGAGTCCGATAACCGTTAGTAGTGCGAAAAAAGAACGGTCAATTAGGCTGCCTTCGGTTGGGTCGCCACCTCCACCGGAGGGCAGTGGGACGCCCCAGATATTCAACCACACTCCGAGCATCCGCGACGACACCACCATATACCAGAGGGTCGGCCAAAAGAGATCCTCGAGCTGGGGATACCCGCGTTTTCGATCAGACCACAGCGCATAGGCGACGAATCCGATGCCCAGAAGCAGTGCTAGTTTCGGAGGCATGTGACGGGTAGTGGGGAGCGGACCGATGCGGTGGTGCGCAGAGCGGTCAAAAAAGTCGCGGTAAGAACGGTCAGGCGGAGCCCCGTTTGGCAGCGGAGGTCAGCACCGTCCGGTAGAAATTTTCGTGGCGCTCCGCGAGGGCGGGCAGACTGAAGCGGCGGTGCACGAATTCACGGCCTTTCTGTCCCATGCGTTGGCGAAGCGCCGAATCTTCCAGCAGCTGGCGAATTCGCGCGGCCAGGCCATCAATGTCACCGACTTTCACAAGGTAGCCGGTTTCGCCATCTACCAAACCTTCGGCGACACCGCCGATGTCGTAAGCGATCGGTGGCAGGGCCATCGCCTGGGCCTCGACGATGATGCGCCCCAGTCCCTCGTGATGCCGGGTAGGGAACACCACGATGGCGCTTCGGGCGTATTCCTCCCGCAGCTGCGCTTGATTGAGCAAGCCGGGCATGTTTACGCGCCCGTTCAACCCGAGCCGGGCGATTTCCGACTTCAGCTCCGCAAGAAAAGCATCGGAATCCACCCGGCCGGCCAGGGTGATCTCAAATTTGGCCGGCAGCGCGAGGAGTTTGGCGCAAGCTCGCACCAAATCCATCTGGCCTTTTTCGCGGACAATCCGCGCGGCCAGCAGGATGCGCAGCGGTTCGCCGGGCGCGGCTGGTGCCGCGGGTTGGAAATGCTCCATATCAATCCCGTTGGAAAGATTGTGGAACGAGTTCCGCACATACCGGGGCAGACCGAGAGCGTTGATCCCGGACACCGCATCGGCCATCTCGACGTGTTTGCGGATGGAAAGGTTGTTGAAGCGGTCGTTGGAAAAGTGGTTTTCCACCGCGCAAGGGACACCGTGCCGGCGGGCAGCGAGGATCACTTCCTCGGAGTCGGCACCACCCATGAAGTGGAGCATCACGAGATTCACCCGGTATTCGCGCAGGGCCTCGGCCACGATCGCGCCCACGCCCTCAGGTTCACCTGCCCGGCGCCGCACGGGGCGGTTCCGCATGTAGCGGCGCCCCCAAAGTTGCCAAATGGGCGGCAGGTAGATCAGGTAGTCGCGGATCAGCGCCTGCAGTCGGGTGCGGGCATCGGTGCCATGTTGGAGTTTTTCCCACTGGGTATTGGCAGGGAGAGGGATTGCGATTTTGACCAGCGTGCCCTGGCCGACGGACGAGACTTCCTTGCGCAGCGGCTCGCCCGCCCGGCCGAGGAAAACGCGCACAACGGTCATCGGATTGCGCGCGAGCAACGTGCGATCCAAGTCGTGCAGGTGTTGCTCCATGCCACCGCCGCTGGCGAAAGCATGGGCGTAGCGAAGGAGGGAAAGCCTGTTTAAGGAAGTGTCCGGGGTCATCAGCTACGACGCGTATTTTGCAGGGGAGCCAGTCCGGATGCTATCAGCCGCTTCACGCGAAGCGCCAGGCGCGAAGATTTGGCTCGGTCGCACTTTCGGAAATGATTGAGGGCGGTGGCAAACTGCCCCTGCCGGAAGCAAAGTGAGCCGAGATCGTAGTGCAGGTCAGACAGCTGCCTGGCAACGGCGCTGCGTTGTCCTTCTGTCAGTTGCGGAAACCGGAGGCCGAGATTCTCAAGGATTCCAATCCGGCAGCGCAAACGGGTTAGTCGATCATTGATCAGGTTGGAGTCGTGGCGCCTTCTTTTCAGCAGCACATGATCCATGAATCCAAACCGGCAGACGCTCGACATGCGCAGCCAATATTCAAAATCCTCGGCAATTCGCAGGTTCACATCGAAAAGCCCCGCCTTCTCCAGGCAGCTTCGGCGGAACATCACAGTCGGCGTCGGCACCATGTTATACTGTAATAGGAGGGAAAACATTTCGGTGACATGGGAGTGGGAGGCCTTGAGCGCTTCATAGACGGCCGGATTTCCGATCTCGGCGGTCGTATCCTCTTGGCCGTCCTTGAAATTGGCCATTAGTCCGAACACAATCTCGACGTCAGGATGGCGTTTGAAAAATTCCAGTTGCAGGGCATTTTTTTCCGGAGGCCAGAGGTCATCGGAGTCCTGAAAGGCAATTAAATCACCTCGTGCCTTCAGCAAACCCAGGTTGCGTGCGGCTGCCGCGCCGGCATTTTTTTGGGGCACGTAGGTGATGCGGTCGCCCCAAGTGGAAACAAGATCCGCCGTGCCGTCGGTCGAACCGTCATCGACAATCAGTATCTCATCCACCGGAACGGTCTGCGTTAGCACGCTGTTAATGCAGTCCTTCAGATAGTGCGCCCGGTTGTAAGTCGGGATAATGACACTGACGGTAGGCTGCATGGGTAAATAAAGGATATTCGTTAGCGGGCGATCACACCTGAAATTTTTCTAGCGAAAGCAATTTGATGTTCGCGCAGGCGGTTGACGGCATCCAGCAGGCGCTCGGCGAACGCGGTCCGGTCGGCGTTGATTTGTGTGATCCGTTCCCACGTGGCGTCACCCAGAAAGGCATCCGTCCGGATGACATGATCCTCATGGCCGATGGCCGCCATGAAATCGCGACATTTGGGCCGATATTCTATCATCAGAGAGGGGGTCGTAGCGCAGATAGCTAGGATGGTTGCATGGAGTTTCATGCCGGCAAAAACGCTCAATTCTGCAACGCGTTCGATGAAATCCACGTGGCTGGTGTAGATTTGGTGGATGTGATCCGACGTTCCACTGGCTTGGGCAACACGGCGGGTGATTTCGAGATCCTTGGGCCAGACGACGAACCAATGCACCGACCATCCCGCTTGGCGGGCAAGGGTGGCGAGGCGCACAAATTCGTTCGATACTTGATCTTCCTTGCCCCAGATTTTGCCATCGGAGACGCCCACGTTGAGCCCAATGCTTTTGGGTTGGAAATGGGTCTGCACACGTTGCCTAGCAAAAGCCAAGGCTGGATCGCCGATCACCTCCACGTTGTGCACACCGGCTTTTTGCAAGATGGCCTGTGAGATGGGGCCACGGACCCCAATGTGAGGGCATTGGGCCAAAATCGGTATCCATTCGGGAACCTTGGCGGCAGTTGGCCAGAAGGATTCATCCTCCACTCCGGTCCCCGAAATCAGCAGGGTCCGGCCGGTGTGCTGGAAGGCTTTTGCTATGTCCAGCCATTGACGGCTTTGGCCGATCAATGTGCCGCCCCCGAGGACACCGTAGCCCAAAGCGGGCGAGCATTGGATGATCCGGTTGGCGATTCTGCCACCGTCGTAATGGAAAAGGCGCGTCTGCGGCAGCAATGCGGCCATGGCGGCATACAATGCCTCGTCTCCCAGATTGTCTTTGCCCAACCAGCCTCCCACGTAGGCAACGGGCTTTCGATTTGAAAGCAGGTTTGTGAGCACAAGTTGACCGGCCTTGGCCAGTTTGCGCACCTGAAGCTGTTTGGTGGACATATTGTTCGATGGGAAACGGAATTATGCCTTCATCATTACGGAGTGCATGCTTTTGTCGGTGCAGACGTCCGGATTTTGAGAAGGCTCTGAAGTCCCGGTATCTTGGAGAGCTTCTTGGTGATCCGGTGCTCGGTGCCCAATCGCATGGAAACTTCGCGCAAGCAATACAGCCCGCAAGGGATCGCGACCAATATCCCGGCCGCTTCCCTATACGGGCTCGGCAAGATGAATGCGAAACTGAACACCAAAACGGCAGCTGGAAGAAGAATACCGACAAGCCGGAACACACCCATTGACCAGCCAAAGCCTGTCAATTGTCTGGCACAAACGACCAAGACAATAGTCTGGCAAAAATGCTGGATAAAATAAGCGGCGGCAACGCCGGGCAGTCCTTGCCATATCATCATCAAATATACCAGCGCCAGCCCACCGACCGTAAATGAAGCCTCAGTGAGAAAGTATAAAAGGCTTTTGCCGAGTGCCAGGCGGACGTAGCCGAGCGGGGCCCATAAAACGCGCCAAAAGCATCCCAGCGTGAGCCAAGCCAGGAGTTTGTCCGCGGGTGCAAATTCGGCGCTGTAAAGCAACGTGATGAGCTGCGGTGCAAATATCAGGGTCAGCAGGAGTCCCGGCGTGGCGAGCAGCAGGATGACCTCCGTCTGTCGGTTGATCAGTTCATTCATGACCGCAGGATTCCCTGTCGCCGCTGAAAGTCGCGGAAAGAAATCCGCTCTAGATGAATCGAGTAGAAATCCGACAAATTTACCAGAGAGCGCAAAGGCGCACAGATACAGGCCGACAGAAGACAGCGAAAGATGGTGGTTAATCATGCTGCGGACCGCGTAGGTTCCCAGCATGGATATGAGAAGAGCGCTAGTTAGTCCCACTCCGAGCACGATGAGCGAACGGCCCTCCGTTCTTAGTTCTTCCCACGTGATGGATTTGGGGCGGAAGGGGAGCGTTCGCGCGGCTATACCGAGTATGATCGTATTCGCAGCGGCACCGGCGACTATTGCTAGCGGAATACCTCTTTCCCCAAGCGCCAACACGATCAACCATAGGGTAACAACATCGGAGCAGGAGGCTATGACCGTGGCCTTGGCCAACAGGCTCGTTTTCTGAAATCCCTGTAGCTGTGCGCGAAGACCGCTGTTGGCATTCGAGAATAGCACGGCAACCGATAGAACCAGCACTGGCAGGGCAAATCCAGGTTCGGCAAATGTGATTCTTCCAATTGGAACACACAGGACCGCAATTCCGATCATTCCTGCCAAGCCCAGCGTCCATGACAATCGGTGGACTGCGCTGACAGTGCTTTGTGTTTTGTGTGAATCCCCTCCCGAAGTGGCATGGGCAATTTGCCGAATGGCACTTGAACCCACCCCCAGACCGAAGAAGTAAACGGCCGTTTGGACAATGATGTCGTAGGATCCAAAAAGTCCCACTCCAACGGGGCCCAACAATTCGGCGACAAACTTAATCCGGATCAAACCGACCAAAAGGGAGACTGCACGGGCCCCGCCAAGCAATGCCGTCGACTTTAGAATTCCTCCATAGGTATTTTGCGCGGCGCCTCCGGCCTTCGATGTTGGATCTGACATTGCTGTGTTGCGGGAAGATTTGGTCAAACTGACCGCAATCTAGCCAAGAATAGGATACCTTTCAGGCGGCAGACTCGACAATGCTATGACCGTGTTAGGATTTCCGATGCAATCTGCAGTCGCAAAGGACTGCGTGTTTACCACGCAATTCCCGAGTATTCGATACCCTTTGTATCTGCTGCGCGCAGGCCGGTGAGATCATAGACGGTCTTGCCGGCGAGGCTCGGCAGGGCCTGCTCGATCTCCGGTCCCTTGTTCACGATGACCAGCAGTTCGCTGTTGGTGATGGTCGCGGGAAGATCGTCGGTGATAAAGCGCGAGATGAAGGGGATCTTCTTGAGGATGTAGTCGCGGTTGGCGCCGGTCAGCTGGGAGACGTGCACATGGGGATCAAAGATCCGCAGGTTGAAACCCTTGCCGAGCAGGCGCTCGATCACGTCGAGGATTGGGCTGTCGCGCAGGTCGTCGGTGCCGGCCTTGAAGGCGAGTCCGATGAACCCGATGTTCTGCACGCCGTATTGCATGATGCGCTGGAAAACCAGTTCCTTCTGGAACTCGTTGCTGCGCTCGATCGATTCGAGCACAGGCGTCTGCAGATAGTGGTCGTGGGCGATGGTGCGCAGGGCGCGCAGGTCCTTGGGCAGGCAGGAGCCGCCGTAGGCGAAGCCGGGTTTCAGGTAGGCCTTGGAGATGTTCAGCTTGGTGTCCTGGCAGAAGACCTCCATCAGCTGGTGCGAGTCGATCTCAAGCTTCTTGCAGATGTTGCCGACCTCGTTCGCGAAAACGATCTTCAGCGCGTGGAAGGAATTGCACACATACTTCATCAGCTCGGCCACGCGCGGCTCGGTGGTGATGAACGCGGCATCAATGCCCTGATAGACGGCCCGCATGACTTCGGTCGCCCAGGCGCAGTTCGAGCCGAGCAGCGTGTAGGGCGGCTTGAGGAAGTCCTTCACGGAGGTGCCCTCGCGGAGGAATTCGGGATTGGAGACCACGGCGAAGTCCACGTCGGCCTGGCGGCCGGAGGAGCGCGCGATGATGGCCATGACCTTCTCGCGGGTGCCGGGTAGGACGGTCGAGCGGACGGCAATCACGTGGCGCGCCGATTTTTGCTTCAACGCGGTGCCGATCTCCTCGGCGACCTTCTCAATGGCCGTCAGGTCGAGGTGGCCGGTGGCGGTCGGCGGGGTGCCGACGCAGATGAACGACACCTCGGTCTGGGCGATGGCGTCGGCGACGGAGCGCGTGGCGCTGACGCGGCCGGCGGCGTGTTCCCGGGCGAGGATTTCCGTGATGCCTTCCTCAATGATCGTGGGTTTGCCCTGGTTGATAAAGTCAACCTTGGAGGGCTGGGGATCCACCCCGACGACCCGATGACCCTGCTGAGCGAGGCAGCCGGTGGCGACGCAACCGACGTATCCGAGACCGAATATGCTTATGTTCATGAAGACTGGAGCGGCTTGGTTTCAGCCGGTGATAGCAGCTGGGAAACCAAGGCCTGAAAATGTTTTTTTTCCTCGGGCCACAGGTGCTGTTCATACACCTGCAGGCCGCGCGCGACGATGCGGCGGGATTCTTCGGGGTTCTGCCACACCCACAGGAGGCGGGCGGCGAGGCTGTCCACGTCGCCGGGTTCAAAGTAGTGGATTTGCTCGCTGCTGAAATAGTCGCGGATGCCCTGGGTGGAGGGAGCGATCACGGCGCGCCGCATGGCGAGGTATTCGAAAAGGCGGGTGGGGAAGTTGCGCTCGGTGAACATCGAGCGCCGGTTCGGCACCGCCCCGACATCGCACTCCAGGATCGCCTGGGCGATCTCGGCCTGGCTCTTGGGCCCATGGTAGTGCACGATGTCCGAGACTCCCAAGCGCTGCGCGGTCTCGAGCACGATGTCGAGGAACGCGGTGCGTCCGCCGTAGATGTCCAATTGGATGCCCGGGATCTGGGGGCGGAGGCGGGCCACGGCCTCGACGAGCTGGTCCACGCCGTGTCGATGGGCGATGAGGCCGTGATGCATCACCCGGAAGAGGCCGTCGTTGCGCGCCGGGGCCTGCTCCGGCACGCGGGAGGGATCAAAGATCTCGATCTGGGGAGAGTTCATCACGATCTGCATCTTGTCCGGCGGGCACCCGCGGCTGACAAACAGGTGCTTGAAGGTGATGTTCGGGGTAAGCACGAGATTGGCGAAGCGGATGCTGGCGCTCTCGACCACGCGCAGCACGCGCACGATCCAGTGTTTCTCCGGCAACTCATAGATGCTCATCATGAGTTCGGGCATGGGATCGTGCAGATCAAGAATGACGCGTGCGCCGCGCAGCTTCGGCACCAGGGCGCCGAAGACGAGAAAGTCGGGCATGTTGTGCACGTGCACCACGTCGTATCGCTTCAGCATTCCCTTGCGGGCGAGAAACCAGAACGAGGACAGAAGGAAACGGGCATACTGCCAGATGTAGGCGAGCTTGCTGCCGCGCATGCGCTGCATGGGCAGGCGGAACACATGGACTCCATTGATCCGCTCACGAGGTGCGTCTCCGTCGGATTCGGAGAGGCAGAGCAGATCCACTTCCATCCCAGCTGCGGCCATGGCCTCGGCGGCCCGGCGCGGCCGGGGATCGGCGGGGTAATACGAATAGAGCAACACGGCCGCCCGTTTGCCACGGAGCGGGCCGGGTTTGGCGGCGGCCCGGCGCAGCGGCTCACGGCAATACTGTGCCAAGGTCCCGGGAAGGGCCTCCCAAAAAGTGTCGCCATGGCGTTGGCGCAGGTGAGTCAGCAGGGCTTCGTAGTGGGCGACGGGGAAGGTCCGCTGAGTGGGACGCTCACCCTCGAAACAAACGTAGTCCGGATGCACGTTGACGAGCGCCATGCCTCCCTGGCTGGCGACCCAGTCCAGTTTGTTGAGCCAGATTTCCGGGGTCTTTTCCTGCAGAAGAAGAAAAAGCGAGGAGTCCTGCGGCAGGGTGTAGGGCAATTCCACGTAGCCATCACCGGGATGCCCGGGTGCCGGCGCTACCCAATAGGGGAAAATTGTCCCGGCCCCGTCCGACTGCGGTTCAAAGGGATCGGTGTCAAAGGTCGAGCAGTCGTATTGGAGATCGAGATCATGCAGCCAGTCCAGGTTGCGCAGCATGAACCCACCGCGGAAGCCCTTGGCATTCCATTCGCTCAGGTAGTGGTTTATGCGGGTTGCTTTACGGACAAAGCCTTCCCGTGAGGTGAAAAGGTGCCCGTCATGGTTGAGGTCATGCACGCCCACCTCGAATCCGTTGGCGAGCAGCCAGGAGCGGAGCTCCGCCGGCACGGTGTAGTCTCCCTCGGGGATGAAATTGAAACAGGAGCGGAACCCATGCTTCATTTCCAGTTCAGCAAGTTGTCGGCACTTGGCCAGACCCTCGGGGCCTTCCACGTCGTGCGTCAGCACAAAGGCGAAGCGCTTTCCGTCGGGCCAGCCGGGCCAACCGGCCGGTGGTTTGCTGGTGGAGCGGTCAACCGGCCAAACCTGACGATAGAGGCGACGCTTGCGGCGGGCAAAAACACGGCGGACGCCCATGCGGAGAACCCAAGGCAGGAATGGTTTGAACGCGTAATAGAGCCGGTGGCTAAGCATGGCAGGATGCGGCAGGATGGACGGGGACGGAGATCAGCAAAACGACGGCGACAGCAGACAATGCTTCGCACCTTCGCTTCCCGGGAGGAAGCAAACACAACACCGGTTGGACAGGGTGTTCACGATGGATGGACGGACTCACCGCCCGGTCGTCCCTGCCCAAGGCGGGAAAGACGACATGAGCGAAGTGAAATAGCAGCTTCCGACGCGCGGCAGCCCGTCTGGCGGGGCAGGCCGGAAATTAGCGGAGGATAACCCGAGGCCGACTCTCCACCTGGTGTCCTGATCCACGTGTGGCGTGGCAGAGGACCACGCAGACACGGCAGGGGTGTTTTCGGGTTCCACCGTCTCAAGAGCCCAGAAGGAAATCATGATCCTGATGGAGCCCTTTCGGGATGTAATGTTTGTTCTTGTTCAGCACGACGCCGACGTTGGTCTTGGATTGAGCCAGCAGTTCCGTCGCCCGTTCGGCGATGTGCTTGTCCGTCTTTTCCGATTCCACCACCAGCAGGGTCATGTCCATGAACTGGGCGAGTCGTGGCGTGATGCTGATCTGGCTGACGGGCGGCATGTCGAAGATGATGTAATCGAAGTCGCTCGCCTTGAGTTTGGGGACCAGCTGGTTGAACCGCTGCGGCAGGCCTTTGGCCAGGCGTTCGCCACCCGAGTTTTCGCTCACGACATAGAGATTGTCGCGAACGAAGGCCGAGTTGCGGGTGTCGAGCAGCTGATCCAGTCCGATCTGCGAGCCTCGCTGGAAATGCTGCGCCGAACCCTGGCCCTGCGTCATGTCCACAAGCAGGACATTGCCCTCGCCGGTTTCCGAAAGCGAGCGGGCGAGGCCGGAGGCGGTGGTGGTGACACCGGAGCCTCGGCCAAGACCGGTCACCGCAATCAACTTGGGTTTGTGGCGCAGATTGATGCTTTCGAAATAACTGATGAGACGGTCGCGCAGGGTCTGGTGAAATGGCTCCATTTCCGCGGTGGCCAGCGACATGCCGTTGTCCCCGGCCGCGGGCTTGGCGTCGGTTTCCGAGCCATGGGGGGGGCGGGAGGAGGAGGAGCTGGGAACGGGAAGCGCCTTGAGCGATCCTTTTTTGGGTTTGTTCAGCTTGAGACGCGGGATCGAAATAAAGAGCGGGGCGCGCAACGTGCGCTCCACCTCGCCGGGACGGCGCACGGAGTGATCGAGGAGGAACTCGATCAGCAGCGCCCACGCCAGGCCGAGCGCGAGGCCGCCGGCCGCGATGGCACCGGTCATCTTGCGAACCGGCTGCCAGTTTTGAAACGGCGGCGTCGGTGCCTGCACGATGCTGATGTTGGAGACCTTGCCGTCGCCCATGGCTTCCTTGATGCGGGATTGCTCGAGGCTGGCCGCGTAGCGCCGATAGTTGGCTTCCTCAAGTTCCTTGCGGCGGCGGAGTTCGAGGATGGATACCTCGAGCTGGTCGAGATTGGCGGCTTCCGTGCGCACCTGTTCCATCTGGGCGTTGAGGGCCTTGATGCGAGCCTGCAGCGCGGTGATCTGCGCGGCTTCGGCCACCGGATCGTAGCCGCCGGGACGGTTCGTGGCCGCCGCAACCGTATCGGGTGCCACGCGGCCCAATCCCGGGTGCTCGGCGATGAGCTGCTGCCGCTGGGCCTCGACCTCGGTGATCTGGGTGCGCACTTCCTGGACGCGGGTGGAGCCCTCCTTGAAGTAGTTCAACAATTCACTTTCGCGGCTGCGGAGCTGGCCCAGTTGGGTGACGAGCTTGCGGAACGCCTCGATTTGTTGCGGCGGCACCGGGGCGGCGGCCTCCTGCGCCTCGGGGGTGGCGGCTGGATTGAGCAGTTTGTTCATCTGCTCATAGACGGACATCCGCGCGGCCAGATCGGCCTGGGCGGTGAAGACGGCATCGCGGATGCGGTTCATCTGATCGGCAATCGACTTCTTGGAGTCCTCAAGCGAGACAACGCCGGCCTTGGCGTTCACCGCCCGCAGTTGCTCCTCGGTCTGGGTGAGCCGGGCGCGCAGCTGGTCGGTTTCCTGGGCGAGAAAATCGCCGACCATGCCGGCGGCGCGGTGAATTTCCTGGTGTCGCTTGAGATAGGCGGCGACGTATTCCTTCAAAACCGCCTGGGCGACCTCGGCATTGGGATGCAGAAAGCTCGCCTCAATGGTGCTGCTGTTGCGGGCAACCGTGGCACTTAATCCGGCACGGATGATATAGGCGGCTTCAGAGGCGGTTTTCCCGTCACTGATACCCGCAAGAATTTTTTCCGGCCCTATGCTTCGGGCCGCAATCTCCGCCAGATCGCGACTGGAGAAAATCTGCAGTTCTGAATTGATGACGGTGGCTCCGCGGCCGTCGGTGGACATGGTCACCGAATTGTTGTCGCCCGGTTCTGCGCGGCCCTCGCT
>CBINOW010000063.1:0-24595 GCA_966252395.1 uncultured Oleiharenicola sp. | reverse complement strand
AATTCCTCACCCGCCGCTACTCGTCGTCGACGACTTACTTCTACACCGTCACCGCGATCGTTCCCCAGATCATCGGCATCGGCCAGGGCCTCTACATCCTCTGCATCTTCGTCGCCACCGCCCTCGGCTTCGCGCAACACGAACAAACGCTGCTCGGCTACACCTTCACCGGCCTCGAACTCACGATGATCAGCGTCGGGATCGTGATGATCCTCTACACCGTCATCGGCGGACTCTGGGCCGCCGTGCTCAGCGACGCCGTGCAGGGCGTCATCATTCTCGTCACCACCCTGCTCATCATGCCCGTGACGTTCATGCATCTCGGCGGGGGCGACGGCTTGTTCGCCGGTTTCGAACGTCTCTGGCGCGACGCACCCACCGGCTACTTCGGGCTCAACGGCCAGACCGGCCAGCCGCTGTTCCTGCTCTGCTACGCCGCGACGTCAGTCCTTGGCTACAACGTCGCCTGGTGGCAGGTGCAGCGCTACCAGAGCGTGCCCGACGAACGCAGCGCGCGCAAAATGGCCTTCCTCTGCGCCGGCCTTTCGTTCTTCGGCCCGCTGCTATGGATTCTGCCCGTGATGGGCGCGCGAATCATTTTTCCCGATATCGGCACGATCTGGCCGCAGTTCGCCGCGCCCGAAGAAGCGTCGTTCGTCAGCCTCGCCATGCTGCTGCTCCCGCACGGCATGATCGGCTTCGTCGTCGCCGCCATTCTCTCCGCCACGCTCGGCCAGGCCAGCGATGGCTTCAACTGGCTCGCCGCTACCACCACGCGCGACATCTACGTCCCGCTGCGCAAAAAAGCCGGCCTCGCCGCTCCGAGCGAAAACCACCAGATGCGCGTCGCCCAGGTCACCATGCTCGTCATCGGCGTCCTCGGCATCGTCTCCGCGCTCTTCATCGCCAAAACCGGCGGCGCGTTCGCTTTCGGCCTGAAATACTACTCGCTCACCGGCCCCGGTTTCATGACGCCCGTCCTCCTCGGCATGATCTACCGCAAAACGCCGTGGTGGTCCGGCATGGCCTCGTGCATCGCCGCGTTCGTCGCCGCGTTCGGCCTGATGGCGATCGACGCCTTCCCCGACTACGCCTACGAGCGCAACATCCTCAGCGCGATCGGCGCCGCGGTCCTGACGTTTGTCATCTCCGCCTTTTTCTACCGCGCCGAAGATCCGCGCAGCGCCGAATGCCGCCGCTTCGACGCCGACCTCCGCACGCCCGTCCCCATCGATCCGAATCTCCCGCCCGGCAGCCTCCGCGATTTCCAGATGCTCGCGCTCGTCAGCGTGCTTCTCGGCCTCGTGCTCATTGCGTGCGTCGTGCTGCCCTCGTCGCCCTTCGCCCCGCCGGCGATCAACCTCATCGCCGGCGGCGTGCTCTTCGTCATCGGCGCCCTCCTCTGGCGCGCCTCCCGCCCAGCCAGGACCCAGTCGTGACCTGCTTTGAACCACAAAGGCACGGAGACACCGAGAAGACCTTGGCCTTGTTCCGGGCTCCGTGTCTCCGTGCCTCTGTGGTTCCATTCTGAAATCTGCTGCTAGCCATGCGCCTGCCCGCCCAGCTTTACCGGCAATTCGATGCCGACCCTGCGCGCGCCGTCCCCGCCGAAGGTTTCCTCGGTTGGCACACGATCGACGTCGAACTCGCGCCCGCGCACACCGCACTCGTCGTCATGCACGCCTGGGACTGCGGCCAGCCGCACGAATTCCCCGGCTGGCGTCGCGCCGTCGACTACACCCCGCGCGCCGAAAAAATCCTCACCGAAATCTTCCCGCCGCTCCTCGCCGCCGTGCGCGCCTCGCCCCTCCCGATCTTCCATGTCGTCGGCGGCGACCGGGACTATTACTCGCACTTGCCCGGTCATCAGCGCGCTCGCCAACTCGCCGGCCCGTCGCCCACACCCGTTCGCGTCGCACCTGATCCGACTTACGAAAATCTCCAACGCCTCCGCTGCGCGCACGCTTCTCCCGGCGCGCACAACGCCGCCGACATCGCCGCGGGTTTCGCGCGCCTCGATTTCGCCCCCACCGCCCGGCCCGTCGGCGACGAAGGCATTGCCGACAACCACGAACAACTCGCCGCGCTCTGCCGCGCGCACGCGATCAACCATCTCGTTTACGTCGGCTTCGCGCTCAACTGGTGCCTGCTGATGTCGCCCGGCGGCATGATCGACCTCGCTCGCCACGGCTGCCTCTGCTCCGTCATCGCCGAAGCCACCACCGCCGTCGAAAACCGCGAGACCGCCCGCGAGGAAGGCGAAAAACAACAGGCACTGTGGCGCGTGGCCCTTGAATTTGGCTTTGTATTCAAACTCGCGGACTTTCTCCGCGCCCTTCCTGCGTCATGAACCCGACTCTCGCCCTCCACGGCGGCCCCAAGGCCGTCACCGCCACCCGGCTCGAACGCCACCGCTGGGGCGCGGAGGAATTAACGCGGCTGACTGCCATGGTCGGCCAGAAATCCCTCTTTTACGCCAACGGCCCGCAGTGCGCCGACCTCGCCGCCGAGTTCCGCAAGACCTACCCGGCGAAATGGCTCATGCCGACCTCCTCCGGCACCGCCGCGCTCCACGTGGCCGTGGCTGCGCTCCAACTCCCGCCGGGCTCCGAGATCATCACCTCGCCGATCACCGACATGGGCTCGGTCATCGGCATCCTCTACCAGCAGCTGGTGCCGGTCTTCGCCGACATCCACCCGCACACCTACAACCTCGATCCGGACGACGTCCGCCGCCGGATCACGCCGAAGACGCGCGCGATCATGCCGGTCCACCTGACCGGCAACCCGTCCGACATGGAGGCCATCATGGCCATCGCGCGTGAGCACAACCTCTACGTGATCGAGGACTGCGCCCAGGCTTGGGGCGCACTCTACCGCGGAAAGCCGGTCGGCTCCTGGGGCCACCTCGCCTGCTATTCCTTCAACGAGTTCAAGCACGTGAGCTGCGGCGACGGCGGTATCGTGATGACCAACGACGAGCGCTTCGGCCCGACGCTCGCGAAGTGGGCCGACAAGTTCTACGACCGCAACAGCGCGGCCGATGCCCGCAACCCGACCAGCCTTGCGCCCAACTACCGCATGAGCGAACCGCAGGCCGCGGTCGCAGCCGGGCAACTGACGAAACTGCCCGCGATCATCGCCGACCATGTGCGCCTCGGTTCGCGGCTGCTCGCCCAACTGCAGTCGCTGGCCCTTCCCGGCGTCGCCCTGCCCGCCATTGATCCGCGCGACCGGCACAGCTTCTGGTTCTGCCTGGTCCGCCTCGACCTCGCCCGCTTCCGTTGCACGCGTGACGAATTCACCGCCGCCCTCGTCGCCGAGGGCGCCACCGCCTCGCCCGGCTACATCCCGCGCCCGGTTTACCGCTACCCGCTCTTTCAAAACCACAATTTCTTCGCCGGATTCTGGCCGCTCCGCGAGGCCAACCAGACGACGATGGATTACCGCCGTGTCAGCTGCCCCGTCACCGAGGCCGTGCTGGCCGACAGCATCTCCCTCGCCATCAATCCCGCCCTGACTGACGAGATCATGGACCAAACCGCCGCCGCCGTGGCCAAGGTCGCACGTCACTACGCCCGCTGACTCCGATGCGCATCATTGACGTCCACACCCACCCGATCCTGCGCGATGACCACCGCGGCCGCGCCGGCGCGGAGCAACTGCTGGCCCGCGCCCGCGCCCACGGCATCCACCACGTGGTCGTGCTGGGCGACGTGCTCGCGTTCGGCCGTTCGCCCAACGCAGCGCAAATCCGCCTCATCAACGACGAGACCCACGGCCTGATGCACCGCCACCCGGGCTTCGTCACGGGATTCTGCCACCTCAACCCGACCCTCGGCGCCCGCGCCGTCCGGGAGGAAGTGACCCGCGCTGTCGCCCGTGGTTTTCGCGGCCTCAAGCTGGAGATCGCCAACAACGCCGCCGATGCGGTCATGCGCCCGCTCATGGAGGAGGCCCGCCGGCACAACCTGATCGTTCTGCAGCACGCCTGGAGCATGACGAAGATCGGCGAACGCGCCTTCCACACCGACCCCGAGGATGTCGCGACGCTCGCCCGGCGCTTCCCCGACGTCCGCATCATCATGGCCCACCTGACCGGCTGTGGCGTGCGCGGCGTGCAGTCCGTGAAAGGCTGCCCCAACGTCGTGGTGGACACTTCCGGCGCCGCCCCCGAGTCGGGCATCATCGAATACGCGGTCGAGCAACTGGGCGCCGACCGGATTCTCTACGGCTCCGACGCCCCCATCCGCGACTTCGGCGTGGCCATCGGCCGCATCACCGGTTCGCGCCTCGATTCCCGGACGCAGCGAAAAATCCTCCACGACAACGCCGCCGCTCTTCTCGGACTGACATGAACTTCTTCGACGCCAACACCTGGACCGGCCGGTGGCCCTTCTCCTTCGCCGACGCGCACACGCCGCGTTCGCTCGCCGCGCATCTGAAGCGATACGGCATCGCCCGCGCCCTCGTTTCGCCGCTCGACGCCGTCTTTGCCCCGGCCTCGCAACCGGCCAACCTCGCCCTGCTCGCCGCCACAAAACGGCAACGCGCGCTGCTGCCGGTGCCGGTGATCAACCCCGCCCTCGGCGACTGGCGCGCCGATCTCGCCGCCGTCGCCTCCGACCCGCGCGTGCGCGCCGTGCGGCTGTTGCCCAACTACCACGACTACCGGCTCAACGCTCCCGCGGTGGATGACTTGCTCGCCGAGCTGAAGCGCCGCCGTCTCGGTCTCATCATCCAGATGCAGCTCATCGACCAGCGACACGAGTATCACGCGCTGACAATCAAGCCCGTGCCGGCCGACGACCTGGCGAATCTGCTGCGACGACATCCCGATCGCCCCGTGCTGGCGAGCGGTCTCCTGCGCCCCGACCTGCTGAAGCTGGCACCCCGCCATCCCAACCTTCTCGCTGATCTCTCCTTCGCCGAGTGGCACGACACGATGGAACACCTGCTGGCCAAGGTGTCGGCACGCCAGCTCGCGTTCGCCTCCCACACGCCGCTGCTGATCACTGCCGCAGCCCGGGCCAAACTGGAAACCTCCAAGCTGCGCGCCGCGCCGCGCCGGCTGATCGCGGCCGCCAACCTGCAACGCTTCCTCCGTCTCTGAATTCGCCTCACGCCATGCCCGAACTTCCTTCCACGGATCACGACATCGAACTCCTGCTCTCGACGCCCACGGCCGGCGCCATCGAGGCGGTCCGCCACCTGCCCGGCGACTTCATGGTCCTCGGAGTCGGCGGCAAGATGGGCACAACCACCGCGGTCATGCTCCGCCGTGCTCTCGATGCCGCTGGCCGCCAGAACGCCGTGGTGACCGGCGTGTCGCGTTTCAGCCGACCTGAGGCCCGCGCCGATCTCGAAAGTCTCGGGGTGCGCACCTTGTCCTGCGACCTCGCGGACGACGCGCAGGTCTCGATCCTGCCGCTGGCGGCCAGCGTGCTCTACCTCGCCGGCCAGAAATTCGGCACCGACAGCGCCCCCGGCCTGACCTGGATTCAGAACACCTACGTCCCCGCCCTTGTCGCGCGGCGCTTTCGCGACTCGCGGATCGTCGTGTTCTCGACCGGCTGCGTTTACCCGTTCGTGCCAGTTACCGGCCAGGGTGCCAAAGAACGCGAGCCCGTCGCCTTCCTCGGCGAATACGCCAGCACCTGCGTCGGCCGCGAACGCATCTTCGCCCATTTCGCCCAAGAATTCGGCACCCGGCAGCTGATGTATCGGCTCAACTATGCGGTCGAACTGCGCTATGGTGTGCTGGTGGACATCGCGCTCAAGGTCGCCCGCGGGGAACCTGTGGACGTGACGATGGGCTGGCTGAACTGCATCTGGCAGGGCGACGCCTGCGCCCGGGCGATTCAATGCCTCGCACACACCGCCAATCCGCCGAAGCTGCTCAACATCACGGGCGCCGAAAAACTCAGCGTGCGCGCGCTCGCGGAGGAATTTGGACGGCGCTTCGGCCGCCCGCCGCAGATCACGGGCACGGAGGCTCCGACCGCCTGGCTGTCCGACGCCAGCGAGTCGCTCCAGCTGTTCGGCCCGCCGGAAACACCCCTGCCGCGCATGCTCGACCTGATCGCCGCGCACGTGGGCGGCGGCGGCCGGCTCCTCGGCAAGCCCACCCACTTCGAAGCCCGCAGCGGCAAATTCTGACCCAAACCTCCGCCACGGATTTCACAGATGAGCACGGATGAAAGACATATCCCCAACACCTGTCGCTCTGCGCGAAACGATGAATCCAGCATGATGTTCGCCAGCACGTATTACCTTGGATCCTTCGCTCCGCTCAGGATGACAGGACGGTTGTCCCTATCCGTCTCCATCCGTGCCCTCCGCGGCTAAACCCGTTTTATGGACCTTCGCACCTATCTTCTCGCCGGCCACGTCATCCCCGCCCAACCGCTGGCGCTCGATCGCCAGCGTAAATTTTCCGAAAAGCACCAGCGCGCCCTGACACGTTACTACGTCGCGGCCGGTTCCGGAGGCCTCGCGGTCGGCGTGCATTCCACGCAGTTCGAAATTCGCGATCCGCAGCACAACCTTTTCCGCCCCGTGCTCGAACTCGCCGCGCAAACCGTGCGTGCCGAACTGTCCGCTGCACCGCGCGACTTCGCGCTGATCGCCGGCATCTGCGGCCGGACTCCACAGGCCACCAGCGAGGCCGAGCTCGCGCTCTCGCTCGGCTACCAGGCCGGATTGATCAGCATGGCCGCGTTCAAGACCGAGCCCGAGGATGCCATCGTCGCCCACGTCGCGACCATAGCCCGGCTCATTCCCGTGGTCGGCTTCTACCTCCAGCCCGCCGTGGGCGGACGCGTCTTCAGTTATTCCTTTTGGCGACGCTTCGCGGAGATTCCCGGCGTCGTGGCCGTGAAGATCGCGCCCTTCAACCGCTACCAGACCCTGGACGTCGTCCGCGCGGTCGTGGACGCCGGGCGCGACGACATTGCGCTCTACACCGGCAACGACGACACCATCGTCACCGACCTGCTGACGCCCTTCACCTTCCCGCATCAGGGCCGCCCCGTGACCCGGCGCATCGTCGGCGGCCTGCTGGGTCACTGGGGCGTGTGGACCCACGCAGCCGTGAAACTGTTTCGTGAAGCCCAAGCGGCCGCCCAACAACCCACGATCAGCGCCGAATGGCTACGGCGCGCCGTCGCGGTCACCGACATGAACGCCGCGCTGTTTGACGCCGCCCACGCCTTTCACGGCTGCATCCCCGGCATTCTCGAGGTCTTGCGCCGGCAGGGCTTGGTCGAGTCCGTTCACTGCCTCAACCCCAACGAGGTTCTTTCGCCGGGCCAGACCGAGGAACTCACCCGCGTCGGTGCCGCGTATCCCGAACTCACCGATGACGCCTTTGTGGCCGAAAACCGCGACCGTTGGCTGCGCTGACCATGTCCGTCCTGCCCCCACCCACCACCTGCGAGGAGTTGCTCGCGCAAATGGTCTCCTTCGAGACCGTGAATCCGGATTTCGGCGGCCCGGCCGGGGGCGAATCGGCCTTGGCCGCCCACCTCGAAACGCTCGCCCATCACTGGGGTCTGCAGACCCGACGCCTCCCGGTGAGAGATCGCGGCTTCAACCTGCTCATCACCGCCGAAACCTCGCCCGATGCCGAATGGCTGCTGTTCGAAAGCCACCTCGACACCGTCAGCGAGGACGGCATGACGGTGCCGCCGCTGCAACTGACCGTGGACGGCGACCGGCTCCACGGCCGGGGCGCCTGCGACACCAAAGGGTCCGGCGCGGCCATGCTCTGGGCCCTGCAAGCCTACGCCCATTCACCGCAGCGCGTCCGGAATGCCGGGGTCGTGTTCGTCGTGGACGAAGAGGCCCAAATGCGCGGCGCCAAGGCTTTCGCCACGGAAATCGCGACAATGTCCCGGCTCCGGGGCATCATCGTCGGCGAACCCACCGGGCTTCGCCCCGTCGTGGCCCACAACGGCGCGCTGCGCTGGCGCACCATCACGCGCGGCGTCGCCGCTCATTCGGCCGATCCCAGCAAGGGTCGCTCCGCCATCCACGCCATGCTGCACGTGGTCGCTGCCCTCGAGGCGCGTTTCCTGCCGCTGGCCTGCCGGGGATTCCCCCTGACCGGCCGCGCCGCGGCCAGCATCAACATCATCCGCGGCGGCTCGGCCGTGAACATCATCCCCGACTACTGCGAGATCTTCTGCGACCGTCGGCTCGTGCCGGGCGAAACCGCCGCCCAGATTCTGGCGGAGCGCGATGCCGCTTTGACCGGCCAGACCGTGGAGCACGACAGCCTGTATCTTGCCCCGCCCCTGCCCCCGCAGAATTCCGCGGCCTTGCACGCCTGGGCCGCGCCCGCGCTCACCGCCTGCGGTCTCGATGCGACGGCCATCGGCGCGCCCTACGCCACCGATGCCAGCCACTACGCCGCCGCCGGTGCCCAGGTCATCGTGCTCGGTCCCGGTGACCTCGCGCAGGCCCACACCAAGGACGAATGGCTCGACCGGCGTGAGCTCGCGCGCGCGATCGAGGCCTATGGCGCGCTGCTCCGTCTGCCCACCGGCTCGGTCTGACGGTCTTTCTGCCCATGGCCCCGCCCGTCGGTCCCTCCCTCGAGGAATTCTCCAGCGCCCGGTTGACCTGCCGGACCGGTGAACTTTTCAATCCGCCCGCCCTCACTAATTTCCTCGGTTGCCTCCAGGTCGCGCCCGATATCACCGCGGTCCAGCACCTGACCTTCGCCCCGTGGTCCGTCGGCGCCAGTTGGCTCGGCGCCCTGCAGTTCGACGGTTGCCGCCTCCACACCACCGCCGCTGAGATCGCCTTCGAATGGCGCCCGGACCGGGTCGTGCGCCAGACCGCTCGCCACGACTGGCATTTCACCAGCACCACGGTCATGGGCGTCCGCGCCCAGACTGTTACCGTCGCGCTGCAGATCACCAACCGCGCCGCCACCCGCCGCTCCGTGCGGTTCGCTCTGCTCGCCGGCGAAGGCGTCGTGCGGTCCGACGACGGCTGGCATACGCCTGCGTCGCCGCAGGAAGCCCCGCTCATTTCCACCACCCCGTGGGAAGGCGCGCCACCCGCCACCACGCTGCGCCGCAACCGTCGCGAAGTGCTCGCCGACCGCAGCGGGCTCCTCTTTTCGTCCCGAGCCAGCGCCGCGCACGCGCTGCAGGCGACCTCGCCGGCGCCGGACTGGATCGATCGGCGCTGGCTCGGCTTCAACTGGTCGTTCGAGCCCGGCGAAACCCGCACCCTGCACTTCTTCATCGCGGTGGGCGGAGACCCGGAGGAACTTCGCTCCGCGTTGACCCGCTGGCGCGAGAATCCGGGAGCAGAACTCACCGCCGCCGAAACAGACTGGCGCGCCGAAATCGCCGCCGCCTTCACCCCGGGCAATGCGCGTTACAGCGGCCACCTGCCCGTGCTGCGCACGACAAACACCGCCCTGCGTGCGATCTATCTCAACGCGGTCATCACCGCGATCTACCTCAAGCGCGAGCCCCTCGCCTCTCCACACGGCCGCACCTACGTCACGCTGATGCCGCGGTATTGGGCCACGACCAGCTTCATCAACGATTGGTCCCTCGCCGCGTTGCTGCTCACGCTCCTCGATCCGGCCTGCGTCCGCCGCACGATCGAGCGTTGGCTGGAGCGCGACATCCACCGCCACTTCGGCACGGAATACGTGAGCGGCCGGAGCACCGGCAACTGGTATTCCTGCAACGACTACGCGATGGCGCGCTTGATCACGCTTTATGTGCGCGTGACCGGGGAGGCCGACTGGCTCGCCCACCGGGTCGGCGAACGCACCGTCCTCGATCATCTGTTGGCCTGCGCAACGCACTACCGCACGCTGGACCGCGGCAGCGGCCTCGCCGACTACGGCGATCGCAACAGCCTGCTGGAGGCGGTCGGCACCTACGAACACGAGGTAGCGTCGCTCAACGCGGCCAACGTCTGGATCCTGCGCGAAACCGCCGCGCTCCTCGACTGGCGGGGGCTCGCCGAGGAGGCATCCCGTTTGCGGCAGGAAGCCACGGCCCTCGTGTCTCGCGTGCAGTCGCTCTATGTGGCGGGCGCCGGCTACTGGCACTGCCGCCAGCCCGACGGCGAGCTCGTGCCGGTCCGGCATGCGTGGGATTTCATCCACACCCTGAACTTCCTCCACGCGGACCTGACTGCGGCGCAAATCACCGAGATGATCGCCTTCTTCCGCCGCGAGCTGATGACACCAACTTGGATGTCGGCCCTGTCGCCGCTGGATGAAGACACCGGTTTCTCGCTGCGCCCGGATCATCAGTGGAATGGTTCCTACCCGGCCTGGGTCTCCCTCGCCGCCACCGCGCTGCTGAACTCCGGCCACGCCGACCTGCTCGCCACGTGGCTGCCCGGCCTGGCGGCATCTGCCCAACAAGGTCCGTATTCTCAGGCCCACTTCGTCGAGACCGCCGCCCCCACCGTCGCCGGCGGTGCCCGGAAGGCGCCGACCGAGTGGCCCTATATCAACGACTGGACCTGCCTTTCCGCCGGCAACTTCTTCGAAACCGTCGTGCTCGGCCTCTTTGGCTTCGACCCGAGCTACACCCAGGCGAGCGCCCGGCCCCAGCTCGACCGGCTCGATCCCCAAGCCGCCCTGCACGGCCTCCGCTGGCAGGGTCAGCTGCTGGAAATCCGCGCAGACGGCACCATCCACTCGCGCAGCTTCTGATGTTCTCTCCGCCTATTTCAACCACCTGCACCATGCTTCGTCCTATCCTAAACCTGTTACTCGTCGCCTTGCTGGCCGGCAGCGCCTTGGCTGCGACCCCGTCGCTGCCCACGCTTCCGCCCGAACTGGTTGAGCTCGCCGTGCGCACGAAAGCCCCGCACTGGAAATTCGTTGATCACCAGCGCATGCGCGAAATGCGCGAGACCTTCGCCCTGCAGGTGACGGCTGCGGCCGCCTTCCAAGCGCCCGAGCAGGTCGTGGACGGAAAGACGCTCGCCACCCACCTCGCCGAAAAACTCCGCTTCTTTCTCGTTACGCCCGAGCTTTATCCCGACGGCAGCACGCGCGAACCCGAGGCGCAGGGCGGCATCGGCGGCTGGACGCATCATGTCCCCGCGCACGCCCTGTTGCTCGCCAAGCGCACGCCCGCGGTCTGGAGCCAGCTCTCCGCCGACGAGAAGGCCCGCGCCGACCTGCTCATGCAGGCCCTCGCCCTCGCCGCCCACTTCTGCCTCGACGACGACAACGACTATTACCTGCTGCTCGACGGCTACTCGCTGTTTCACAAGAGCTGGAACCCGAACCACGTCGAGGGCTACGTGGGCGCGATCATCTCGGCCTCGCTCTACTTCGGGCCCGACGAGCTCAACGCTTTCTTCCGCGGCTTCGACTTTGACCGCTTCATCGCCCGGCTGGAGGCCGCCCGCTTCCTGAACATCAAGCGTTGCTGGACCTGGAATCCCGCGATCCGCGACCTGATGATGAATGGCGGCTCCGTCGCCGTGCCGGCCAAGCAGGTGCTCGCCCAGGGCGTCGTCACGCGGGGCGCGGGCGTGCGCAACGACTTCACCTTGAACGGCGACACCCTTCACCAACCCTGGTTGTTACACCGCGGACAGGCGCTGCGGCTCTTCTCCAAGGCCGTGCGCACCGTCGTGCACACGGGCACGGGCTACTCCTCCGGCCTGATGCAACGCGCCTCCGCCGCCACCGAGTCGCCCTGGGAGGGCCAGATGGGCATGCTGCACGAGTTTGAGAGCACCGACTGGGACGGCCTGCGCACGAGCTTAGGCTACGCCTTCGAGGGCGCGATGATCGACATCCCGACCGCCGTCACGCTGAAGCTGGTCGGCGAGTGGCGTGCCGCCGAGGGCGGCGACATGCTCGAGCGTCGCATGGGCGTGGGCATGGGCGACATGATCTTCAAGGCCCGCGAGGGCTACCGCAGCTTCTCGCAGGCCAAGCAGCGCGAATACAACTGGGACGAACACCTGCTGCCCATGGGTTCCGATTTTATCGTCGGCCTCTGGCAGACCTACTTCGCTCCGCCACCCCCGCCTTCTAAATAAAATGCAGGGTCGCAGCTCGCTGCGACCTCAGGCGCGAGGTCGGCGCAAGCGCCGACCCTACAGTTTAAATTCCGATCCATTCCAACATCAGGCCACGACCTTCCTTCCTCAGGTTTCAGCTTTCAAGTTTCAGGTTTCTTCATTCCCCATGCCCCGCTCCCCCCTCAGCTCCAAGGTGGAAATGCGCGCCGGTCGCCCGACGCTCGTGCTCAACGGCCAGCCCCACGCGCCGCTCATCTACGCGCTCAGCGACTGCCCCGGCGCCCGCTGGTCGTGGGAGGAACTGCCCGCGCGCAACATCGGTCTCTTCGCCGCGCAAGGCGTCCGGCTCTTCCAACTCGACCTCTGGTTCGAGCAGATGCTCACCGGGCCGGATGACAAACTCGACCTGTCCTTGGCGCAGCGCCAGATCGCAGGTGTCCTGGCGCAGTGCCCTGACGCCGCCGTGATGCTGCGCCTGCACGTCAACGCCCCGCCGTGGTGGTGCGCCCTGCATCCCGAGGAATGCGTCGGCTACGCCGATGTGACGGTCGAAGAAAAGGAACGTTGGGGCTTGGTGCGACCACTGCACGGCGACGGCGACCGCCCGCTGCGGGCCAGCTTCGCCTCGGCCAAGTGGCGGGAATGGGCGCAGGCCCATCTGGCCGACTTTTGCACGCGCCTCGGTGCCACGCCCGAAGGCGGCGGACTCTTCGCGATCCAACTCGCCAACGGGCTCTACGGCGAATGGCACCAGTTCGGCTTTCTCCACCATGACCCCGACACCGGTGTCGCCGCGACCCGAGCCTACCGCGACTGGTTGCGCACGCGTTACGGCTCGGACGAACAGCTGGCCGCTGCCTGGCAGCGCCCGGGCGCACGGATCGAAACCGTGTTGCCGCCCGATTCAACGGCCCGTGAAACCGCCGCGCTGGGCCCGCTGCGCGACCCACGCACGCAACAGGACCTCATCGACTACTTCACCTGGCTGCACCTCACGATGGCCGATGCGCTGCTCGGGCTCGCCGCGACGGTGAAGCGCTGCTGGCCGCGACCCATCGTGACAGCGGCGTTCCAGGGTTATTTCTACGGCCAGTTCGCGCGCAATGCCGCGGGCAGCCACCTCGCCCACGACAAAGTCCTCGCCTCTCCGCATCTCGACTGCCTGTGCTCGCCCGCGTCCTACACCGATGGCGTGCGCGCACTCGGCGGCTCTGGACACGGACGCGGCATCACCGGCGCCGTGCGCCGTGCGGGCAAGCTCTGGCTCGACGAGAACGACCACGGCACCTTCCTCGTCGGTTGTCCGTGGGACCGGCATTTCAAGACCACGCTTGAGGACGACATCGCCTGCCTCCGCCGCAACGCCCTGCTGCCCGTGATCCGCGGCGGCGGCCAATGGTGGTATGACTTCGGCATGGTCGCCGGCACGCCCGACTTCGCCACGCACGGCAATGTCGGCTGGTGGGACCACCCGCGTCTCGCGGCTGAGATCCACGCCATCCACCGCGTTGCCCAGTCGCGCCATGGCCGAGCCTACCAGCGTCCGGCCGATGTCCTGGTGATTCACGATCCTTGGTCGTTCTGCCACACGGTCGCCAAACGCTGGTCGCTCGAGGGCTTCAAATTCGGCGACCAGCCGCCCGTCGGCCCCAATCCTTTCTCAGGTCGCGGCATGGACGGACTGCTCGAGGGCCTGTATCGCTCCGGCCTCGTCGCCGACGAGGTGCTCATCGGTGAACTCGCCACGCTCGACCTGTCGCCTTTCAAACTGGTGATCTTCGGCTCCACCGTCGTGCTCGACGAAGCGCAGCGGCGGCTGATCGCCACCCAGGTCGCAGCGGCCGGGCGGCACATCGTGTTCACCGGCTACGTGGGCTGGAGCAACGGCCGCGAAATCGGTGGCGCACTCGCCGCCGCAGTCACCGGCATCCCGACCTCCTGCCGCGATGCGACCGATCCAACCTCCACGCTGCTGTTGGACGGCGCCAAGGAAGTGCAGACGCTCGAAGCTCCGAAACATGTGCCGGTCTATGAGGCGGCCGCCTCGCATGGTGTTGGCCATTGGGCCGACGGCAGCATAAGCGCCGCCTGGCGCCAGACGGAAACGGCGACTTGGTGGTCGTTTGCGGTCTGTCCTACTACACCCAACCTGCTTCGCGTGCTCGGCCGGCGGGCCGGCTGCCACGTCATCAATCAGCACGACGACGCCACGCTTCTCGGCGACGGCCTGCTCATGGTGCACACGCTCACCGGCGGACCGCGCACCCTGCGCTTGCCCGGCGGACCGACCCTCTCGGTCAACCTTCCCGCCCGCAGCACGACCGTTTACGACGCCGAGACCGGCGAAGTGCTGCTGGGATCGTAGCTCAACTTCCTCAAGGTAGGGTCGGCGCTTGCGCCGACCTCACCCGCGAACCCGATTACCTGAAGAACTCCTCCTCCAACATCAGCGAGAGGCAGTGATAGATCGGCAGGTGATATTCCTGGGCCAGATAGGTCTCGCTCGTCGGCGCGCGCACGCAGACGTCGCACAGTTTCCTGAGTTTGCCCCCGCGCGCACCGGTAAGGGCCAGGACCTTCATGCCCTGCGCGCGGGCCACCTCGGCGGCGGCGCAGACGTTCGCGGCATTGCCTGAGGTGCTGAGTCCCACGAGCACGTCACCGGGCCGTCCCAGCGCGGAAGTCAGCTGCGCATAGGCCAGCACCGGTTCGACATCGTTGCCAAAGGCTGTGGTCGCCGCCGGGAAGGAAGTCAGCGGAATCGCGGGCAACGCGCCCTGCAGTCGAGCCGCAATCGCGGGACGCAGACGACGGCGTTGTGATTTCGTCAGCGGACGTTTCTTGCAGAAACCCTTGAGCAACTCCCCCGCCCAGTGATCGGCATCCGCCGCACTGCCGCCATTGCCGCAAAGGAGGACCTTGCCGCCCGCGCGGTAGCAATCGCGTAGAAGCGCAAAGGCCTCGGCGATGTCAGGACCGATCGCGGCGAGTTCCGGGCGACGTTGTAGTAAATGGCTCAGGTGACGCTGGGGCATGGTAAGTGGGTTCGGTAATCCTGTTACTTGGCACTTGAAACTTGTTACTTGGCGCCGCCCTCCACGGCGCGCTCGGGCAAAGTATCGAGGGCTTGCAGCGCCACGGCAACCGCCGCGTTGCTGCCGATGGTTTCGCCCAGCACCGCCGGCAAAATCCGGCACGCCGCCCGCGCGCTGGGCAGGGCCTCCGCGGCGAGCGCCCGGTTCAGCGCGGGCAAAAGGAGTTCGGAGCAACGGGGATAATAGCCGCCCAAGACAATCCGCTCGGGATTCAGCGTATCAATGATCAGCGCCAGCGCTTCGCCGAGCCGTTCGCCGGCCGTGTCCAGCACCTGCCGCGCGAGCACGTCGCCCCGGGCCGCCGCCTCGGCCAAATCCTTCAACGTCACCGCCGGCTGCGGCCACCCCATCGCCAACGCGAGCCGCGCGATGCCACCTCCGCTGCAGAAGCCCTCGAACGAGCCGTGCTTGCCGAAGCCCAGCGGGCCGTCGGGCCGCAAGCGCAGGTGCCCCACTTCCCCGGCGTCGCCCGTGGCGCCCTCGTAGAGCCGTCCATTTAGAATCAGACCCGCGCCCATGCCGGTGCCGGCGGTCAGAAACACCATGTGGCGGCAGCCCTTGCCCGCACCGAAGTGCCACTCCGCCAGCGCCGAGGCGTTGGCGTCGTTCATCAAGAAGGCGCGCCCGCCGAAAACCTCGGTGAGGGCGCGGCAGATGGGAATGTCAACCCAGCCGGGCAGATTGGGCGGACAGAGGATGACGCCCCGCGTCGCGTCGAGCGGACCACCGCAGGAGATACCGAAGACGACATCCGGACCCGGCTGCAGCGCGGCAACCGCCTGCCGAAAACGCACAAAGGTCGCCGCGTAATCCTGCGTGGGAAACCGGTCCACTTCCACCACCGCGCCGTCACGCAACACGCCGACCGCGCACTTCGTTCCTCCGATGTCGATACCGATGATCTGCACGGGATAAACCGTAAACGAGCGGATAAGCTCAAAGCAACAGAAGGGTCACCACTAATTTCCACTGATTGCTCACTAATCAAGAAGCCCCGAAGAACCGGCGTCGCATTTCAATTAGTGGGTCATTAGTGAGGATTAGTGGTGAAACCTTGCCTTGTTTTCGCATTTTCGGCGCATGCCCTATCGCCGCTCGATCTCCACCCTGGGTTGTCCTGAATATTCATTGGAGCAGGTCCTTGCTCTGGCGGAACGCCACCGTCTCGACGCGGTGGAAATCCGGGCCTTGGCCGGCACGATTGATGTGCCCACCGTCCTGACCGAGGCCTACGGCACACCGGCCGCCTTGGCGGCGCGGCTGCGGTCCGCGCCCACGCCGATTGTGTCGCTCGACACCTCGCTCAAGCTCGCGGACAACCGCGCAGAGGACCGGGCGGACTTCCTGCGCTTCGTGCCCTGGGCGGAGGCCTGCGGCGTGCCGTGGCTGCGGGTCTTCGACGGCGGCAAGTCCGCCGACGCCGCCACCCACCGCGCCATGGCCGGCACCGTGGCCTGGTGGCGGGCAGAACGGAAACAGCACGGCTGGCGCACCGACATCATGATCGAGACGCACGACGCCCTGTTCACCTCGGCCTCGATTCACCAGTTTCTCTCCCTCGCGCCCGGCACCGCCATTCTCTGGGACAGCCAGCACACCTGGCGTAACGGCGGCGAACAACCGCTCGTGACCTGGCAGGCGATCAAGCCGCACGTCGTGCATATCCATGTGAAGGACAGCATCAGCCAGCCCAGCGAGCGCCACCCGTTCTCCTATGTGCTTCCCGGCGAGGGCGAGTTCGCCATGGCACCCTTGCGCGCGGCCCTGCAGGCGGAATTCACCGGCTGCGTCAGCCTCGAATGGGAAAAACTCTGGCACCCCTATCTCGCCCCGCTCGACGACGCCCTGACCGCGGCGGCGCAACGCAACTGGTGGTGAAGGCTGCCTTGACTGGAGGCGGGGTGCCCCCACCCCGCTGGTTCAGAGCTTCACTGCCTCCCACTCGCGGGGTGAGGGCACCCCGCCTCCATTACGGAACCAGCCCGTGCTCCCGCAGAAACGCGATCATCAGCTCGCGCGACTTCTCCTGCCACTCCGGCACATCCTGACCGAAGTTGTGGCCGCCGCCGGGCACGATGTGCAGCTCGCAGGCATTGCCGGTGGCAATGAGTTTGTCCCGCAGGGCCACGGCTTGGCGCAGCGGCACCGTCTTGTCAGCATCGCCATGGAAGGCCAGCACCGGCGGCATGTGCGTGTCGAGCTGATGCACGGGTGAGAGCGCGGTCGTATGCTCGCCAAAGCGCTGCGGGGTGTAACCGGTCTCGGCCGAGGTGTCGGACACCGTGCTGAAGAGAATGAGCGCCGCGGGCTTGATCAAGGGCGACTCCGCTTCGAGGGAGCCCGGTGGCGCGTGCGTGATGGCGGTCCACAGCGCGACATGGCCGCCGGCCGAATTTCCGCCCACGACGATGCGCCGCGGGTCCACGCCCAACTCGTCCGCATGATCCTGCACCCAGCGCAACGCCGCCCGGCTGTCCGCCACGGAACCCATCGGCGGCACATCATTCCGGCCCTTCGTGCGGTAATCGGGGGCGATGCCCACCATCCCCAGTCCGGCGGCGAACTTCGCCCAGAAGATCGAACTGGCGGGCGTGCCGGTCGTCCAGCCGCCGCCGAAGTAGAAAATCAGCGCCGGACGACGGTCGCCCGCCTGCCAGCCCGTCGGCTTCACGACAAACAGGCGCATCGGCGGCGTGGTTCCGTCATTGCGGTAAATCTGGGTCTCGGCGCCGGGCAGCTCGGTGGGCGTCACTTCCGGTGCAGCCGTCGCGCGGTTTAAACATGCGAGCACCAAACCGATCAAAAGACTCCGCCCGATCCTACCCCAAGGGACAACGGACGTAGCCCGCTGCAGGAGCAGCGGGATTTTCCGGTGCGCACGCAAACTCCTCTCCCTGCACTCCCGTGCAGGGCTACACCGCACCAACCCAAGGACCGGATCCGAGTTAAAACCCAATTTCACGATAAATCCGGCTACAACTTCGGGCGTTGGCCGCGGCGGGTCAAGCGGCCGCTGACTCAGGACACCAGCCAACGCCGGAATTGTTTCTGAAACGTGGTCGCCAGCGTGTCGCCGGGCATCACGAGCACGCCCCACCCGCCACGCGACGGATTGAGCGGCACCTCGCGCGGGATCTGCAACTCGCACATCTGGCGGTCCTCATCGAGCACGCGGACGGCGAACTCGATCTGCTGCTGCGGCGGCGGTCCACGAAAACCGGGCGAAATGGCGAGCGACCAGAACACCGTGCAGCTCTCGCCGGTGTTGGGCGACGGCACATGCACCAGCACGCGCTCGTCCCCATCGGGAAACGACTGGCGGATGGTCGTGAAGTTCGGGAGGTGGCAGCGCTGGCGCCGGTGGTGCGCGCTCTGGAGCTTGCCGGGCATCTCGTGGCTGGATTGCAGCGCCGGAAAGGGTGCATCCATCTGGAAACCATCCTCGTGGAGCGTGATTTTCATGTCCGGGATGCGCGGGTCCGCGGCCTTGCCCAAGGTCGCGCTGTGGGCGAAGGCGAAGTGCGACATGTCGAGGTAGTTCTCCACCTCGCGTCGCCAGCCCGCGGCGAATTTCATCGGCGGGCCCATGACGTAGGTCCAGCGCTCATCCTCGAATTCCGGCACGGCCGGCAGCGAGTGCGGGCTGGCCGCGAGCTTCACCCAGATGAACCCGTAGCGTTGCTGAACCTCGTAGGTGCGCAGGTGCGAGAGCGCGAGCTTCTCGGCGTTTGGCTCCAGCAGCGACGGGATGCTCAGGCAGTCGCCCTCGGCGTTGAACCGCCAGCCGTGATACGGACACATCAGCTGTCCGTCCCGGATGCAACCGGCGGAAAGCCGCGCGCCCTTGTGCGGACAAGCCACGTCGGCCGCGAGCAGGCTGCCGTCGGCAAAGCGGGCGATGACCAGCTCGGTGTTGAGCAACGTGTAGCCCATGACCCCGCCGGGTGGCAGGGCGGCGGCGTTGGCCACGGGCTGCCAGGTGCGGCGCAGGGCGGTGAGGGCGGTCTCCTCGGTGAGAAGCGGCAGGATGGTAGGGGGAAATTCAGACATGGCAGATGGGGCAATGCACCGTAGCAGGTTCGCCGGATAACCGCTTGGATTATCCGGTAATGCTGCTTTGGTAGATCGGGCACTTCATGAAAACCGCGCATCCCCTCAGCATCACGTTGCCGGCCTCCGGCGTCCTCTTTGCCGAGAGCGTGCACACCGGGGATTTCCAGATGCCCCCGCGCACGGACCCGTTTCACAAGCTGCTCTATGTGCTGCGCGGACGCATCGCCTGTCACGAAACGGGGCGGCCGGTGGAGAGCATCAGCACCGGGATGATCCTCGTGATGTCGGCCGGGACCCGGCACCGGTTGGAGGATGAGCAGCCCTCCACCCTGCTGTTGCTTTGCGTCAGCCCCACCTTTCTCCGCACCGACCCCGAGCTGCCCAAGCTGTGGCGCGAACTGGCCGGCCGCCGCGAACGCCGCCTCGCCCTGAGCCGGCCGAGCCAGCTGCAGGTCGAGTCCACCTGGCGCCGGGCCTTGCTGGAGCGCGTGCATCCCCGCCTGGGCAGCGTCACCCTCGGCCGCGCCCTCGCCGCCCGCCTATTGGTGACGCTCGCGCGGCTGCCCGTGCTGCAACCCGTGAGCGCGCCCCTCACGCGTGTGGCCGCGGTGGCCCGGGAATTGGAGGCCACGTTCTACGACGACTGGAATCTCGACCGCGCCGCCACGCGCGCCGGGGTGTCGCGGCGGCATTTCAGCATGCTGTTCCGCCGCGTTACCGGCCGGACCTTCTGGGAACACCTCACCGATCTCCGCCTGACCCACGCCGCCGCCCTGCTGCGCCAAGGCGAGCACTCCGTCACCGGCGTGGTCTTCTCCTGCGGCTTCGGCGACCTCTCCCAATTCTACCGCCTCTTCCGCCAGCGTTACCAACTCCCCCCGAAACAGTGGGCGGAGCGTGCGCAGCCCGACACGTGAAGCAGCCCGAGGCGCGAGACTGACGAATCGATGCTTCTGTTCCATGAGGGTTACTTGGTTCCAGGCCATAGCCTGAAAGTGTAACCCATGTCCCCGGACAGAGTGTTACCTATGTCCCCGGACATACCCCTGGATTTTCTTGGACGAGTTTTCTAGCAGAAACAACGGCATCTGTAGCCGTGGTTTCCCCGTCATCCAGATCGACCAACTTATCGAGCGCATCTCGGATTCTCTCACTCTCGAATATGACCGATTCGCCCATTTGCAGCGCCTCGCAGATATAACTTACCTCCCACAGCGAAAGACTTCGCGAAAGAAAAGCCTCACAAAGCAGTTCTATCTGCACTCGCCCCACTGTGATTGGTGAACGTCCTTCCAAAACTACAGGCATGCTAGAGCCTCTAACACATGCCCCATTTCGGTAGGCTTCCACTTCCGCGGAGATCTCCTTCGACAAAGCCGCGGATACGAGACGGCCTTCCAGAAATTCGCTCAATTGCTTTGTGGTCATTCTTAGTCCTCGTTGGGCTTTCTCCCTTCTGGCCCGCCGCGTAACGGTTTGCGATGCTGAAACTTGTTCGCTCGGTCGTATGAATCCTTGTAGGTTTTGATTGTTTTACCTTCGGCGTCCTTGATCCGGACATACTCCGAACGTGATTGGCCTGGCCCTATTCCAGGCCTGACCTCAGTCGTCTTCGTATACTTGCCGTCGCCGATTTGCTCGACTGTCTTGGATTTCTCGACCTTGGATAGCTTCTCGACGGGTTTCACCGCAGGCTTTGCTGCATCTACCTCTGGCGCCAGCTTGGCTTTGGGCGCTGATGCTACACCACGGACATCCGCAGCTGCTGTGCCTGCCAATGCCCTGGACTCTTGCGTTACCACTTCTGTCGTTGCGGTCGCGGGTGACGTAGGTGCCAGCTTGCCCGCCAAAATTCCGAGCCCCAAATCGACGCTCGCGTTTGCTATCGTTTGTGGGTCGCCCGAAGTAACCACACCATAGATGCCCGTAGCGGCATCTGTGGCCATTTGAAGGTTCACTTGGAGCGGCAACGTGGCAGCCGTCAATGGATCACTAGCTATCGGCTCCATGTAATTTTGTAGCCCACCGGCATTTTGGACATCCACGATAACTTGACCGATATTGTTACCTCCTTGGACGAAGGTATCGACTGCCCGGACCGGCGCAGTCACAGCCGCCTTGCCGATATTTAGTGCTCCTTCCCCAAGCCCTCTGCTCACGGCACTGGCATACTCCCTGAGGCTAAGCGGCGTTCCAAAAATGAATCCGGATGGATCAACCAGCGTGAGCGGATTATTAATCTAGTAACCAAGGTTTGACTCATCAAATTAGCTTTTCGCGAAGGACTTCTCGCGATGATGACCAAACCGAAAATAGCGTCACTGGTTCGACACTTAGGTAACGCGGAGCCCAGCAATTCTTCAGCAAAAAACTCCGGCAACCTGTTGGTTGGCCGGAGTTTCAAAAGTGGCGCAGCTGTAGGGAGTCGAACCCCAAACCTTCTGATCCGTAGTCAGATGCTCTATCCAATTGAGCTACAGCTGCGTGAGAGAGCGGTGAATAAGCGGGGTCTGCGGAGTGACTTCAAGCAGAATTTTTTCGGGAAAATCGCCGTCGGGACGGGACTTGCCCGGCACCTCACTCGTCCCACTTCATCCGGGCTTCGCGGACTTTCTTCACGACCACGATCACGACGACGACGAGGATGACCGCGGCGACGATCATCGTGTAGGTCTGCGTGCGGTTCAGCGCCTTGTCGAGCTGGGCGATGTCGTCCTTGAACTTCCGCCACAGCCAGTGACCAAGCCACACGAAGAACGGCACACTGATGAGCGCGGCGAGACCGTCGAAGAAGAAGAACTTCCAGAATTTCACGCGCGTGGATCCGGCCGTGAAGAAGATCGGCATGCGCAGGCCGGGCAGGAACCGCCCCACGAACAGCACCCAGGAGTGGTAGCGCTCGAAGAGGTCCTCCACCTTGTCCTGCTTTTTCTGGGAAAAGTAGCGCTGGAACCACTTCGAGTTGCGCCAGCGGACGCCGAAGTAGCGGCCGGCGAAGAAAATCGTCGAGTCGCCGAGCATCACGCCGGCATACATCACCGCGGTGACCTCCAGCCAGGGGCGGCCGTCGATCTCGCCCAGCGCGCCGGCGGTCACGAGCACGACATCCTCGGGAAGCGGCAGGCCCAGGCCGCAGAGCAGCAGCACGAAAAACGGCCCCCAGAGCGACAGCGGGGAGTTTTGGAAGGACTTGAGCAGCGTCTCGAACATGCGCGGGGCTGGGTCGGTGGATTAAGTTCCGGCTGCGCGCCAATCTAGCAACTCCATTTGCAGGGTGCGGCGACCGTTGTAGTGGTTCCAGTTCAGCTGCACGGCCATTTCCAGCGGCGCGCCCACGGGCGGCAGGCGGTCGGCCATTTTCCACGCCACGCCGCTGATGCGCCGGCCGGTGGCGTCCTCGCCCGCGAAGCGGAAGTGCTGTTCCTTGAAGACATCGGGGCGGTGACGCAGGCGGATGCCGCGCACGCCAAAGATGGGCTCGGGGTTGCCCATGCCGAAGGGATGCAGCCGGTCGAGCTCGCCCATGAGCCGCTCATTCACATCGGTGGCGTCGAGCCAACCCGACAGCTCAACGCCCGGCTCCGCGCCGGCTCCGTCCTGCCGGGAGCGGATGGCCTCCTCAAAACGGATGCGAAACTCCTCGAGGCGCTCCTTGCGCAGTGAAACACCGACGGCCATCGGGTGGCCGCCCCAGCCGTCGAGGCAATCAGCGCAGGCGCCGAGGATCTCGACGAGGTTGAAGCCCGTGATGCCGCGGCCGGAGCCCTTGGCCAGCTCGCCCTCGTTGCCGAGCACGATGGCCGGGCGGTTGTATTTGCGAGAAATGCGTCCGGCCACGATGCCGACGACGCCCGGGTGCCATGCTTCGTCAAAAAGCACCAGGCCGCCGGCCGCCGCGAAACGCTCCTCCACGTGACGCTCCGCGCGCTCGGTGATCTGCCGCTCGATATCCTGGCGCTCGCGGTTGAGTCCGTCGAGCTGCCGGGAGGCTTCGTCGCAAAACCGCGGGTCGCCGCTCAGCAGCAGGTCCACCGACAGCGCCGCGTCAGCGAGGCGGCCGCTGGCGTTGATGCGGGGCCCTAGGCGGAACGAGATGTCGGTCGGCACCAGCCCCTGGTCGGCCTTGAGGCCCGAGACCTGCATCAATGAAAGCAGGCCAGGGCGGCGGGTTTCCGCGAGCACGCGGAGGCCGTGGCGGGCAAAGATCCGGTTCTCACCGTGCAGCGGCACTAGGTCGGCGATCGTGCCCATGGCGACGAGGTCGAGGTAGTCCTTGAGCACGATGGTCAGCGCGACCGGGTGCTGCTCGGCGCGCAATTTTTTCAGCAGACCGTGGGCGAGCTTGAAGACCAAGCCGACCGTGCAGAGGTAGCGCCAGGCCTCGTCGCCGGCGGTCGGATGCACGTGCGGGTTGATCAGGATGGCGTCGGAAGCAGGCGGCTCCGTGGACCGGTGGTGGTCCACGATGATGACCTCCGCACCCTTGCCTCGCAGGAAGGCGACTTCCTCGGCGGAGTTGGTGCCGCAATCAAGGGCGACAAACAGGTCGGGCGTGCCGGCCTCCAACGCGCGCTCGATCGACGTGCAGGTGAGCCCGTAGCCTTCCTCAGCGCGGCGCGGGACCACGTAGGTCGGCTCCAGTCCCAGGCGTCGCAGCAGACAGACGAGAATTGTGGTGCTGCACACGCCGTCCACGTCGTAGTCGCCGAGCACGGTGACCTTTTCCTTGCGGCGCAGGGCCTGAAGCAGCCGGTCCACGGCCCGCTCAAGGTTGGTCACCAGGAACGGGTCGGCGAGGCTGGCCAGCGTGGGCTGGAGGAAGCGGGTGGCCGCCTCCCCTTCCACCCCGTTGCGCAGGAGTAGCTCGGCCACGATCGGGGTCGTGTCCAGGCTGCGCGCAAGGGCCTCCACGCTTTCGGCGTGGACCGGCGTGTAGTTCCAGCGCATGTCAGGCGAAGGCCGCCCGGTTACTCAGATGCGCGGGAAGAGCCGGCCCACTCGTATTTCGGGGCGATGTCGTGGTGCGCCTCAACGTGCTTCCGGTCGCCCTTGTGCCACCAGTAGAAGATGGGGCTGGCGATGAACAGCGAAGAGAACGTGCCGGTGATCACGCCGATGAGCAGCGTAAGAGCGATGTCGTTCACGTCGCCGGTCGTCACGAAGATGAGCGTAAGCGCCGTGAGCAGCGTGGTGCCGCCGGTGATGATCGTGCGGGAGAGCGTGAGGTTGAGCGAGCGGTTGATCACCTCGCGCAGCGTGCCGGTCGGGTTGATCTTCAGTTCCTCGCGGATGCGGTCGAACACGACGATCGTGTCGTTGATGGAGTAGCCCATCACGAGCAGGATGGCGGCGACCATGGAGGCGTTGAACTGCCGGCCCAGGAGCACGAAGACGCCGATGGTCATCAGCACGTCGTG
>CBINOW010000062.1:0-24629 GCA_966252395.1 uncultured Oleiharenicola sp. | reverse complement strand
AACTATGAAGGCTGCGCAGCACCTCTTCTTCCGTGAGGCTTTTATTCATTAGCGCAATGGCTTGTTTTTTACAAAGACTGGAAAGCGTATCAGATGTATAGCCCGGCAGCACATAGCGATACCCCACACCCGACGGGGCCACTGGCAGGAGGCTTTGCCTGAATACACAATTTGGCCTTTCATCCCTTTTGCCGCACTGGCCGGGGCGACCGGCGCGGATCGCAGTCCTCCCATTTCTAGCCCGTTACCTTCGGTCGTGCTGTGCAGCCACCTACGCCCCACCTCCCGCCAGTTCACCATTTGCTCTGTTAGGCAGAACTATGCCGCAGCAACCCGTATTCACCATGGATTGCGGCCAATATGCAAAACCTAATTGACACCGGTGTCTTATTTGGCCGAACCTGCCTGCGGAGTTTTTTCCCGCAGCTTCACGCCCTCATCCAACACGATTGCCCATTATATTGGATCGAGCACTGCCTGCAGAATGAGACTGTTCATCTACTATAGGCTGCTTGCGAACCGACGATCAACTACACCATGCCAATTTCGCGTCCGAACATTCTCGTCATCATGACCGACGATCACGGAGCGTGGGCTTCCGGCTGCTATGGCAACCGGGAGATCCGCACGCCAAACCTCGATTACTTGGCTCGCAGCGGTCTGCGTGCAACGCAGGCCTATACACCAAATCCGGTATGTTCGCCCGCTCGCGCGTGCTTTTTCACCGGGCTGTTGCCGTCCCAGCACGGGATCCACGACTGGCTCGCCGAAGATCCGTCTTCGCCGCGAGACTGGCTCACCGGGCAGGTCAATCTAGCCCAACTACTACAGGCATACGGATATCAAACCGGCCTCGTGGGCAAGTGGCACTGCGGCAACAGCCATCAGCCTCAGCGCGGCTTCGATTACTGGTTGGGGTATGCACACGGCCAATATCCACATTTTGGCGAGCAGCGTTTCGTCGAAAACGGCAAGCGCCTTGACTATCATGGACGGCAGGCACCCTTTCTCAGCGAGAAAGCGGCCGAGTTTCTTCGAAAGCAAAAGTACTCAGCGCACCCATTTTTTCTCTTTCTGGGCCTAGTTGACACGCACAGCCCGTTCACCGGGCACCCCGAACGGCTGGTCTCGCACTATCGCAAATGCGACTTTGGTGACGTTCCGAAGGAATCGTCGAACCCGGGGCGCGGCTGGGTGCGCTTCGGCGTGCCCGTCGACGAAAAGCTCAGGCGTGAGTGGCTGGCGCAATACTACGCTTCAGTCACCCTGCTAGATGAACAGGTCGGTCGAATGCTCGATCAACTCGAGAGCAACGGCCAACTAGAGCATACTTTGGTAATCTACACTTCAGACCACGGACACATGAACGGTCACCACGGCCTCTACACAAAGGGCAACGCCACTGTGCCGCAAAACCTTTATGACGAATCCATCCAAGTGCCTTTTCTCGCCCGCTATCCTGACGCAATATCCGGAGGTTCGCTGCTGTCCGCCCCCATCGATCACTGCGATCTCTTTCAGACCGTACTCGAGGTCGCCGAGGCCAAGGCTCCTTCAGATCGCAATTACCCGGGCCGCAGCTTTTGGTCGCTCGCTCGAGGGCAACCAACGCCGTGGCGCGATCGACAGTATTGTGAATATGGCAACGCCCGGATGGTCCGCACCGTTGATTGGAAATACATTCGCCGTTACCCGCCACATGACACCACCTACGGCGATGAGCTTTATGATCTGTCTACCGATCCGCGGGAAAGCCGGAACCTTCTCTCCTCCGGAATCCAAGAGCCGACCATTGCAGCTTCGTTGAAGGCGGACATCGAAGGCTATTTCGCCCGCTACGAAATACCCAAGTGCTCGGGCGTTCGCATTCTTGCTCAGCCGCAACAAAACTCTTGGGAACCTTGGAGACTTACGCGCCCGGCGCAGACGCCGCCGGAGGGCAGCGAGTGGCGTACCTTGGCCGGTTACTGAACTGTGGAGTGAACGACGCCCGGCTTGGAGCCGGGCATATTACGCGAGCAACCAGAGCTGTCGTCTCAGGAAACGAGCGAAAGTGCCAGCGTCACAATTTCGCCGGGCTGAACGGTGAATGCGAAGGCATGACGATCGTCCGAAAGGGCCAGTGGCTCGATTGGCTTCTCCTCCAGAGAGAACCGTTGCGCACCCGCCAGCGGATACGCACAACGACAGACTGAGGCCCGCGCCGTGGTTCCGGGATTGTAGCAGCGTAGGATGATGTCACTGCCCTCCTCCGCCTGCTTGAGAGCGGTGACGACCAATCCCGCATGGGGCGCAAGTTGGAGGAAGGACTTCCCGGCGAAAGGTTCGCTGCCGGAGTGTCGAGTGGTCTGGGCCACGCGACACGGGACTCGGAACTGGGCCGCCATGTCCCCAACACCGGCGCTTTCCCAGTCTCCCTCGTGCGGGAAAAGAGCATACTCAAAGGTGTGGACTCCGGGACATTGCGCGAGGACCTGGGCCTGATGCGTTTCGCCCAAACCGCCCGGCGCTGAGAAGCAGCGGAGCAAGGTGATGGCCAGCGTCCCTTGCTGGTTGTCCATAACCTCGTATTCGCCCACCCACCGGTGCAAGAAGGCGAGTCCATGCCCACGGTCGTGCACATCCACCCAGCTACTCATTGGCCACTGTCGCAACGCCGCTTCGCGCCAGCCTGACGTGTCAGGCACCGCCACCGGCCGGCGCACCACATCGAACGGCGAGTCAGCGACGCTCTCCTTTGGATCGAGCCCGGTGGGGAAGAGCAAGCGCAAGCGGTGATCCCGCACCGGATTTTCAACTGTCGTCCGCAGACCGAGGATCCGAGCTCCACGCTCCAGCGTGATCTCCGTGGTAATTTTCAGACTGGCGAGCCGCTCCGACCGGCGAGGCCGGCTGGGCTCGACCCATTCACCAACTTGCGCCGGCCAAATGCGCGGGACGATCTCCAAGGCTTCCGGCAACTGCCACTCCCGGGTGATGCGGTACGTGGCGGTCAAGGGGCCGGCATTGACCAACGAAACCCGGGCCGGTTGATCAATAGTGGTAAAGACGCCCTCGTCGGGAGGGACCACGTGCACCAGGGGATTGCCCATCTCCGCCTCGTCGAGGAAAACATGCTGCCGTGGGAAAATCCGGCCGCTCCGCTTGTGCAGGAGGTCAAAAGACCCGTCCCCGTGAATGACAACCCGTAGATGCTCATTCTCAAGCATATTGGGAGCAGGTGCAAGAGTGGCGATCGGCCGCTCAATCGTGTCCTGCACCGAGGCAATGAAGCCGGCGTAGCCACACTGGGGAATCGTGCCAGCATCAAACGCCACACGGAAGCGGCGCATCGTTTGCGGATGATGCGCCCCGAAGCGCCGGTAGGTGAAAACCTGTTCCTCCCATTGATCGAGAATCTGGAGGTCGCACTTCTCACCGGCCGCGGAGCGCAGGCTCACCTGCTTTCGGTTCACGAAGCCACCCATGCGCGCGAACACCGCATCACCTGAGAGGTACTCGGACGGAAAATCGACTACGCACTCGATCACGCCTGGGCGCGGCGCGAAGCCCGTATTGAAGACCAGCACGCCGGTCTCTCGCTCGCTGAGTTGCGCACAGTCCACGCGGGCCACCACATGCTGTAGCGAGAGCCGGCAGGTGGCCTCCGCGAGGTCGCGCACATCGCGGTAGCGCTCCGCCATGGTTTCCGTGACCCGGTCGTTATGGGCCCCGCCGATGCCATCGTGTTGTTGGTTCTTAAGCAGTTCCTTCCACGCGGTGCGCAACTGCTGGGTGGGATAATCGCGCCCCAGCATCCGGGCCCAGATGGCGGCCGGCTCGGCCCACTTTTCTAGACGGATCTCAGCCGCGGCGTTGGCCAGCTTCACGGGCATGCGGGCCGAGAATACCTGCGCAAACAGGTCGCCGAACGAGGCATTCACCCGCTCGGGTGTGAGCATCTCTCCCTTGAGCACGGGCAGACGCTCGAGCGTGCCGTCGCGGGTCAGCGTTTCGCGCTGGAGCTTCAGATACTCGGGCAGCGTGCTGACCTTCAGACGGTGCAGACCACCCGGCAGTCGGTTGATTCTTTCCACCAGGTCCGGGACAATCGGGTCCGGGTTCTCCAAATCAAAACCTTGGAAGAAAAGCAGGTGGGGCGTCGAAGACTTCGGCCGGACTGTTTCCACCAGCTTCAGCATGTTCGCCGCCAAGGTACCCTCGTCGGCCGTGCAGATCTGGTCCTGCATCCAATGATTGCCGTCAATGCTGTAGGGATCGCTGAGGTTGACGAGAAAGCCCCTCCCCTCCGCACGGTTCATCATCGCCTTGTTGGCACCGGTGATGAACGGCTTGTAAACAAAGCTCCAGAAGTTCAGGCGGTGTTGGGAGCCAAAGGTCACACCGAGCGAACGCTTGCCGTCCGGGCCTTCCCACCAGAATTCCAATGTGGGCAGGGCCGATTGGTCGACGCCGCGATAGAAGATGATCGTGTCCATCCCGAACTGACGGTAGATTTGTGGCAGCTGAGAGACTTGGCCCCAGGAGAAGATGTTGTAGGCCACCTTCATCACGCCCCCATTTGCGACTGCGATCCGATGCCCTAGCAAAAGATTCCGCACCAAGGCTTCCCCGCTGACAAGAAAGTGCGCGGGCAACGTGTACCATGGTCCGACAAGCAACCGGCCGGCTTCCACAAGTCGGCGCACGCGTCCGGCATTCTCAGGCCGCATCTCCAAATAGTCGTCCACCATCGACGACTGAGAATCCGTATGGAAAGCTGTAAAACGTGGATCGCACTCCATCGTGTCCAGAAGAAGGTCCATCGCCTGCACCAGTCGCAATTGGGTTTCCCTGAAGGACCAGCGCCATTCGCGGTCCCAGTGCGTATTGATGATCAGGTGTTCGTCGTAAGGAGGTTGGGCAGGCATCGTCGGATGAGGCCAATTAGCGGCAAGCAACTGTCGGCAGGCAAGCATATTGACAACGGTGTCATTTTGAACGGCTATTTGCTGGGTGAACTCTCACCGCTCTCATATGATCTCCCCCAAAGGAACGCCCATCACGGATGCGCCCTGGCACGGCATGCTGCCGCGCGACTACACCAGCGATGGCCTCTTCAGGCAGGGGCGCGACGGGGTTCGACGGATCATGGCAACAAAGGACCACAAGGTCGAATTCGTGCAATGGGACGAGCACACCCTCGCCCACGTCACGTCCTCGTTGAGTTACCCGGCATATTACCCGCTCCATCCAGCTCGACTCGATCAACCGCCAGTGGCCGTGCTGATGGATCTCGATGGCACTAGTGTCCGCAGCGAGCAATTCTGGATCTGGATCATTGAGAAAACAACTGGAAGCCTGCGGCACGATCCCCAGTTCAAATTGGAGCCGGAGGACGGAGCCTATGTTTCAGGGCACAGCGTGTCGGAGCACCTGCAATACTGCATCCGCAAATATTCACCCAAGAGCACGCTGGAGGACGCTCGCGCCTGGTATTTCGAGCACACCCGCCGCGAGATGAAGGCCATCCTTGAAGGCCAGGGCCGCGCGGGTGCCTTCGAGCCAGTCCGTGGTCTGAAGGAGTTCCTGCTCACGCTCAAAGCCCGAGGCATCCGCGTCGCTCTGGTCACGTCGGGCCTCTACGAGAAGGCGTGGCCTGAGATCGTGAGTGCCTTCCAGACGATCGGGCTGGGCGACCCAAAGGAATTTTACGACGCCATCATCACTGCGGGAGAACCGCTCGGTCGTGGACGCGTTGGCACCCTGGGCGAGTTGGCCCCGAAACCCCATCCGTGGCTTTATGCCGAGGCAGCCCGGATTGGCCTGGGGATTCCGTTTGAACGTCGGCATCAGGTAGTCGGTCTGGAGGACAGCGGAGCGGGTATCGTTTCGGTTCGCTTGGCAGGCTTCGCCGCGATCGGACTGGCTGGCGGCAATATCGAGGAAAGCGGGACTGAGGCGCTGTGTCACCGCTGCTGTGCCGATCTGGAGGAAGTTCTGCGGATGATACTCTGATTGACTACCCACTCCACCGGGGCCCGGGGATCCCGTGCTGGCTGGACACCGGTGTCGAGAGAGCCATCTCACAGGTGGACAACCGCCGTGAATATCTTATGCATCAGTGTAACATGGTAACCATCTACGAAGTCGCGAAGCTTGCCAAGGTTTCTCCAAAGACCGCCGCCCGGATTCTCGCGGGGGAGAACGGGCGGGTCTATAATCGTGAGCGCGTCCACGCCGCCGCCAAGAAGCTCGGTTACGTGCGCAATCAACAGGCCGCCAACCTGCGCTCCGGCCGCTCCGGCCTGCTGGGGGTCATCGTTCCGGATATCGCCAATCCCTTCTACCCCACGTTCTTCCAGACAATCCACGACATCGCACTGAATCTCGGCTATCAGATCCTTCTCTCAAGCACGTTCGGCAAGGCTAAGGAAGAAATCCACGCGTTGAAGATGTTTGAGGTAAACCGCGTGGAGGGAATCATCCTAAATGCTTCTGAGGGCGAAGGCGACGAGGAGTGCGACGAAATCGTGCAGCGTTTCACCCAGCGCGGCATTCCCGTGGTGCTGGCCGGCCGCCCCGCCCGCGGCCTAAAAGTGGACGAAATCGTGCTACGCAACGTCGAGGCGATCGAGCGCGCCGCCCAGTACCTCATAAAAACCGGGCACAAGAAAATCGGATTCATCTCCGGTCCGCTGAACAACCTCGGCATGCGCGAACGTCACGCCGGCTACGAGCGTGCCCTCAAGCAGGCCGGTCTCCAGATCGATCCGCGCTTCGCCTCCGTGGGGCCGCTCACGGCGGAGAGCGGGCGGGAGCAGGCGCGCCGGATATTGGACGGGGCCGTGCGCCCCACCGCCATCATCGCAGCCAACGATCTGCTCGCACTCGGCGCCATCAAGGCCAGCAATGAACTTGCACTGCGCATCCCTCAGGACGTGGCCATCGTCGGCTTCGACGATATCCTGCTGGCCCAAATCGTGACGCCGGCCCTAACCACCCTGCGCCAACCTCAGGAGCAGATCGCGCGCGACAGTCTGAACCTGCTGATCCGGCGGATCACGGGCGAGGACCTATCGAAGCCACGAAAGCTCGTTTACGACGCGGAACTCATAATCCGCGACAGCGCCTAACCGAAACCGGTGCCCGCACCGGCCGCGCCGGCAACGATCCGAAGCAACCCGCCCGGCGCGCATTCTCCGGGCGGCCTAAGAGTGGCGCGCCCCCCGCGCCGGCAGCTCTCAGCATGCTGCTTTCGTTCGTGTCGCCGGCCGCCGCATGGAGCGGCATTGCCTCGCGCGGCCACCGCCCGGTCGGCAAGCCCTCCTCGTAAGCTCACGCGAATCGGAAACCACGTTTATTTGACATCGGTGTAACTTGTTGCATCCCTCGTCGTCACATCCCCGGGCCCCCGGATGTCTACCCGCCGGAACTGCCCAGGATGATCCATCTGCCCCTCCAGATTGCCCCGAACCCGCCGCCCAAGTGGACCCTCTTACCTATATAGCGGTCCTTGACATGCACTACGCCAGACCCGGAGGGGACCTGCCAGTTCTGGCCGTGCCGCAACAAATCTCCGCGCCGAGACCTTCGTACGGAGCGGACCAGCCGGGGCACGCGGACGGGCCGACATTCAATACCAATCTGCTATCGATGCCAGTTGGCCATAGCGGCGTGGAAACAGTCGATGCTCCCGTCAGCCGAACGTCGGGTTCGTCCGCCATCGGGCCGGAACTCGGTGCCCAAACAGCACTTGGGATCGCGACTGGCAGGGTACCACGGAGCCAACTGGGGGCACGGGCCGGCAGACGCCGTGGGCGTGATTGATGCCCCCGCCGAGCGATGCGCAGCGGCCCACAAATCGTTTAACCCGATCACCACCTCCGCAACCGACTGGATTCGTCTGAAACCCGATAAGCTCACCCTTTCCCTTGCCCCATGATATTGCTCCCAGCCCTTGTCCGCCCCTCCCTCTTCGGCGCGCTTCTCGCGCTCGGCCTTGCTTCGTTGGTTGCCCAGAACACGACCACGCCGGCTGCCCGCACCGGGGCTCCCGGTCGGGTGGAACTTCCTGAAACGCGCGAGCGCCAAAAGGAATTGCTGGAACACATCGTCCGTTCCTTCCGCGCCGGGGAAATCCAGCTGGACAATGGCCACATGTGGATCGACGGCCATGTGTATCCGCACGCGTTCTTCAGCGCCGCTGAAGTTCGCGCAATCGAGGCGTTCGGCAAGAAGCGCCACCGCGTGATCCATGAGGTCAAAGAGATGCGTTATCATCCGAGCTGGACCGAAGGGATGCAAATGCCCGAGTTCGACGATTCGTCTTGGGATGTGGCGCCCATCGGTCGCGGCACTGGCCGACAATTCAGCGAGGAAGTCTACCGCTTCAAACTCCCTGAGCTCCCGGCACCCACTCCCGGTCGCGAGCTTTTCTTTGCGCTACGTCCACTCCACCCGAGCAAGGAAGCGTGGCCGGAAACGACGATATACATCAACGGTAAGGCCGAAGGTGCGCTTGTGCGCTGGCATGATTTTTGGGAACTCAGTTCGCTGCTCGATCGCTCTATCGAGAATCAAATCACATTAAAGGCGTTCGGCATCTACAACGATCCCCCTCGCGGTTTTCGCCAGATCGCGGTGGTGGAACGCGACCCGGTCTTCGAACGCCTCTACTGGAACATGCGCGTGCTGTGCGAAGCGGCCTCCATCATCCCCGCGACGGAGGCCGTGCACGCCGAAATCAAAGCGCTCATCCGTGAGGTGCTGACGTCGGTTGATCTCGTGCAACTCGATACTCCCACCGGCCGAGAACGTGCCGCAAACGCTGACACAAAACTGGAGCAAGGCCGCTTGGCGCTGCGTAACAAAATCGAGTCATGTCAATCACCCGCCCGGGACTTCACTGTCGCGCTCATCTACCACGCGCATCATGACACCGCGTGGCAATGGACCGTCGCTCACTCGCGCGGCAAAACCGAGCGAGCCATCTTGAACAATCTCTACCTAATGGATCGGTATCCCGATTACCGCTACCTCTACACCGCGCCGTATCACTATCAGACGCTGAAGGAAGATCGCCCGGACCTTTTTGCCCGCGTACAGGAAAAGGTCCGCGCGGGCCAATGGGAAGCAAACGGAGCCATGTGGAACGAAGCCGACGTGCGACTCCCCTCAGGTGAATCGCTCATTCGGCAAATGCTCTACGGCATCGAATACTTTGAAAAGGAATTCGGTCTGAAACCCGACGAGCATGTCCTATTCCTGCCCGACACGTTCGGCCATTCACCTGTCATGCCGCAGATCATGCGGGGCTTCGGCGTCAACACTCTGTTCGCGATGCGCATCCGCGATCAACAAAACCCTCACGACGTTTTCCGTTGGCAGGGCATCGACGGCGCGCAGGTGCTTGTGAACGCAATCACGACCCCAGCCTGGGAATACCCGTATTTGCCCGAGCTACACGGACGAGGTGGCGGCGGAGTCGGCGGTGGCGACATCGCCGATCGCGTGTCTTATTCGGCGCCCGATCCGGGTCCGCGGCGCACCTTTGGAGTATGGGAATCCTTTCGACAGAAGGCCGCCACTTCGCAGCAAATCATGACAATCGGCTGGGGCGATGGCGGCGGCGGTGGCACGGAGGACCACATCGAGGTCGCCCGTCGTGTGGCCGAATTGCCTTGGCTACCGCGCCTCAAGGTTACGCCGCTGGTCGAACTCACCCGCGCCCAGCACAAAAACTGGGACAAATATCCCGTCTACGCGGATGACATATACGTCGGCTTTCAGCGAACCTTCACCCGCGCCAATCGTATCAAGCAAGAAGACCGCGCCGCCAACCGCCTTTTGCACAACACCGAGTTTTTCGGCGCGTGGGCGCAGCGCCTCGATGCTCGCTACGAAGGAGAGCAAGTGAAGCAGGGCTGGCGCAAAATGCTCCTGAATCACATGCACGATATCATCACCGGGCAGTCAGTGCCGGAAGTGAATGACGAGGCCATCGCGCTCTACGAGTCGTTTCGAGCCACCGTGCAGCCGGTCTTCGCCAGCTCGATCGCTGCAGTCACACGCGAGATCAAGGCCGCGGGCAGTTCCGTTGTGCTTTTCAACACCCTCGGCTTCGAGCGGGGCGGCGTGCGCGAGGTCGCGCTGGCCGCCGGCCAGACGCTCTCCGACTCCTCCGGCCGCACGCTGCCGCTGCAGCGACTCGACAACCAACGCGCCGTCATCCAGCTCCCTTCCCCGTTGCCCGCCTACGGCTACGAAGCCTTTGCAGTCAGCGCTGCCCAACCCTCCGCGACCGCCCGCGCGGTGCACATCTCCGAGCATGTGATGGAGAACGACCTGCTTCGCGTCACGCTCAACGAGCAGGGCGAGATCCGGTCGCTGTTCGACAAGCATGCGCAGCGTGAACTCGTGCCGGCCGGTCGGGTGCACAATCAGATGCTTGCCGTACGCGGTGGTACGGGTTTTGGCCCAACGGTCGCGGCCAATGCTCCCGGCACGGCCATCACCCAGTTGGAGTCGCTTCGCATTGTCGAACGCGGGCCGCTCCGCGCCGCCTGGGAAGTGGTTCGCCGTCACGGCGAATCGACTATCCGCCAACGACTCGTGCTAGCGGTGGATTCACCACAGCTCGAGGTGGAGAGCGACATCGATTGGCGCGAAGCCACCGAGCTGCACGTCTTCTTCCCACTCGACCTCAAGACCACCACGGCACTCCAGGGCATCCAATTCGGGCATCAGCGCCAGAGCACGACGCGCAACAATCCGGCGGATGCCTCGCGCACCCTCCTCGCGGTGCATGACTGGCTGGCAATCGCCGAGGATAATTACGGCTTCGCAGTCCTCAACGACGGCCGCATGGGCTATGACGTCAAGAGCGGCGGCGTGAGCGTGGTCCTCTTCACGAACCAGCAGGTCGCCAATGCGAACGGCGACCGCGGCGCCAATCGCTTCGCCTACGCGCTCAAGCCCTATGCCGGCTCCCTCACCGACGCCCGCATCATGCACGCCGGTCACGACTTCAATCATCCTCTCCTGGCCGAACGCATTGCCGCCCAGTCCGGCCGGCTGCCGTCCCGCTTCGGGGTGGCCGAGGTTCGCGGTGCGCCCAGCGTGCTGCTGACAGAGATCAAACCAGCCGAGGACGGCCAGGGCTGGATCCTGCGCCTCTATGAATCGGGCGGGCGACAGGCCCGGGCCGAGGTTGCGATCAATGTGCCCTTCACCGCGGCCACGGCGGTCAATCTGCGCGAGGATGGCAACGAGGCCCTTCCCGTGCAGGAGGGCCGCGTGGCGCTCGAATTCTCTCCGTTCCAGATTCGGACGGTGCGGATCCGCTGATAGAACATCCGATGCGCTTCCGCCCCGCATCCTTCCTTGCCCTTCCGGCCTGCCTCGCCGCGCTTTCCGTGGCGACCATGGGTTTGGCCCATCCACTCAACTGGACCAAGCTCACGCTTGAGGAGAGGGCCCAGGAAGGCCTGGTGGCAAAACTGGAGATTGACCTGGCCCGCTACGTGGGTGGCTACGAAACGTACCACTCCCTCGCCGCCGATCCGGCTCGGGAATCCGTTCTCCGCGCGGCAGTGCACGAGGCAATGGAGGAGATCGTCGTGGTGCGCGACGGGGTCCAGATTGATTGGGAGCTGACTGAATTCATCCCTCCGGTGGACGAGCAGGACTTCTTTTCCGCCCTTCCTGCACCCATGGCCTTCGCGCGTTTTCGCACCCGGGTGCCGGGCGCTCCGGCGGATTTGCTGGTGACGCTGGCTCCCCTCGCCCGGATGGAGCTTCCCGTGGTCACCCGTTCCACCGGCGCCGACAGCATCCACCTGCTTCAAGCGGGCTCCGCACCCAAACGGCTGCTGTTCTCATCGCCTCGCCCTGCGGGGGCGGCCACGCAGACTCCCGTCCCCGCGCCGGCCGACCGGTTGACGACGGTGGTCACGTTCCTCGGGCAGGGCTTTCGCCACATCCTGCCGCTGGGCGTAGATCACATCCTTTTCGTGCTCGGCCTCTTCCTGGCCGGCGGGCGTCTGAGCAACCTCTGCCTACAGGTCAGCGTATTCACCCTAGCGCATACCTGCACGCTAGCCGCGGCCACGCTTGGCTGGGTCGCCGTGCCAGGCCGCGTGGTGGAACCGATGATTGCCGCCTCCATCATCTGGGTCGCCTGGGAGAATTATCGTGACGCCGCGACCTCCCGGGTGCGCGTGCCACTAGTGTTCGCCTTCGGTCTTTTTCATGGGCTGGGCTTCGCGGGAGCTCTGGGCGCCCTGGACTTGCCGGCCGGAAACCTGCCTTGGGCACTGGTGAGCTTCAATGTCGGCGTCGAACTCGGCCAGCTCACCGTGATCGCAGGCGCCTTCGCGCTGGTTGGCTGGTGGCGCCACGCTCCGCGCTATCGTGCGCTCCTCGTCCAACCGGCCAGCCTCGCGATGGCCCTCATGGCCGGCTGGTGGGCGATTACTCGGCTGTCCGCCTGAGCCCATGCCCTCCCTCACCTGCCACTTATGAATAACCTGCCTCTTCGTTGGTCGTCCATTTTGCGTGGCGCCGCGCTTGTCATCACCGGCATCCTGCTTTGCGCCGGCACCGCGCTGGCCCAGCCTGCCTCCCGCGCAGCGCGCCCGGTCCTGCGCACACCCTACTCGATCATCCCGGGCGTGATGGTCGTGCCGGACATCAACTACACCGGCGGGGCCGCTGCCTCGACGCTGCTCGATGTCTATTATCCGGCGGAGATCCGCGCCGGCGCACCGCACCCGCTGATCGTGATCATCCACGGCGGCGGCTGGACTGGCGGCAGCCGCACTGAACCCGTCTTTGTCGGTCTCGCGCTGGAATGGGTGCAGCGCGGCTACGTGGTCGCAAGTATCGACTACCGGCTGTCGCGGGAAGCTCCCTTCCCCGCCGCCGTCGAGGACTGCAAGACCGCGGTCCGGTGGCTCAAAACCTATGCCGATGAGTTCAAGCTCGACCCCAAGCGTGTCGCGGTGTGGGGCCACTCCGCCGGTGCCCATCTAGCGTCGATCGTCGCGGTGGCGCCACGCACCGCCGGCCTCGAGGGCAGCCTGTTCCCGGAGACAGACAGCAGCGTGCAGGCCGCCGTATCGGTCGCCGGAAACTTCGACTTCTTCCTCACGCCGAACCCGGGACTCGAGCGTCCGGGCATGTTTCTCGCCGGCACGCCAGAAACCCGCGACGACCGGCTCAAGGCGGCTTCGCCCATCACACACGTAAGCAAGGAATCGCCCCCGTTCCTCCTTATCCATGGCACGCGAGACGGCGTCGTGAACGTGGCGCAATCCGACAAGTTCGCGGCCGCCCTTACGGCCGCCGGCGTGCCGGTCAATTACCAGCGCATCGAGGGCGCGAAGCACGACGTGCATCGCGAACAGACGATCCTGCTCCGGCCGACCGTGAACGCTTTTTTCGACCACTGGCTGAAACCTGCCGGCCAGTGACCCACTCGCTCCCCAAAAAAACATCATGAAAACATACCCTCGCATCATCGCCATCGCCTGCACACTCGCTTGCTGCGGCTCCCTGAAGCTTCATGGACAGGCCACGGAGGCCCGGCCGCAGGGCCCGCAGATCGTTTCCCCGGAATACCTCACCGACGGCCAGGTTACCTTTCGGCTGCGCGCGCCCAAAGCCGGCGAAGTCCTCCTGGTGGGCGGGCCGATTGCCCGGGAGGTCAAATGGAACGGCCAAGGTCCGGCGGCGCAGAAGATTCCCATGAAGAAGTCCGAGGCCGGCATCTGGGAAATCACCGTCGGGCCGCTCGGCCCGGACCGCTATCCCTATGTGTTCGAGGTCGACGGCGTGCGCATCCTCGATCCGCAGAACATGGACATCGCCACCGGCAACAACTGGCCGCAGACCTTCGCCAACGTTTCCGGCGAGGAGGCGAGAATCTACGAGCAGCGAGACGTGCCCCACGGTGCGGTTGCGGTCGTACCCTATCACTCCAAATCACTGGGTGTGCCCCGGCAGGTCGCCGTTTACACCCCACCCGGTTACGAAACAGATGGAGGTAGGAGGCAAGACCCCGTCCTTTACCTGCTTCACGGCTCCGGCGGCTACTATCGCTCATGGACTGACGATGGTCGCGTGAACTTCATCTTCGACAACCTCATCGCCGAGGGAAAGTGCGTGCCGATGATCGTCGTTATGCCCTCCGGACATGTACCGGCCAACAGCGCCAAGGTGGCCGAGGACACCGCGGGCGGCCAATTCGGAGCCGATCTGCTCAACGACGTCATGCCCCTGGTCGAAGCCCGATTCCGCATCCAAGCAGATCGCGATCATCGCGCGCTGGCCGGCCTTTCGATGGGCGGCAGCCACACCTACCAGATCGGCTTCCGGCATCTGGAGCTGTTTAGCCATCTGGCCATGCTCTCCGGCGGTATCGGCGGCGGCGGTGCCAACCGGGCCCCGCGCGGTTTCGCCGCGCAATACCCCGAGCTCGCGAACAATCCCATCGAGCTGAACCGCCAGCTGAAACTCTTCTGGTTCGGCACCGGCGAAATGGACAACCCCGATCGCGTCCGCCGCGTTGGCGACGAGCTGACCAAGCTCGGCATCAATCACGTCGCGCACGTCAGCAAATACGACCACAGTTTCCGCACCTGGCGGCGCGATATCTACCACGAGGTCGCCCCCCGCCTGTTCCGCAACTAAGCTTGCGGCGCCCGGTTCACGAGTCGCCGCAACCGAATCCCACCCATCTCCCTACAGCCGGCACCCGAGCACGGGATGCCCCGGAATCAGCGACCTGACGACCATCATCTTCCGCGTTCTCGCTTTATACCCAGCATGCCTGCCCCATCGCAACATAGCACGGGCACCGCGAGGACTGCGGGAGACGCCGGGCGCCACCATACGACGCTATCCGCCCGCCCCACATCCTTCACGCCCACCAATTCACCATCCCTCAATGAAACATCTGTTCGCCCTGCTGGTTTCGCTCTTGTTCGTTCACCGCGGTATTGGCGCTTGGGAGGCGCAGCGCGGCGAATCACGCCCTATCGAGCCGCATTTCCTCGGCTTCAACCAGAACTTCATGGGCCAGACCGACCCCTGGAACGATCGGCTGGTTCGCCAGCTCCGCCTCAGCCAAGGCGCCAATTTCCGCTACCCGGCGGGCACGGTCGGCAGCTACTGGAACTGGCACACGGGGCGGGTCGATGAGACCCTTGCGCCCGAGGACGTGATGACGTGGGTTCGCCCCCACGTGCGCGGCGGCGCCCAGGCGGGCCGCGGGCGCTACACGCTTGCCAACTTCAAGAAGACGGTCGACGGCGCCGGCGTCATGCCCGTCTTCATGCTCGGGATGGCAGTGCACGGTCTGGCCGAGCAGATCGCAATTCTGAAGGAGGCCGAGCGCTCCGGCCTGCCCATTCGCTACCTCGAGCTCGGCAATGAGCTCATCTTCAAGGACGCTGAGCCCCTGCTTGAAAAACTGTTTCCGGATGCCGAAACCTACGGCCGGGTCGCAACGGAATGGATCGCCGCCCTCAAGCAGGCGTTTCCCGGGGCGAAGATCGCCGTGTGCGGCTCTTTCGTCGCCAGCGACAGCCAGAGCGAACGCCGCCGCACCTGGAACCCGCGCATGATGACCACGCTCAAGGGGGCCGATATCATCACTACGCACCTCTATGCCGGGGAGATCGTCCGCACCGAGCGCGAGCGGCTGGGACTGTCCGAGGTGCAGGCCCAGCAGGCGCTTTCCTCCCAGGAGCAGGCGTCGCGCACGCTGTCGCCCACGCCAGAGAACACGGCGAAGGCCATCGGGCTTGCGTATGAGGTCTGGGGCCGGCTCCTCGCCAAGACCCAGATCCCGGCAGGGATGGACGTGTGGGTCACCGAGTGGAACACCGGGGGCGCCGGCGGCGGTGGCAATCAGTGGATGACCAGTCTCGTGACCTCCGCACTGCTCGACGCCTTCCTCCGCACGAATGTCACGCTCGCCTGCCACCACACGATGGGCGCGGTGTTCAACCGCCCCGCCAACGCGCGCCGCAATCCGAACAATCCCGGCGACGGTGGCGAAACCAACGATGAGCTGAATGCCACCGGCATCGTTCTCCGTGAGTTCGCCCTAGCCATGAATGGACGCACCCGCACGGCCGAACTCAAGTTTCCGGCAGCCCCGAAAGTGCAGCTCGCCACCGGCCGCACCTATCCCGCGCTGGTCGGCTGGTCGTTCGGCACGGAAGGTGATCCGCACGGCGGTTCCGCCGTGCTCCTCAACCTGGGTGACACCGAACAGACCATTCAAACCGGCGATTTGCGTGGCAGCTATCGGCAGACTGCCGGTGCCCCGGAGAGCAACCCTGGCTCCCTCCACACCACGGAGGGGCGCGTGGAATCCACTCTCGTGCTCCCGGCCTTCTCCCTGACCGTCATTCAATCGTAACCCGGCAGAATCCGATTTAACACGCCCTCCAACCCATCGTTCATTCAACCGCAATCCCCGCTCCGACCATGAAATTGAAATTCGTCTGGCTCGTCGCCGGCCTCCTTGCCGGCGGCGCGCAGCTGGTGGCAAACCAACCGCCTGCTTCCACTCCGTCTCACCCCGCCTCGCCCGGGCCCTGGCAGCTCGTCAATCCAGGTGGCGGCGGCCAGATCCAGGACCTGCGCGCTGATCCGAACACGCCCGACACGTTGTATGTGAGCAGCGATATGGAAGGTGGCTATCGCACCCGGGATGGCGGGCTGACATGGGAGCACATCACCTACGGGACCTCGCATTCGATGACGTTTTTCATCGAGGCGGAGCCCGGCAACTCCCAGCGGCTGTATTGCGGTCACATACTCGGCCTGGACATCTCCGATGACGGCGGTCGCACGTGGAACCTCCACCCGGCCTTCAACCAACGTTCCGTGGGTGCGCTGGCGATCAACCCGAAGAACCCGGCCGAGGTCTATGCCGGTCACAGCTGGCGCGGCAAAGGCGCCCGCTACAACCAGACAACGATCGGCCCGCGCGTAATCCACGTGAGCAAGGACCGCGGCAAGACCTTCCGGGCCATTCGCTACGACGCCACCGACGGGGTGCAGCAGATCGAGGACATTCTCATCGATCCGGAGAATCCGCAAAATGTGCTCCTCGGCGGTCACGCCGGCATCTACCGTTCCACGGATGGCGGCGAGACCTGGACCAAGCTTCCCGTTCCCGTCAATTATCCCCCCGTCCCCGAAGTCGAACGAGCGGCGGCCAGCAACGCCCGCAGCGGCGGCGGTTCGATCGCCCTCTCGCCCGACGGCAGGTTTCTCTATGCGTGCTTCAACAACAAGCAGGTGTTCGCAACGCGCGTGGGCCAATGGGAGTGGCACGAGATCACGGAGCCGGGCTTCACCGGTCGCCTCGTCCCGCTCGTGCGAGTGTCTCCCTTTGCAAACACCCCCGCGACGGGCGTGACCGCGAACCGGGTCTATGTTGGCACCGAGCCCGGCAGCGGGCCCCGCGAGGCGCTCGTGACCTGGCCGGCATCCGGCGCCCCCCGGGTCAAATGGCGCGAGGCGGCCTCCCTGGCCACCATCGCCGACCACGGCGTCTACACCAACTACGTCCTGTGGGCCTACGGCTTCGCCTTTGCGCCGAAGTCCTGGGATCGCGGCGAGCAGGTATGGATCAGCGGCGGCCACAGCATCTACTTCGCCGACCTCGCTGACCCCGCCTATCCGGCCAACTGGCAGGAACGCTATTCGCGCCCGGTCGGTCGCACCGGCAGCGGGGCTAAGACCTACACAACCCGCGGCATGGACAACACCTACCTGTGGGAAATCGAAAAGCACGGGCGTTACGTGGTGCAGGCGCTCGCCGACATGTTCATGTTCGAAAGCTACGACGCCGGTGAAAGCTGGGTCTGGTCCAAGCGCACGGCCATCGGCCTGCAACCGGCCGGTGGGAACCGCGGCTACTCAGCGGAGATCGTGAAGACCGAGCCCGCCATCGTGCTCGTCTGCGCAGTGGGCGAGCTGATCGCGAAATCACTCGTGCACTATGACTCGCGCGACACCTGGAAGGTGATCGGCGGCGGCGCGGTGCCCCGGGGCGGGCCGAACCGCCAGGGTCCGGGCGACGAGAATCGTGCCGGCGCCCCGGGTGCGCGACAGGCGGCCACCCGAACACCGGCCGCCGAACTTCCGGCACTGAACGGTTTGCCGGCCGGTCCGATGCAGGCGATCATATCGGACCCGCATGACCTGAAGCGCGTGTATGTGGCGACGGCGAACCATGGGGTGTACGCCATCGACGACATCGTGCGGCTGTTCCAGACCGGCGAAGGGCGCTTTGTTCAGGTCAACGCGGGCACCCCCTTCGCCGCGGGCTTCATCCGTAACCTGGCCGTCGATCCGCACAATCCCGACATCCTCTACGCCCTCTGCACCGGCACTTCGATCGAGGAGGACCCAACGTGGACCTGGACGGGAGTATGGAAAGGAACACGCAGAAATAGCGGTTGGACTTGGGAGCGCACTCTGGAAATCGAGCGCCGGCTTAACTCCGACCTGCAAGTCACCTCTGTCGACGGGAAATCCACCGTCGTCGTCGCCGGTCGCCCCCGTGTCGCGGGCCAACAACCGGGTACGCGTTCCCCGGATGGTCAAGTATTTCTGTCGCAGGACCAGGGCGAAACCTGGAGCACCGTCCTCACGCGCCACGATGCACTCACGCTGCACCCCGCCCGTCACATCACCGACCAGACGGAGTTGGAGATGACCGGTATCGGCGCAGTTGGCCGCCATTTGTTTGTCTCCGTGATCGCCGACGAACAGAAGAATGGCGTCGCTTATCTGCATGGCACAGTCGAGGCCGACGGGCACGTGACCTGGTCGGACTTCACCGACAACTTCTACTATCCCCGAGCCTACCGGACCAATGTGGTGCAAGAGAACAGCGAGACTTGGCTCTATGTCGCGACGATGGGTTCGGGCGCTTTCCGACGGAATATCACCAAGCTCATGAGGCAATGAAACCCCTTGTCCCCAACGTGACTATTCTGCTGGTCTGCATCCTCGTTTTGCTTGCCGGTGGCACATTAATGCTGCCGGCCGTAGTCACTGTCCCGCGCGTGGAGCGTCACCGCTACGGCGACGCCGCCAATCGTCCGTTGGAGCTGGAATGCTTTTTCCCGACCGAAGCTCACCCAAGTGATCGACGCCCCGCGATCCTGTTCTTTTTCGGCGGCGGTTTCTGGACTTGGAACATTCAACAATTCGCTTCCCAGGCCGACTACTTCGCACGCCGGGGTATGGTCACCATCCTGGTCGACTATCGCACCGGTGAGAAGGACGGCACCAAGCCCCCAGCGGCCTTCGAGGACGCGCGAGCGGCAATGCGGTGGGTCCGACAGAACTCAGCCCGGCTGGGAGTAGACCCCCAACGCATAGCCGCTAGCGGTGGATCTGCGGGTGGCTCCCTGGCGGCATCCCTGATCATTCGCGACGGCCTTGACCCCGCCGCCACGGACCTCACGATCCCAGTGCGCCCGGATGCGCTTCTGCTCTACAACCCGGGCCTTTCCGAACACGTGAACGAACGCACTGCCCAGCGCTTCGGCGACGAGACGATCTGGCGCAAGACGGCAGCCTCGCTCCACGCCGGGGCAAGCTCACCTCCGACGCTCCTGTTGTACGGCTCGCAAGACGAGTTACTTTCCGGAGGGCAGGCGTTCGCCGGGAAGCTAAGTGCACACGGCATCCGGGTCTCGCTTAAAGTCGTGGAGGGAGCCGGCCACGGCTTCTTCAACTTCCCGCCACACTTGGCCAACACCACCCGCCAGATCGACGAGTTCCTGCAAGACCTCGGCTGGCTCCAGGCCGATCCGAAGGTGCCCTTGCCGTCAGTGACGGCGGAACTGAACAGCAACCCAAACAATCCCGAGCGCGGACGGTGAATTAATGCCCCCGCCTACGACCTTTTTATCTATCCTCACCCCATGACGTTCCTCGATTTGCTGGTCACATTCGTTGCCATCGCCCTACTGCTCGGCACCGGATTCTGGTTCTCCCGCCGCGGCGGCAAAAGCATGACCTCCTTCGTGCTCGGTAATCGCTCGCTGCCGTGGTGGCTCGGCGGCAGCTCCATGGTGGCGGCATCGAGCAATGTCGATAGCCCGCTGCACCAGTCCGGCAAAGTGCAGCGAGACGGTCTGCCGGGTGCGTGGTTCTACTGGTCGCAGATCGTCTCGCAGTCGTTCGCCTCCGTGGTCTTTTCCCGGCTTTGGCGACGGACCGGACTGAACACCGTGGTCGAGATCTACGACCTGCGCTACGCGCGCCCAGGAGGCGCCATTGTCCGGGTGTGGTCGGCGTTCTATGCGTCGTTCATCGAAGGCACCCTCCAGCTAGCACTCGGCCTCCTCGCAATGCTCAAGATCTGGTCGGTGTTGATCGGCACGCTCGCTCCCGTCTCGCTTTTCGGCGCCAGCGTGCCCGCGGAGCTGCTACTGCTGATCGCCGCTGTTGTGTTGGCGCTCGGCTATTCGGCGGCGGCGGGTTTGCTCGGCGTGGTCGCAGGTGACCTCCTGGAATTCTTCTTCGCCATCGTGGGATCTTATGCGTTGATGGCATTTGTCTACCGAGCGGTCGGCGGTCCAAGCGGATTGGAAAAGGGCCTCGCCGAGGTCGGGCGATCAGCCGCGCTCGACTTCACGCCCGCGGCCGGAATCTCACTGATTTCATTCTTTGTGGTGCAGTCAATCGGACAGGCCTGCGGCACCAACAACACGAACCAGCGTTTCCTAGCCATCCGTGATGAACGCGAGGCCATGTTCTCGGGCGTCTGGCGCGTCGTGAATCATTTCTTTCTGCGCACCTGGCCGTGGTACGTATGCGGACTCGCCGCGTTGGTTCTCTTCGCCGGCCAAGGGGTGGCCCGCGAGGAGGCTTATCCGCGCTTGATTCGGGAATACCTTCCCGAAGGATTGCGCGGTCTGCTCTTCGCAGGCTTCGTCATTGCCTTCATGAGTTCAGTCGGGAGCCTGATGCACTCCAGCGGCTCGGTCTTCGTCAACGATCTCTACCGACCGTTCATCACCAAGGGCCGGTCTGAGCAACATTACGTCAATGCCGCGCGTTGTGCAATGATCGCCTTTGGTGCCATCAGCATCGTAATCGCCCTGATGTCCGAACATATTCTCGAGCTGCTGCAGTTCTTCGTCAAACTGGTTGGCGCGGTCGGCACCGTCTGGTTGCTGCGTTGGTTCTGGTGGCGCGTGAACTCTTGGGCCGATCTGTCGGCACAGATCGGCGCCGTGCCAGTGACACTTTTCTACGAGAGTGCCACGGGCAAGATCTGGGTCTCGCAGCTTGCGGGAGTATTTGGTCCCCCGTCACCCGACGACAGTTTCGGCGCCGCTTACATCCTTTCTGTCTGCACCACGGCGGTAATCTGGCTCACCGTGATGATGCTCACTCCCGCGGAGCCCATGGATAAACTCTGCGAGTTCTACCGGCGCGTCCGTCCCTACGGGTGGTGGGGTCCGGTCGCCCGATTGTGCCCAGAGGTCCGGGTGACCGATCGCATCGGCCGCGATTTGCTGCTCAGCGCCGGCCTGCTGGGTGTCTCGCTGTCGCTTTTGTTTGGCGCCGGCGCGTTGCTCCTTGCCCGATGGGCCTGGGCAGGAGTGCTTCTAGGTATTGGTATGGTGCTGGCTTGGTGGCTCATCCGCCGGATCGATCAGCTACCCCGTCATCCGGAATCCGGCTGATCGTGGCCTGATATCAATTTTGCAGCCCTCTTTAGTAATCGCACTGACTCGCGTTCGCTAGAGCCGCTATTTTACGAATTTCTTGGTCTATTCTTGAGACAATTTGCTCAGCCGGACTCACGCAGTTCCAACTGACGAAAACCCAGTGCATCTTGAAGGCCGAGGTTTTCACCGATGAGCTTGAGCACGGCGTATGGCAACATTGGTGGCGCAAGTCTCTGGAGCCGCTTAGGGCGCACGAGAGTCTAGCTCGATCAAACCGCGGCGCGCGGGTATCTCGCCATCACGTCGAAAACTTCTTCGGTCGCATCAAAGCCCATCGCCGCATCTCCACTGGCGACGACAAGCTCGCCGAAACTTTCCTCGCCTTCGTGCAACTCGCCGCCGCCTTGGATTGGCTCACTGATGGGTATTCAAACACGCCCTAGTTGCTTGCCCGGCTTGCCGCAGCCGATTGCTGAGACAGCCCAAGCTGGTCAGCGCGAGGGCGAGCAGGCCCAAGGTGGCTCCGCTGTCGGGCACGGCGACTCGACTCAACGTCCAGTTGCCCGGCTCGATCGCCTCGAAGCTTCCGAGACTCAGGAGCAGGTCCTGGCCGAGGACGCCGTCGGAGTAACTCGTTCCGCCAATCAAATAGAAGAGAGCGTCGTAGCTGCCGCCGCCGTTGGCCACGTCGTCATTGGCGAACAGGAAGTTGCTCTGAAGGGCGTCAAACGAGATCACCGGATTATTTATCCAGGCTGAGGTCGGCTCGTCGAAAGTGGCCGTGTAGATGGTGCCAGCGGCTTGCACCCCATTGATGAAGAGGCTGATGTTGGTTACATTCTCGACGAAGTCTCCGTTCTTCGTGCCGTCGAACGTGCCGGTGATACTGAGTCCGTCGGCGAACAGGTAGGAATAGTCGAAAGAGTCCGCGCGGGCGCGGACGAGACCGGCGAGAATGAGGCCGGCGAGAAGGAAACGCTTGAATCGGTTCATGGTCAGGGTGGTTTTGAGGTTGAGGCCGGGCCCAGGCCTGCGCCCAGGTGTATACCCGGCCGTTGGTTCAGGGAGCGGGTTCCTCAAGGAGCGCGCTGGAACCGACGGTGAGTCGGTCCGCGCGGACCTTGCCGACGACGCGGCTGGCGCCTTGGAGGTTGACGAGGCCGGAGGGGGCGACCAGCAGGCCGTGGATCGGGGCTTGTCCGTTGCTGGAGATGCCGCCGTTTGCCGAGCGAAGTTCCAACCAGTCGGAGTGGTCGGCATGGCCGACCGGACCGAAGAGCATGACATTTCCCGCAACGGTGATCCGCACCGGTCCGGCAAGTTGGATGCGACCGGAACCGGTCAGAAGCGTGTTAACCGAGAGCAATTGGAAATTGTAAACCGAGGGCTCGGTGGCACCGGCGGCACCAAGGATAAGGGTTCCATTATTGATAGTGAAGTTACCATAAGTACCCGCCGGGAGGGCCACGGGCGTGGCGGTGCCTGTCATTGTAAGGTTGCGCAATGTCGTGAAATCCCCGGGGCTTTGGCTAGGATTGCTCAGCGTAACCGAGCGCGTGCCGGTCGGCGTCGGTGGTGCGGCAACCACAGGCATGGGAAGTGGATCAACACGGCGCACGACGTAGCGCGTGAGCGCATTGCCGCTCAACGCCACCGCGTGGCCAGACGGTGCGGCGTCACCGGGCCCATCAAGCGTAGCGACTAGGAGGGCGCTGTCTGCCAAGGACACCGTTGGCGTGCCCGGCACCAGAAGGTCGCCGGTAAGCGTTGCCATGCCTCCAACTGTCACATTTTCAGGGAGAAGGACTTGGACGGATCCTTCCAGCGAGCCGAGTAGGTTCGGGGCACGACGAACCAACGCAGTGGTCCGGATTGTCAAAGTGCCTGTAATATAGCCTTCATGATTTCCGGTGGCTGCAGCGACCACGTCGTAATCACCAGGATAGATCGGGACAGTTTCGGACCCGTCATAGGTGACGGTTACCGGTAAGTTTGCCGGCTGGGTTCCGACGATTACAGGCTGCGCGACGCCGGAATATGTTTGCGAGAGTCCGGTCATAACCAAGCTGGCAGTGGCTCTCGTGATACTCAAGTTGGCGGTTGCGGAGCCACTGTAGTTCGAGTCGGTCACCGTTGCCACGACCTGGTAGCTCCCGGCGGCGGATGGAGCCGTCCCGCTCCCGTTGTAGGTGAGATTCACACCCAGGCCTACCGGCGCGGTCGCCACGGTCAGCGGCTTAGGGTTGCCATCGTAAGTGAAGCTCATAGGGCCCGAGAATGTGACTGTCGCCGCAGCTGGATGTACCGAGAATGAACGCAGAACCGGGGTAGCTGTATGGTAGTTCTCATTACCGGGCTGGCTAGCTGCCAAGGTTACCGAGCCGGCGCCGTTCAGGCTGAGCAGATTCGCTTGCAAGGAGGCCGGACCGGAAACCACTTGAAGGTCCACGACCAAACCTGAGGACGCAACGGCACTGAGCGGCACTGGACCGTCGCCAAAAGTCCGATCCGGCAGCGTATCGAATTCGATGCTCTGGGTGCCCTTCGCAATCATGATGCCCAACTTAAACGGAAGGCTGACCCCGCCGACATTCTCTGCGGTTAGCGTGACGGTGGTCAGGCCCGCCGTGGTCGGCAGACCCGAGATTACGCCGGACTGGGAGTCGAGTGTCAGACCGATAGGCAAGGCCGAGGAAGAGTAGACGACAGGGCTGTTTGTCGCTTCGATCCGGTAGTTGAACGGCTCGGCCACCGCACCGAAAGCTTGGCTTGCTCCCTCAATCGACGGCACAGCAACCGGAACTGAGGGCTCGGCCTCAACTGACCGCGCCCACAAGCCACCGCCACGCGAGGCCGTCAGGTATTCAAAGCGGTCGTCTGTGACAGCAACCACTTTGGATCGCCAGACTCGTGCCACCCCCATGTGAT
>CBINOW010000061.1:0-24692 GCA_966252395.1 uncultured Oleiharenicola sp. | reverse complement strand
CGAGCGCGGGGAGCCGGTTGAGTTCACGCTTACCCTGAGCACGGCCAGCGGCAAGCCCATCGGTCCGGCCGACCTGATCGTCGCGCACACGCGCAAGCTGCACCTGCTGGTCGTGGACCCGACGCTCTCGGACTACCAGCACGTGCACCCCGAGCCCGGTCGCAAGGCCGGCGAATGGAAGTTTGCACTCACGCCCCACCGCGCCGGGGCGTATCGCGTGTTTGCCGACTTCACGCCCGCGGCCACGCAGCGCGGGCTCTACTCCGCCGTGGACTTCAACGTTCCGGGCACGGTCGCCACGGTCATCAACACCGGCAACACGACCTGGCAGGACTTCGGCTTCAAATTCGAATTGGTGCTGCCGCCGGTCCTCAACGCCGGAGTGCCGGCCGATCTGAAGTTCCGTATCGAGAGCCCGGGCACCCGCAAGGAGCCCGTGCCGCTGCAGCCGGTGATGGGGGCGTTCGCGCACCTGGTGGCGTTCGACGAAGCACGCACGGGCTTCGCGCACCTGCACCCGGTGGAGACCGATCTCGCCAAGCCACCCGACGCCCTGCGGCCCGAACTGAATTTCAAGGTCACCATTCCTCAGCCCGGCCGCTACGTCATCTGGGCGCAGGTGGACCTTGGTGGAAAGGAAGTCTTCGCGCCCTTCTGGGTGGATGTGCTGCCGTAGCGGCGGCATCTGCCGCCGCGGTTCCTTGTTAAGAGTTATTCGTTGTCGGTGATGCCTGTGGCATGGTGCGGAGCGGTCCGGGTAACCAATAACCGATAACCTTAACTGCCTCCTCGCCCTCACACCGGCTCGCCCGAAAGCGCCATCACCTGGCCGCCGTCGGTGCTGAGATAGCGGCCGAGTTCGGTGCCGGGGAAACTGCCAAAGACGCCCGGGTGGCAGCGCAGCAGGCCTTCGCGGGCCAGGCGCACGATGCTGCGGGCGTTGGACTCGGGGTCGTTGCAGAACCAGTGTGGACGCGACTTGTTGGGCCACACGAAACTCCCGCGCAAGACGTCGCCGATGATGGCTTCGCCCGACGCCAGAACCACGGAAGCCGAGCCGGGGGTATGCCCGGGAGTGGCGAGGACCTTGCCTTTCACGCCGTAGGTTTCGAGCGCGATGCCCTCGCGGAAGAGCAGGTCCGGTTCGAAGGCCTCAAATTCCTCGTCCACGAACGGACGGAGCACGCGGCCCAGCGTGTCCTGCGCGGCGAGGATGCCGTTGCGCCCCTGGCGCACCAGCGGGGCATCGCCAAGATGCAACGCCACCTGCGCGCCGCTGCGCCGGCGCAGCTCGGCGGCGCAGCCGGCGTGGTTGCTGTGGCCGTGGGTGAGCAGGATGAGCGCGAGGTCCTTGGGCTCGAGGCTGACGGCCTTCAACGCGGCGAGGATGCGTTTCAGGTCGCCGGGCGCGCCGGTGTCAACGAGCACCGGCCGCTCGCCGAGCAGCAGGTAGCAGTTGGAAATCGCACCCTTGATGCGGATCAGCATGGCTTCAATGGCGCGTATCGCGTGCGATACGCGCGCGATCAGAATTTCAGGTGCTTCACCGTGACGCCCTTGTTGATGAGCTGCTTCAACGAATCGAGGCCGATGCGCAGGTGGGAGATGACGTGTTCGTCGTCCACCTTCTTGTCGCTGGCGCTGGTCTTCACGCCCTCGGGTGTCATCGGTTCGTCGGACACGAGCAAGAGCGCACCGGTCGGCGTTTCGTTGGCAAACCCCGTCACGAAAATCGTGGCCGTCTCCATGTCCACAGCCATGGCGCGGATTCTCTTCAGGTAGGCCTTGAAGGTCTTGTCGTGTTCCCAGACCCGGCGGTTGGTCGTGTAGATTGTCCCGGTCCAGTAATCGCGCTTGTGGTCGCGGATGGTGGTCGAGATGGCCTTCTGCAGCGCGAAGGCCGGCAGGGCGGGAACCTCGGGCGGAAAGTAGTCGTTGCTGGTGCCGTCGCCACGGATGGCGGCGATGGGGAGGATGAGGTCGCCGATCTTCGCGCGGTGCTTCACGCCGCCGCACTTGCCGAGGAAGAGCACGGCCTTGGGGTTGATTGCGCTGAGCAGGTCCATGACCGTGGCGGCCGTGGCGCTGCCCATGCCGAAGTTGATGATCGTGATGTTGCCGGCGGTGGCGCTGAGCATCGGCTTGTGCCGGCCGTGGACAGGCACCCGGTGCCAGTTGGCGAAGAGCTCGACGTAGCGGTCGAAGTTCGTGAGCAGGATGTAGCGGCCGAACTGTTTGAGCGGCACGCCCGTGTAGCGGGGCAGCCAGTTCGCGACGATTTGTTGCTTGGTCTCCATGCGAGTCGTTTTGCCCGCAAAAAATTAGCCGCGGCTCCGGGATTGGCGAGGTTATTTCCCCCGCGGACCTTTGTCCCGCAGGGGCTTGGGCGGCAACCGGAGGTCAGGTTTGGGCAAGATATGCCACACTGGCCGGCGCTCCGGGGTGTAATGTGTGATCAACCAAGGAATCAGCCAATGCATGGGCGGGCTCGTCCCCGCGTGAGCCCGTCAGCCGGGACTGGTCCCGCAACAATCAAGGGGCATGTCATGAAAACGGCAGTCGTGTTCGGGTTCGCCCTGCTGCTCGTGGGGCTGTTGGTCGGGTGTGATCGCGCCAAGCGCATGAGCCGCGGTTTTGTGTTTCCGGTGGGTGTCGAGGCCCGGGGTCGCCAGGCCTTCGTCGAACTCGAGTGTTACATTTGCCATCGCGTGGACGGAGTGCCGGATCTGCCCGGACCGGCCGTCGCCTCGGAGCGCGTGGTCGTTCTCGGCGGCAAGGTGGCCAAGGTTCGCACCTACGGCGACCTCGTCACGGCCATCATCCATCCGAAATACGAGATTTCGGACAAACTCACCAACCGGGGCGCCTATGTCGAATCGCCCATGCATGTGGTCAATGACAAGATGACGGTCACCCAGATGCTCGATATCGTCACCTTCCTGCAGCCCCACTATCGCGAGCTCGAACCGATCTACCACGCGCAGGGCATTTGAGCGCTGCACCGGAGGTTGCATGAAAACCCTGCACCTGACCGTCCTGGCCGTGGGCCTGCTGGGCGCCGCGGTGGCGGCGTCTGCCGCCGGGACGGTGGCGGTGGTCCGCGTCGACGGCGCCATCGGCCCGGCCACGGCCGGTTACCTGGCTCGCGCGGCTGACCGCGCCACGGCCGACGGCGCGCAATGTCTCGTAATCCAGCTCGACACGCCCGGTGGGCTGTTGGACTCGACCAAGACCATCGTGCAGAAAATGCTGGCATCGCCGGTGCCGACCATCGTCTACGTGGCGCCGGCCGGGGCCACGGCCACCAGTGCCGGCTGCTTTATCACCCTGGCGGCCGATTTCGCCGTCATGGCCCCCGCCACCAGCATCGGCGCCGCGCATCCCGTCGCCCTCGGTGGCAGCTCCGCCGGCGGAGAGGCGAAACCCGACGACACGATGCGGCAGAAGCTGGAGAACTACGCCGTCAGCTACATCGAGAGCATCGCCGGCCGCCGGCAGCGCAACGTTGCGTGGGCGGCTTCCGCCGTCCGCGACAGCGCCTCGGTGACGGCGGAGCAGGCGCTGGAGCTCAAAGTCGTTGATTTTTTGGCCGCAGATCTGCCGGAACTGCTGGCGAAACTGGACGGCCGCGAGGCGGGCGGGCGGGTGCTGCGGACACATGCAGCGGAGATCGTCGAAATTCCCATGACCGTCCGCGAGCGGGTGTTTTCAATGCTCTGGCGGCCCGAGGTGATGTTCCTGCTCATGCTGGTGGCGGTTTACGGAATCATCGGCGAACTTAGCAACCCCGGCGCCATCCTGCCGGGGGTGATCGGAGCCATTGCCCTGATTCTCGCGCTCTACATGGGGGCCATCCTGCCGATCAACCTTGCCGGCGTGGCGCTGCTGGCGCTCGCGATCGTGTTGTTTACGGCCGACGTCTTTGCCCCGACCCACGGCGTGCTCACCTTCGGCGGCATCGCGGCGTTTTTCCTCGGGGCACTCATGCTTTTCGACCGTGCCGATCCGGTGTTCCGGCTTTCGCTAGGGCTCATCATCCCCGCGACCGCGGTCACGGCGCTGTTCTTCATCGCCATCGTGGGCGCGGGCCTGCGGGCGCAGCTGCTGCCGGTGCGGACGGGGCGTGAGACGATGCTGGGCCGCGTGGTGACGGCGGCGGAGCCCATCGACGCCGCCGGTGGCTGGGTGCTGATCGAGGGCGAACGCTGGCGCGCGGTCAGCGAGACAATCGTGGAGAAGGACCAGCCCGTCGAGATCATCGGGATCGAGGGGCTCACGCTGAAAGTCAAACCAACCGCCCGGTGAAAAAGGCCATCCCATGAACCCCGATCATTCCCAGCTTTTCAACCTCACCGCCTGGGTCATGCCCGCGGTCCTGCTGTTTCTCATCCTCCTGCCGCAGGCCGTGCGCATCCTGCGCGAATACGAGCGCGGCGTCGTGTTCCGGCTGGGCAAACTGCACCGGCTCGGCGCCAAGGGGCCGGGTCTCGTGTTTCTCATTCCGATCGTGGACCGGCTGGTGAAGATGGATCTGCGCGTCGTGACGATCGATGTGCCGCGGCAGGAAATCATGACCCGCGACAACGTGCCCGCCACGGTGGACGCCGTCGTGTATTTTCGCGTCGTGGACCCGGTGGCCGCCGTCATCAAGGTGGAGAACTTCCTCAAGGCCACCTCGCTCATCGCGCAGACCACCTTGCGCAGCGTGCTCGGCCAGGCCCCGCTCGACGACCTCCTGGCGCAGCGCGAAACCGTCAATCTGAAGTTGCAGGAGATCATCGACCGGCAGACCGAGCCGTGGGGCATCAAGGTGGCCGCCGTCGAGGTGCGCGACGTCGCGCTGCCCGACACGATGAAGCGCGCCATGGCCAAGCAGGCCGAGGCCGAGCGCGAACGCCGTGCCAAGATCGTGAACGCCGAGGGCGAATTTCAGGCGGCGGAGAAGATGGTGCAGGCCGCCGAGATGATCAGCGCCCAACCCATTGCGCTCCAGCTGCGCTTCCTGCAGACGATGCGCGAGATCTCCAGCGAGCACAACACGACGACCTTCCTCCCCGTGCCGATCGATCTCTTCTCGCCGTTCGTGAAGAAGTAGGGGCGTGTAGGGTGGAGACCCCGCCCTACAGCAATCTCCTCACCAGCCCAGGTTCAGCTCCACGCCCCAGGTGAGCGGGGCGCCGGGCGTGGCGTGGCCGACGCCGGGCGTGATGGCGCTGTAATATTCCTCGTCGCCGAGGTTGCGGCCGAACACGCGCACCGTGCCCTGCGTGAACGCGTAACCGGCGTCGGCCTCGATGAGCGTGTAGTTGCGCTGCGCGAACATCGCCGTCTCCTGCTCGTCGTAGTAGGTCGTGCCGGTCCAGGTCACGCCGGCGCCGGCGAAGAACCCGGTCTTCGGGCGGTATTCCACGCGCAGGGCGCCGTTGCCCGTCGGGGCGTAGGGGGCCTGGTTGCCGGAATAGCTGGTGCCGGTGAACGGATCGGTGAAGTCACGCAGCTCGGCGCGGCTGACCGAGGCGGCCAGCGTCACGGTCCAGTCGGGTGCAGGTGTCCAGACGGACTCCAGCTCGAAGCCCAGCACGCGCGCCTCGTCGGCGTTCACCACGAGGTATTCGTCGGTGAAGGAATTCGGCACGGCGAAGGAGCGCTCGATCTGGTAGCCCGTGACGCGCGAAGCGTAGGCGCGGGCCGTGTAGCTGACGTTGTTTTCCTTGTCGGTCGTGCGGTAGGAGGCCTCGGCGGTCCACGCGCGCTGCGGGCTGAAGGCCGCGAGATCGGCGCGGCCGGTGAAGGCGGAGAAGCCACCGGCCTTGAACCCGCGGGCGAGCGAGAAGGTCAGGTCCGTTGCGTCGTCAATCTGGCGTGTGGCGGCGAGACTCGGCAGCAGCGCGGACCAGTCTTCGTTCCGACGGATCGTGCTCGAGCCGGGGATCGTTTCAATGCGCTCGAAGTCTTTCTCCGCGCGCTCGGCGCGCAGGCCGGGCGTCAGGGTCCAGCCGTCGGCGAGCGCATAACGGCCGCGGCCGTAGAGGGCGAGCGAGTCGCCGTCGGTGGTGAACGCGGACTTTTCGATGGGAAAGCCGCTGAACACGCGGTCGGTGGAGCCGCGGATGCGCGACGTGGACCAGAACGCGCCGGCGGACCAGTTCGCCGTCACGTAACGCAGTTCCTCGGCAAAGCTGCGCTGCGTCTGGGTCATGGCGGAATCGAAGTCCAGACCGCCGAAGACGACGAGGCGGTTGGAGTAGGGCGACAGATCCCACTTGCTGTAGCTCGTGGTCGAACTGAGCGTGCCGTGGTCGAGCTCCCGGTTTACACCGAACGCGGCGGCGACGAAATCGGTGTCGACCCGGCCTTCCTTGCCACGCTGCACCTCAAAAAGCGGACCGCCAAGCGGCACGAGTGCCTGGGCGCCGTCGCGGCTGCGCGAGCCGAGCACATGGAGGGAAATTTCCGTGCCTGCGGCGGGACGATGGGTGAACTTCACGCGGGCGGACAGGGATTCGCGGTCGTCCACAGTCTGGTTGAGCGTGGTGTTGTGAATGTAGCCGTCGCGCTGGCTGTAGCCGATGCCGGCGGTCACGTCGGTGTCGGCCGTCGGGGCGCTGAGGAGCGTGGCGCTGGCGCCGAACAGGCCGTGGTCGCCGGCCGTGACACTCGCGCGCGACTGGGTGCCGCCTTGGGGGCGGGCGGAGGTGAACTGGATCACGCCCGCGTCGGCCGCGCGGCCGAAAAGCGTGTTGGCCTGAGGACCGCGATGCACGGCGACCGAGGTGAAATCGAAGAGGCCGGTGGGGAAAGTCGCGGCCGTGACCAGCGGGATGTCGTCGAGATAGACGGGCGCCGAGGACTCGCCGAAGAACGGCGTGTTGCCCAGACCGCGCAGCGTCGTGATCTGCCCAAAGCCGCGGGCACCGGCGTCGCTGACCGTGAAACCGGCGGTGCGGCGGGCGAGGTCGTCCAGGCCGGCGCTGGCATCGAGGCCGGCCGGGAGTTCGGCGAGCGTGACTTGCACGTCCTTGGTGACGGGCCGCGCGACCTGCATGTCGGGCAGTTTCTGCACCTCGTCGGCACGGAGGCCGGCGGACAAGGCGGCGATCAGGGGAAGCAGGGGGAGGAGACGGAATGACAGGCTCTTCATTTCTAGAACCGCCGAATGGGACTCCCCGCCGACAAAAGCGCAAGCTTGGGATTGGCGGGGGCGGGCCGGGCTTTCCGTCAACCGCTGTGTGCTAGGGCCGGAAGTCCCGTGGTGTCCGGCCTTGAGTGCCGCGGGATTCCGCGCACAGTGCTGCCGTTATGCCCAAATACGTAATCGAACGCGAAATCCCTGGCGCCGGAAAACTCACCGGCGACCAGTTGCAGGCCATCTCGCAGAAATCCTGCGGTGTCCTGAACAAGCTCGGGCCGCAAATCCAGTGGGTCGAAAGCTTCGTGACCGATGACAAAATCTATTGTGTGTATATCGCGCCCAACGAAGCGCTGGTGCGAGCGCACGCGGAGCAGGGCGGATTTCCTGCCAACCGGATATCGGAAGTAAGGACGAAGATCGATCCTACCACCGCCGAAGCCTGACGCCGCGCGTCAACTTCAGGCCAGGCCGCCGTCCCGATGGCGGACGCCATGGGCGGCGGAACGGAGCCCCTCTGGGCTCCCGGGAGTGACGAAGTTCATCTCCCAGGCTAGGGTTGTGTATTTGCTCAGGCCAGTGCGTTGACTGGATTTTTGCCGCACTTTTTCCGCGACGGGGCGGGGGATTTGTCTCAAGTTCGCGCCCGCATGCCTTTGTCCCGCTTCAAACCCCGTCGCGAAACCGTCTGGCCCGTGTGCCTGGCGGCGACCATCACGATCTGTTCGGGGTATCCGGCGGCGGTGCCCGAGATGGGTTGGTTTGAACCGGACAAGCTCGGGCACTTTGCGGCCTACGGGGCGCTGGCCACGGCCATAATCAGACATCCCTCGCTTGTTCGCTGGCCGCTGCTGGGGGCGTGGTGGGCGATGTTGCTGGCCTCGGCTTACGGCTTGGGCGACGAGTTTCGCCAAAGCTTGACCTACATCCGCACCTACGACTTGGCCGACTGGGCGGCGGACACGGTCGGCGCCGCTGTGGCGGTGACGCTCTACCTGCGCTGGCCGTGGTATCGGCGGCTGATGGAGACGCCGGTCTTCCGTTGGCGAAAGAAGGTGCCGACGAATGAAGTAACAAGTGCCAAGTAACAAGGATCAAGGACCGAGCCCGAGCGCAGCGAGCGGGGCCAAGATCCTGGTTCGGTAATTCTTGATACTTGTTACTTGGTGCTTCGATAATTCCTCATGACCCCCGCCGAGGCCCAGAAACGCATCGCCGAGCTCCACGACGAGGTGGCGCGACACGACGAGCGTTACTACCGGCAGGCAAAACCGGAGATTTCCGACTTCGAATACGACCGGCTGAAGCGTGAGCTGGCCGACCTCGAGGCGCAGTTCCCGCTTTTTGCGCAGGCCGACTCGCCTACGCAAAAAGTCGGCGATGATCGCGTGCAGGGATTCAAGGAGGTCGCGCATCGCCAAAAGATGCTCAGCCTCGACAACACCTACAGCGAGGAGGAGGTGCGCGCCTTCCACACGCGGCTCGCGAAACTGCTCGGGACCGAGGACCTGCACTACACGGTCGAGCCGAAGATCGACGGCCTCGCCATCAGCCTGACCTACGAGCAGGGCCGGTTCGTGCGCGCGGTCACGCGCGGCACCGGCGAAAAGGGCGACGACGTGACCGCCAACGTCCTCACCATCGCGACCGTGCCGCGCGAGCTGAAGGCTGTGCCCGGGGCGAGGATGCCCGACGTCGTGGAAATTCGCGGCGAAATCTACCTGACCGCCGCCGAATTCGAGCGCCTCAACGCCGAGCGCGCCGCCGCGGGCGAGGAGCTCTACGCCAACCCGCGCAACACCGCCGCCGGCACCATCAAGCAGCTTGATCCCAACGAGGTGGCGAAACGCAAACTTTCCATCGTGCTCTACAGCCTTGGCCACTGCGAGCCGCCGGTTGTGAACACGCAGGCGGAGCTGCATGCACGGCTGAAGGGTTGGGGCCTTCCCGGCGTCGAACGCATCTGGCACGTGCAGGGCATTGACGCGGCTTGGGCGGCGATCGGCGAACTCGACCAGTTGCGCCGCACTTTCGCCTACGGCACCGACGGCGCCGTCGTGAAGCTCGACGACATGGCGCTGCAGCGCGAGGCGGGTTCGACGGCCAAGGCGCCCGCCTGGGCCATCGCCTACAAATACAAGCCCGATACCGCGCGCACGCGCCTCAAGGCCATCACCATCCAGGTCGGCAAGACCGGCATCCTCAGCCCCGTGGCCGAGTTGGAGCCGGTTTTCCTCGCCGGCAGCACCATCGCCCGCGCCACGCTGCACAACGAGGAGGAGATTCGACGGAAGGACATCCGGGTCGGAGATCTCGTGGAGATCGAGAAGGCCGGCGAGGTCATCCCCGCGGTGCTTCGTTCTTTTCCGGAGGAGCGTCCCGCCGGCGCCCCGGAGTTCGATCTTCCGGCGGCCGTGGGACACAAGTGTCCCGTCTGCGGAGGCAGGATCGCCAAGCTCGAGGTGGCCGCCGAGGAGGCGCAGGGCGTGGCGTGGAAGTGTCAGAACTACGACTGCTCCGCGCAGCGCACGGGACGCTTGGGTTTCTTCTGCAGCCGGCGTGCGCTGGCGATTGACGGCGTGGGTGGGGTGGTTGCGGCCAAACTCGTCGAACTCGGCCATGTGCAGGACCCGCCCGATCTCTACGACGTTTCACTGGAGACGCTCGGCACGCTGAATCTCGGCACGGCGGAGGAGCCGCGCGTGTTCGGAGAGAAAAACGCCGCCAAGGTCGTGGCTGCGCGGGAGACCGCCAAGGCCCTGCCACTGGAGAAGTGGCTATACGCGCTCAGCGTGCCGGACGTGGGCGAATCCACCGCGCGCGAGCTGGGGCGCCGGCACCGAAGCTTTGCGGAGCTGACGGATTCGCCGCTGCTCCGAGCCGTGCTGAAGAAGTCGGAACTGCTGGCCGAGCGTGAGCTGCAAGCGCCCAACTCCCGTAAGAATCCGCCCAAGGACGAAGCCGACAAGGCGCGCCGCAAGGAGCGGTGCGCTCAGGTGGATGCGGAGGTCGCTGCGCTGGACGCCGGCCTACTGGCCGGCGTGCCCTCCGAAATCGGTCCAGCCGTGGCGGCGAGCGTGGTGGATTTTTTTGCCAGCGAGCCCGGCCGACGTTTGCTGGGCAAGCTGGGCAAGCTCGGCATCGACCCGCAGGGCACGGTGGTCACGGCCGGCGTGTTCACGGGCAAGACTTTCGTGCTAACCGGGACTCTGCCGATGTTGAAGCGGGAGGAGGCGGAGCAAAAGATCCTCGCGGCCGGCGGCAAGGTGAGCGGGAGCGTGAGCAAGAAGACCAGCTACGTGCTCGCGGGCGTCGAGGCCGGGTCGAAGCTGGAAAAGGCGCAGCAGCTCGGCGTGCCTGTGATCGACGAGGCGGAGTTCCTGCGACTGTTGGGCGGGGTTTGAGGCCGGGATCGCCGTCCAACCCGCGCGGAGCGCGGTCTCCACGTTGGATACTTACTGACACAGACAAATATCGCCCTGCTGGGCTGCTTCTCTTAGTTTTGGGCCCGACATGAGCAACCGGCGCACCATCCTGCTTTGCGGCGGACTCATTGTGACGGCGGGAGTGGCGGCATATTGGAATTCGTTCAACGCGCCGTTCGTCTTCGACGACATTCCCTGCATCCTCGACAACCCGAGCATCCGGCAGCTCTGGCCGTTGTCCGTGCCGCTCAATCCGCCGCGGGAGTTCGGCTACACGGTGAGCGGGCGTCCGGTGCTGAACTTGTCGCTGGCGGTCAACTACGCGCTCAGCGGCACCTCGCCGTGGAGCTACCATGTCGTGAACCTGCTCATCCACCTGGCGGCAGGCTTGCTGCTGTTTGGGCTGACACGCCGGGTCTTGCCACGCGTGGCGGGCGGGCGTGGCTTCGCGTCGGCACCGGTTGAGCCCAAGCACCCGGACCGCGTGGTGCCGCCGTATCACCTCAAGGTCTTCGCCACGCCGGCGGCCTGCGCGATGGCGCTGTTGTGGGTGCTGCATCCGCTGCAGACGCAGGCGGTGACCTATGTCGTCCAACGGGCAGAGTCGCTGATGGGTTTATTCTACCTGCTCACGGTCTATGCCTTTGTGCGGATGGCCGGCGCGGGTGGCGGCTGGCGCTGGGGCATGGTTTCGGTGCTCGCGTGCCTGCTCGGGGTGGGCACGAAGGAAGTCGCGGTCACGGCGCCGGTGTTCGTGCTGATGGCCGACCGGGTGTTTTACTGCGACAGCGTGTGGGCGGCGTTGCGGAGGCGGCCGCTCTATTATCTGGCTCTGTTCGCCACCTGGGCACCGCTTGCGTGGCTGGTGTTGGGCACCGGTGGGGATCGCGGCGGGACGTTCCACTGGAGCCGGGAGGCGTTTCTGAATTACTGGCTGACGCAGCCGGAGGCACTGACCCGCTACCTCGGGCTGGCAATCTGGCCGCATCCGCTGGTCTTCGAATACGGCATCGCGGCCGATCCGCGCCGGGCCGTCCTGATCGGATGTGCGCTGATGATCACGCTTCTGCTGGGGTTGACGGCGTGGCTGTGGTGGAAGCGGCGTCCGGAGTCGTTGGGACTCGGGGCGTTCTTCCTGTTGCTGGCGCCGACCAGCCTGATGCCGGGCGCGCAGATCATCGTGGAGCACCGGATGTATCTGCCGCTGGCGGCGTTGATCGGCGTGCTCGTGGCGGCGACCACCGCCTGGGTGGGTCGGCGCGGGCTCGGCCTGTGCTTCCTGCTTGCGATCGCGGCCGGCCTCGCGACGGCCGATCGCAACCGCGATTATCAGGATACGTTCCGGCTCTGGACCGACACGGTGCAGAAGCGGCCGACCAGCGCCAAGGCCCACAACAATCTCGGGCACGCCTACTACCATCGCGGGGAGTTCGAGGCAGCGATCAAGCACTACGAGCAAGCCGTGAAACTCGAGCCCGGCGTGGCCCAGGTGCACTTCAACCTCGGGCTGGCGTTGCAGGATGCGGGGCGTCCGGCCGAGGCGCTCAAAGCCTATGCGGAGGCGGTGCGCATCCTGCCGAAGTTCGCGCAGGCGCAGGCCCTGCTCGGCGTGCTGTTGGCCAAGGAGGGTCGTGTGCCGGAGGCGGCGATGCATCTGCAGGCGGCGCTGGCCCAAAGCGCCAACATCGCCGAGGTCCATCTCGGGTTCGGATTGATCCTCATGCAGCGGGAGCGTTTTGCCGACGCCGCGGAGGGCTTCACGCGTGCGTTGCAACTGGCCCCCGGCTTGATCGAGGCCCGCCTGCAATTGGGAGTGGCTTACACCCGGCAGGGTCGCCTGACCGATGCGGTGGCCACACTGCGGCAGGTCGTGGCGGAGGCGCCGGGCACGGCGGAGGCGCACGCCAATCTGGGGATCGCGCTGGCCGAGAGCCGGGAGCCAGAGGCGGCGGTTGCCAGTTACAAGGAGGCCATCCGGTTGCGTCCCGATTACGCCAACGCCTATTACAACCTCGGCAACGCCTGCCTCCAGCTCCAGCGCTGGAAGGAAGCGCGCGAGGCCTTCGAGACCGCGCTGAAGCTTGAACCGGGCTTCATGCCCGCCCGCGAGATGCTCGAACGCATGCGTGCGGCTAATTTGCCGGAGTGATGGGGCCGCAGAAGATTGAGGCAAGCGGGGTGAGGGCACCCCGCCTCCAAGGGGTGCTCAGGGTGTGATGGCTGGCTTGAGCTTGGGCATGCCGTTGTCCACCGAGACCGGGCCGGCGCCGCTGACCGCGAAGGTCGCCAGCAGGAACAGCACGAGCGCGGAGAATTCCAGGGACTGGCCGCCGCTCATCAAGCCTTCGCCGCGGTGCATGAACAGCGCACCGACGAGAATCGGGATTTGCACCCAGGCGGCGATGCGGGTGAGCAGGCCGACCGTGAGCATCAGGCCGCCGACGAGGTGGGCGAGGGCGATGTAGTGCAGCAGAAAGCCCATGACGACCCACGGGTATTGCTGGCGCTCAAGCAGCACCTGCACGAACTCGGCCTTGGTGTTGGTGATGATGAAGACGCCGCGGATGAAAAGGCCCAGCCCGAGATACATGCGGATGCAGTCGAGCCAGACCTTGGGGTGGGCTTCCGCCCAGTCGATCCAGTGAGTCAGCTTGTTCATGGGAACAGCCTCCAAGGGTTGGGGATTTGGGATGCGCCGACGGAGGTGGCACGTCCGCCGGTTGGCGGAAGGATACGCGCGGGTGAGGGCGGGTCAATCGCGCCCTTTCTCAGCAGTCGAAGAGAGAGGAGGTGGGCTGCCCCGTCCCGCGTGAAATTCCCCGGCGCCGGAGTTTGGGCATAAAAAAGCCGCCTCTCATTTGAGGAGGCGGCCGGGAATTGCGCGACGAGGACGGTCAGACCAGCTTGCGGCGCAGGCCAGCGAGTGCTGCAAAGGCCACTGCGATCAAGCCGAGGGTGTTCGCGGTGTCTGGCACGGAAGCGGAGCCGCTCATCTTGAAGTTGAAAAGGCCCACCAAAGAGCCATCCCAGCCGGAAAGATTGTTGCCAGAGATATTGGCATTGGTGCGCAACCCTACGGTGTAGGTAGTGCCGGCGAGAACATTGGCACTGAACACGCCGCTGTCGCCGTCGGCGAAGTATCCGTTGCCCAAATCGCCACTGAGGTAGAAGCCGTTCAGGCCAAAAGTATTCCGGCCGTTAAGGGTCACCAAATAGTTGAGCTCAAAAAGCCCGTTGGCATCGGCCGTGAAGGAATATTCCCATTTGGTATTCTCAGCTGCCGCGTAGCTCAGGCCATCAACCAAGTTCCAAGTGGCTTGGAGCATCACCGAGCCGGAATTACCGTCAGCCGCCCAGTTGTAGGCATCGGCGTAGGAGAACAGACTGTTCTGGCCACTGGAGTTGTAGGCAAATGCGCTGATGCTCTGGGGCGTGCCCGACCATGATGCCGTGTTCGTGACGGTCGAGCCAGGACTCAACACGGAGTCGGCTGTCACCGTGCTGCCAATCGGAGTCGCTGACGCGGAAACAGCGGCCAAGGAGAGAATACTGACAAGAGAACGGAGTTTCATGGGGGAACTAAGAGTTTTGGGTAACGAGGCGACGCGCCCCCACAGCAATGCTGGTGCCATGGCCTAGATGTTGAGCGTATCTGCCTGACAAGAGGCGAGATGGGCGGTTAATGGGCTCTATGGCAGATTGCCGCCATGCGTTAAAGCGTAAGGCCTGCCGACACTTTCTGGCAAAACCACCCTCGGGGGTTCGGCAGATATCAGGAGGGGCGTTCAGTGGGCGATATCGACCAGGCTGAATCTGGATGGAATCCCTTGGCGATTGGTGTGTTTGCTGAATCAGCCCGTGCGAGGAACGGACTTCTACAGCTGCGACTCCCAACGTCGAAGATCAATATCCCTGCCGCTGGAGTTGGAGCTGCAGCTCGCGCTGGAAGGCCTGCACGTCGGCGGGGCTGGGTTGGTAGCCTTTCTGGCCGGTGTCGAGCATCAGGCGGCCGTATTGGTCGAGGCCCCACTTGCCACTGACGCCGTCGCTGAAGGTGACCGAGCCGCTGACGACCGTGCCGGGGCGCATGATGCGGTCCACCTCGAGGGTCAGGCTGCCGGCGGGGGCGTCGGCGGGAATGCCTTCGTCTTCCGGGTAGGCTTCGTCGGGCGGGAGGTCTTCGGAAGCGTCATCCTGGTCGCCGCCGAGGCCGACCTTCTCTTTCAGTTTGTCCACGAGGCCTTTTTTCTCGGGCGAAGACCGCGGCGGGGTCGCTGCGGCTCCAGCGGGTGGAACTTGGGCCTTGGTGACGTCGGACACGTCGGCCTTGGGCGTGGCGTTCTTCAGTTCGAGGCCGAGGTCGTCCACGAGAAAGCGGACGTCGCGGTAGGTCATCGAGAGCTTGAACTGCTCCGAGAGCTTCTTCTGGACGACGGAGAGGTTGTCGCCGGCGGAGACCCAGGCGGTGACGGCCTGCTTTTGTTCGGGAGAGAGGTTCATGACGGAGGAAATATAGCCACGGATTACACCGATGTGCACGGATTAGAGGCAAGACCCTTAAAACAACAAGCCCGGCTTGCGGCCGGGCTCGGAAGTAATGCTGGATCCTTCGCTTCGCTCAGGATGCGACGCTTCGGCGGGTTATTTCGCCAGCTGCGTCTTCAGGAAATCCACGCTGCCCTTCACGGAGTCGTCCTGATCCATCATGTTTTCCACGGTCTTGACGGCGTGGATGACGGTGCCGTGGTCGCGGCCGCCGAAGGCCTCGCCGATCTCCTGCAGGGAGTGGCGGGTGAGCTGGCGGCAGAGATACATGGCGATCTGGCGGGGGAAGGCGATGGCGTTGGGCCGGCGCTTGCTAGTCATGTCCGAGTGCCGGATCTGGTAGTGGTCGGCGACGCGCTTCTGGATGCCCTCGATGTTGAGACGGTTCTGGGCCTCCTCCATGAGCACGTCCTTGAGCAGGTGCTCGGCGGTGGCGAGGTCGAGGGCCTTGCCGGTCAGGGCGGCGTAGCTGGAAATCTTGATCAGGGCGCCCTCGAGCCGGCGGATATTCTTCGAGATGTGCTGCGCCATGAACTCGATCACGGGCTGCGGCAGGTCGATCTTGAGGGTGGCGGCCTTGGTGCGGAGGATGGCCACGCGGGTCTCGAAGTCCGGCGACTGGATGTCGGCGGAGAGGCCCCACTGGAAGCGCGACACGAGGCGGGCCTCAAGGGTGGCGATCTCGGTGACGGGGCGGTCGCTGGAGAGGACGATCTGCTTCTGGGACTCGAAGAGGTCGTTGAAAGTGTGGAAGAACTCCTCCTGGATGCGCTCCTTGCCGGAGAGGAACTGGATGTCGTCGATCAGGAGCACGTCCACGTTGCGGTAGCGCTGGCGGAACTTGGTCAGCGCGTTCTCCTGGATGGCGTGGATGTATTCGTTGGTGAACTTCTCCGTGGAGAGGTAGGCGATCTTGGCGTCGGGGTTGCGCTGGAGGATGCTGTGCCCGATGGCGTGCATCAGGTGGGTCTTGCCGAGGCCGGTCGAGCCGTGGATGAAGAGCGGGTTGTAGGCCTGCGCGGGGGCCTGCGAAACGGCGAGGGCGGCGGCGTGGGCCAGCTGGTTGTTGGGACCGACGACGAAATTCTCGAAGGTATTGCGCGGGTTGAGCGAGCCGGCGGCAGCCGAGCGCTCGTCGTAACGCAGCGTCCTTTTGGGGGCGGGCTTGGCCTTGGGCTCGACGACGGCGGCGCGGGGGGCAGGGGCGCCGTTGGCGTCCACCTTGCGCAGGTTGACCGACACCAGACGGCCGGCCGTGAGGCGCAGGCGCTGCGAAATCAGGTCGAGATAGTTGTCGTGGATCCAGATCGCCGCGAAGTCATTGGGCACGCCCAAGGTGACGGAGTCCTCGGAGCTCTCGATGCAGCGCATCGGCTCGAACCACATCTGGAACACATCATCGGGGAAGAGCCCTTTGAGGTCACATTTTACAGTTTCCCAGAGGTTGGTCTGGTGGGTGGGGTGGGACATGGACTGGACGCAGGTGACGGGTTTATTCACACCTTCGGACTGGTTGCTGGCTGGGCCGCGTCGTGGGTCGGTCTCACTCAAGGGAAAATGGGTCTGGAGGCCGGGGCTGCCAGCCTGTGGGGAAGTGGCTGGATCAGGCCGGGCGGCCTTTGTCTGGGGGAACCTTGGGTGTTCCGGGCACCAAGTGCGCTGCGGAGCTGGCAATGAACAATCGAAAGGGAGAACGGTTAAAAGAGACTTTGCGAATAACGTGAATCAAAAAATGCGTTTCAAGGCCAACTTCCCGACATCTTGTTCACACGCGACGGGTGGATAAAAATTGCCAATTTGGTGTTGCGAAAAAACGCACGGGACTCGGGTGCGATTTTCCCTCGGAGAATGCGCGAAACGTGAGGTGGAACCCGCGCACCGCACGGATTTTTGAGCCAGCGAATGCGATATCGCGTTCGAACCAAGGCGGGATTCGGAGATCCCGCCCGACAACTCACGCACCCGCGACCTGACCTGTCAGCTGTAGCTTGATGTGTGGGCGGAGACGTGGCCGTCCTTCGCCAAGCCTACGGACGGCAGCTTTCGCTCCCGTCATACGGGCGAAAGCTGATGCGGCTCGGGGTCCACCCACTTGCCATGTTCGCGAATCAGCGCGATGAGACGAGCGTCGGCCTCGGCCTGGGGGATGTTGTATTGGACGCAGTTCTTGCCGACGTAGAGGTTGATTTTGCCCGGGGCGCCGCCGACGTAGCCGAAATCGGCGTCGGCCATCTCGCCCGGGCCGTTCACGATGCAGCCCATGATGGCGATCTTCACGCCCTTGAGGTGGCCGGTCTGCGCGCGGATGCGCTGCGTGGTCGTCTGGAGGTCGAAAAGCGTGCGGCCGCAGCTCGGGCAGGCGACAAACTCGGTCTTGGAGATGCGCGCGCCGGCGCCTTGGAGCACGTTGTAGGTGAGCTTGGTCGCGCGGGCCACGTCGGCCTCGGTCTCGATGCTCACAAGGTCGCCGACGCCGTCGCAGAGAAGGCTGCCGGTGAGAAAACTGGCTTCGAGCAGTTTCGAGAGGAAGCTGTTGTCGCCGCGCACGGCGGTGGTTGCGGTGTTGCGAATCCAGATCGGGGCGCTCGAGCCGGCGACCTTGAGGGTTTCGACGAGATGGCGATATGCGCCGATGGCGTGGCCGGAGCCGGCGGAGGAACTGAGCGTGAAGACAAGACCTGCGTCGCCCGTGGCGCGCAGGAAGGGGGCGAACGCGGGCAGGTCAGCGGGGGCGATCTCGGCGGCGAGGAACTGTCCGTGTCGACGCACAAGATCGGCGAAGGCGGCGAAAGCCTCGGTCTCGGCGGAAGCGAATTTCCGCACGAGCATTATGCGTCCCTTCACGAGCGCCAACAGCGGTTGGAGCACCTCCGGGGAGAGGCTGGCGGCGATTTCCAAGGCGAGGAAGTCCACCGGCAGCGCGACTTTGGCGGCGGCTTCGCAGAGCGTGGCAAGATCGCCGGGCGTGGCGACGGGCACAAGCAGGCCTTCGGCGGGCGTGTCCTTGAGCTTGGGCGCGGAGAGCGCCTGCGCGGCTTCGGGCAGCGTGTCCAGCGATGCGACACGCACGATGACTCGCGGCGGTTGCTCGGGACCGACGACGCATCGTTCCGAGAGCTTCAACGCGGCGGGCTCGCGGCGGGTGAAATGGTAGGGGTCTATCGAATCCGAAACCTGAGACCTGAAACCTGAAACCTGAGGATCTGCTTCCCGCCACAGGCTCATCGCCTTGGCCGCGATGGCTTGGGCCACGGGTATTTCATAGACGGAATCTTCGGTGAGTGACACGCGGATCGTGTCGCCGAGGCCGTCGAGGAGCAGGGACCCGATGCCGATGGCGCTCTTGATGCGGCCGTCCTCGCCGTCGCCGGCCTCGGTCACGCCGAGGTGAAGCGGGTAGTGCATGTCCTCCTGCGCCATGCGGGACACCAGTAGCCGGTAGGCCTGGATCATGACCTTCGGGTTGCTCGACTTCATCGAGAGGATGATGTCGTGGTAACTATGGCTGCGGGCGATACGGAGAAACTCCAGGGCGCTCTCGACCATGCCGAGCGGCGTGTCGCCGTAACGGTTCATGATGCGGTCGGAGAGGGAACCGTGGTTCGTGCCGATGCGCATGGCGCGGCCGAGCTCCTTGGCGCGCTTCACGAGGGGCGAAAAGGCATCGTGGATGCGCTGCAGTTCCTCGTCGTAGTCGGCGTCGGTGTATTCCTTGACCGCGAACTTCTTCTTGTCGGCGTAATTGCCGGGATTGACGCGGATTTTCTCGACGTGTTCGACGGCCTCCATGGCGGCGGAGGGCAGGAAATGGATGTCGGCTACGAGCGGAATGTGGCCGAAGCCCGCGGCGTTGAACTGCGCGCGGATCTCCTTGAGGCATTTCGCGGCCTGCACGTTGGGCGCGGTGATGCGCACGATCTCGCAGCCGACCTCGGCGAGGGCGATGGACTGCTTCACCGTGGCGGCGACGTCCTGCGTGTCGCTGGTCGTCATGGACTGGACGCGGACCGGATGGGCGGCGCCGACGCCCACGCCACCGACCTTCACCTCAACGGTGCGGCGGCGGATGGTGGCAAAACGGGAGGAGCAGTAGGACACGAGGGAAGAAGAAGTCCCAAGTGACAAGTGGGCAAGTAACAAGACCGCGGGGTGAGGGCACCCCGCCTCCAAAAACTACTTGGCAGGCTCCGCCGGCTTGGCCGGGGCGGTCTTCGCGGGCGGTTCCTCGCTGCGGCCCTGGATCGCGCGGCGGATGTCGTTGTAGCTCACGTAAACGATCAGGCCGATGAGCAGGACGAAGCAGGCGGCGACGGCGTTTTGCATCCAGATTGGATTGAGCGGCTTGCCCCGCAGCTTGGCCAGGGTGGCAAACGCGACATGGCCGCCGTCGAGGACCGGGATGGGCAGCAGGTTGAAGATCGCCAGCGAAACGTTGATCGCGATCAGGAACGCGAGGGCGGGGATGATGCCGATGGAGGCGACCTGTTGGAGGTTGTCCACGATGCCGACGATGCCGCTCATGTGTCGCACCCCTATGTCGGACTGGCGGTTCAGCAGACTGGAGAGCGTCTGGTAGACCTGGGTGATGGCTTCGCCGATCTGCGCGAAGGGCGTGGGGTGCATGAGCACCGTCTCGATGCGCCAGGTGACGCCGATCAGGAAGATGTTCTGGCCCTCGATGGTCTGCAGGCGAGGTTGGAGCGAGGCGGTCAGTTGCTGGCCGTCGCGCTTGAAAAGCAGGAGGCTGGGCTCGGTGCTCTTCTTCTGGAAATGCTCGCGCAATTCGTCGCGTCGGGCGAGCGGCTTGCCATCCACCGCGATGATGCGGTCGCCGGCTTTGAGTCCGGCGAGGGCGGCCGGGGAGTCGGCGTTGACCTTGTCCACCACGAGGTCGGAGCGCGGGGCCAGTCCGACGGTGCGCAGGCCCTCGGTGCCGGTCAGCTCGGGATAAACCTGCTTGGTGAGAGTGGCGCCGTCGCGCTCAAGGGTTATTTCTGTCACGCGGCGGCCGTCCGGGGCGATCTGGGAGCCGAGGATGATGGCCGTGATGAGGTCCTGAAAATTGGCGACCGGTTTGCCGTCGACCGAGCGGATGATGTCGCCCGGCTGTAGCCCGGCAGCGAAGGCCGGACCGGGGACGGTCTTGCCCTCGGTGGTGACGACTTCCCTGGCCACTTCGCCGATCTCGGTGCGGTTGAACTCGGCGGGGACGTTGACGCCGACAGCCCAGACGATGCAGCCGAGGGCGAGCGCAAAGAGGATGTTCGCGGCCGGACCGGCGATGGCGACGATGACCTTGGAGAGGTAGCTGGCAGGGGGCAGATTCTTCGCGGCCTCGGGCACGTCGCCCTCGAAGTCGCCGAGGTCGGAGAGTTGCGGCACCATCACGTAGGCCCCGATGGGCAGCCAGCAGATGCAATACTCCACGCCGCGCCACTTCCAGCTTACGATCGGTTTGCCGATGCCGAAGATCGAGAAGCGTGGCACGACCATCCCGCGCCAGCGCGCCGCGAGGAAGTGCCCCAACTCGTGGATGAAGATCGAGAGGGTGACGAGACCGATAGCGAGGAGCAGTTGCAGCATGGTGATCAGGCGACCGTTGGCAGGTGCGCGGTGACGGTCGCGCGGGCTTCCTGGTCCACGCCAATGACCTCGGCGAGGGACTTTGGTTCAACGGTCTTCATGAGGGACAGAGTATGTTCCACCACGCGGGGAATCGCAAGGAACGGGATGCGTCCGGTGAGGAAGGCCGCCACGGCGACCTCGTTCGCCGCGTTGAACACGGCCGGGGCGGTGCCACCAGCGCGCATAGACTCACGGGCGAGGCGCAGGCAGGGGTAGCGGGTTTCGTCGGCGGGCCGGAAATCGAGGCTGAACATTTTCTCCAGTGGCAGGGCGGTGTCGGTGCCGGCCGGTGCGCGGTCGGGCCAGAGCAGGGCGTGCTGGATGGGAAAGGTCATCGAGGGCGGACACATCTGCGCGAGCATCGAGCCGTCAGTGAACTCGACGAGGCAGTGGACGATACTTTGCGTGTGGAGCACGGCCTGGCATTGCTCGGCGCGCAGGCCGAACAGCCACTGCGCCTCGATGAGTTCGAGGCCCTTGTTGGCCAGCGTGGCGGAATCCACGGTTATCTTCGGGCCCATCGCCCAGTTCGGGTGCTTGAGGGCGTCGGTGACGGTGGCGGAGGCGAGTTTCTCCAAGGGCCAGTCGCGGAATGCGCCGCCCGAGGCGGTAAGCACGAGTCGGCGGACGTCGCTGGAGCGGTGGCCTTCGAGGCATTGGAAAACGGCGTTGTGCTCGCTGTCCACGGGGAGCAGGCGCACACCGTTGGCCTGGGCGGCGGCCATCACGAACTTGCCGGCCATCACGAGGATTTCCTTGGAGGCAAGGGCGATGGTTTTCTTCGCCGCGATGGCGGCCAGCGCGGGCTGCAGGCCGGCGGTGCCGACGACGGCGATGAGCACGGTGTCGGCCTCGGGCAGGGAAGCGAGGGTGCTCAGGCCTTCGAGGCCACCGTGAAACTGCGTGCCGGCAGGGAAGGAGGGATCGGATTGGGCGGCCTTGAGCGCGTCGGCCTCGTGCAGGCCGACATGGCGCACGCCGAATTGCCGGGCAATTTCCGCCAGGCGCACGTGGTTGCGCTGGGCGGCGATGCCCACGAGTTCGAGCCGGTCGCGGTGCGCGGCGATGACCCGGAGCGTGCTCTCACCGATAGAGCCGGTGGCGCCGAGGAGGACGATGCGTTTTTTAGCCACGGATTTCACGGGTGCGTCCCGATGGGGAATGACATGCCCGTAGTCTCCGGATCCTTCGCTGCGATTAGGATGACAGACAGAGGGAGCTGATCGTCTTTATCCGTGTTCATCCGTATAATCCGTGGTGCCAGTCCCGTTTACTCCAGAAACAGGAACATGAAATAAGCGAGCGGCGCCGTCAGGATGAGGCTGTCGGTCAGGTCGAAGGCGCCGCCGATGCCGGGGATTAGCACGCCGGTGTCCTTGATGTCAGCGCGGCGTTTCAGCGCAGATTCGATGAGGTCGGAGACGATCGTGATCAAGGCGATGGGCAGTGCCATCAGTGCACCCACGAGCGGGGTGAGGGTGGGCGAGAGGTATTCCGAGGCGAACCAGGCGATGGTCGCACCGACGCCCGCGGAGATGAGCACGCCGCCCACGGCGCCTTCCCAGGTTTTCTTGGGACTGATGTGGGGGGCCATCTTGTGCTTGCCGAAGGCCAGGCCGGTCAGCAGCGCGCCGACGTCGCAGAACTTGGAAACCGCCACGGTCCAGACGCAGAGGATGAGGTTGTCGCCCTCGTAGCCGGAGCGCATCAGGATCGCCACGAGGTAGTGCAGCATGAAGGACACGAACAGGAGCCCCATCATGGTGGCGGCGATGGCCTCGATGCGACTGGCGGCGTCGCGCTCGCCGAGCACGCGCACGCAGCAGACGACCAAAGCCAGCACGAGAAAACCCGCCGGCAGGCTGGCAATCACGTCGGGCTCCTCGCTGAAGTAGGCCAGCACGTAGGGAGCGCCGACGATGAGAAGGTTGAAGATCTGCCCCATCCAGCGGAACGGGCGGCTGCCCAGTTTGGCGGCCATCGTGTAGAATTCGTGCAGCGTGAGCGCCGAGAGCACGGTGACGAGGGCGACGCCGGCGTGGGCGCCCCACAGCCAGAGGCTGCCGATCAAAATGGTCCAGAGGACGAGGGTGCTGAAAAGACGTTGGGCCACGGGGAGGAGAAAGAAGGGACTAAGGGGCTGAGGGACGAGGGACCAAGGACGAGGGACCAAGGACCGGGAACCAAAAGTCTAGGGAGACAGGGAGCGCCGGACAGTGCTGTGGCTTGAGCTTCATTAGTCTCTGGTCCTTGGTCTTTGGTCCATGGTCCCTCAAGTCCGCTCGGACTTGAGCTGCTCGGTCGTCTGGCCGTAGCGGCGCTCGCGGCGGTTAAATTCCTCCACCGCGGCCTCGAGGTCAGCCTTGCCGAAGTCCGGCCAGGCGACGGGGGTGAAGATCATCTCGGCGTAAGCCAGCTGCAGCATGAGGAAATTGCTGATGCGCAGTTCGCCGGAGGTGCGGATGAGCAGATCGGGTTCCGGGATGCCAGCCGCACCGGTATAGAGGTAGCGGCTGAAGGACTCCCAGGAAGATTCGCCGGCCTTTTCGCGTCCGGCCTGCACGGCGGCGGCGTAGTCACGAGCGGCGTCGGCCACCTCGGTGCGCGAGCCGTAGTTGAGCGCCAGCACGAGGGTCCAGTCGCTGAAATCCTTGGTGGCCTCCTTCACGCGGTTGAGCTCGCGTTGGACGTTCTCCGGCAGCTCCTGCGTGCGGCCGATGGTGAGCAGGCGCACGCGGTTCTTGATGAGGTTGTTCAGCTCGCGCTTCAGGAAGTAGTCGAGCAGGCCCATGAGGCCGGAGACTTCCTCCTGGGGGCGTTTCCAATTTTCGACCGAGAATGCGTAAAGGGTGATGTAGCGGATGCCGATCTCGCGGGCGGCGTCCACGACCGTGCGGACGGTCTCGACCCCGCGCCGGTGGCCCTCCAGCCGGGGCAGCCCGCGCTGCTTGGCCCACCGACCATTGCCGTCCATGATGATGGCGACATGCTGGGGGATATGGCCGCGGGAGGGTGACGACATGAGAGGGCGCAATTTAGGAAGCCGGCGGCAAGTTTGACAAGGTGCGATTGAGGGCGCTCTATTTGCCCATGGCCAAGCCGCTCAGCCCCGAGGAAGTCACCGCTGCGTTGACGGCGCTGCCCGGCTGGCGGTTTGAAAACGACGGGCTGGCGAAGGAGTTCAAGTTCGCCTCCTTTCGCGCGGCGATGGGTTTCATGGTCCGGGTGGGTTTCGACGCCGAGGCGGCCGATCATCATCCGGAGTGGACCAACGTCTATAATCGCGTGGCCATCCGCCTGAACACGCATTCGGCCGGCGGCAAGGTCACGGCGAAAGACGTCGAGCTGGCGAAGGCGATCGAAAAGGTCGCATCAGGCGGGTAGGGCGAATCCTCCGGATCAGCCGCTTTGAAATTCAAGTCGGGCGGCTCGTCGGGACGACTCGCCCGACCACACAGTCCGGCCTTACAGCACCGTCACCGCGGCCAGCACGAGCTTTTCGAACGCGGCGGCTCCCTTGCCGGCGTTTTCGAGGGTGTGCGCGTGGGTGAGGCTCTCGGTGGAGAGGCCGGCGCCCATGTTGGTGATGCAGGAAACACCGGCGACCTTCATGCCGCAGTGCCGGGCGAGCAGGCACTCGGGCACGCTCGACATGCCGACGGCGTCACCGCCCCAACCTTGCGCCATGCGGATCTCCGCGGGCGTTTCAAACGACGGGCCGCGGAAGGCAACATAGACGCCCTCGTGCAGGGTGATGCCCCCGTCGCGGGCCGCGGCCTTGATCTTGGCCCGGGCGGTGGGGTCCCAGGCGTCGGTCACGGAGAAGAAGCGCGGACCGAAGGCGTCGTCGTTGGGTCCGACGAGCGGGTTGAGGCCGAGAAAATTGATGTGATCCGTGATGAGCATGAGTTCGCTCACGCCGATGTGCGGGCGCAGGCTGCCGGCGGCGTTGGACAGGAACAGCGTCT